>JBFFHS010000085.1:0-15309 GCA_041556855.1 Gammaproteobacteria bacterium
GCAGGGGGTTATTGGTCCGGGCCGCCCAGCCGCCGGCGCGGAAACCCTGGGTGAAGGTGAGATAGCCATCCAGATTCTCGTTGAAGGCGTATTTAAAGCCGAACTTGGGCGTGAAGTCGTCGAAATCAAGCTCCGTGGGCGTGCCGTTTGCCCGCAGCGTGTCGCTGTTCCAGGTCGGCGTACCGCCGGCGCTGGAAAATCCGGGGGCCACGCCGACAGCAGCCTGGATATCAATGGTCTTGTCATCCTGGGTGAACCGCCCGCCCACGACCAGGGACAGCTTTTCGGTCAGGTCATAGGTGCCGTCGAAATAGGCGGCATAGCTGGTGACGTCCACGTCGTAATCACGCGCCAACAGGTTGCCCGCAAAAAACCGATCGCCAATGAAGGAAAAGCTGTCCTCGTCGAAATAAAACAGCCCCGCCACATAGTTCAGGCGACCGTCTGCCGCCGTGCCCGTGAGCTTGAGTTCCTGGCTGAGCTGATCGCTGTCGTTGATGGTCCACAGCTCGAAGACGGGCACGGGCAGGGTGTCGCTGAGATCCAGCGTCCATCTCTGGTAGGTATTGCGCATGGACGTGATGGACTGCAGGGACAGATTGTCGCTGATGTCCCAGTTCAACGTGACGGCGACGCCGTCGTTTTCCGACTTGTTGAAATTGTCGGTCACGCTCACGATGGAGAAGATGTCTGCGGGTGGAGCAGGGAAAAAATTGACCCCATACTTGCCGTTCTCCTCGCTGCTGCTGCTATCCGCGGTCACAAGGACCTCAAAGTCTTCCGTGGGCAGCCAGCGCAAACCGGCTCGCCAGCCCAAGAAATCCACGTCATTGACCTCTTTGTTGAGGGAGGTGTTGAAGACGTAGCCGTCCCCGGTCTGGGACAGCGCGTTGAAGCGTAAGAAGAGGTTGTCTTGCAGCGCGAAATTGGCCAGGCCCTTGATGTTGACGCGTTCAAACTCGCCATAGGACAGCTCGCCGCTGAAGGCATTTTCCGGCTGAGGCTTGGTGGTGATGACGTTGATGGCGCCGGCGTTGGTATTGCGCCCGTACAGGGTGCCCTGGGGCCCGCGCAGCACTTCGACCCGCTCCACGTCGTAGAGGCTGAAGTTGTTCACACCCTGGCGGGCGATGTAGACGTCGTCCAGATAAAAGCCCATGGCCGTATCCACCGTCACGATGGACTCGGTGGTGCCGACCCCGCGCAGGAACACGGTGGTGGCTGTGCTCTGACCTACGTTGTTGACGCCCACCAGGTTGGGCACGTTGTTGACCACATCTTTCACATTGAAGGCCTGGCGGCGCTCGATCTCGTTCTCATCGAAGGCGCTGACCGCCACGGGCACGTCCTGCAGGACCGCCTCGCGGCGCTCGGCGGTGACCACCACCTCCTCCAGCGCAAGATCTTGTTGTGCATGCGCAACAACCGGTGCTACCAAAACGGCGGCAACCGCCCCGGTGACAATGGCTGGCAGGCCTGCCAACCGCCAAACATGGCGCTTTTCCATGACTTTCCCTCTTGTGGATGGGTGCCCGCGGTGGTGCTTCGTTTGTCGTGAGTCTGTTGCGGGAAACTCCATACTAATGCGGGCAACGGGCCTGTCAATTCGCGGCACCCCTCGTTTCGCCCCGCGAAAAGCGCCCTAGCCTATGAACTCCGCCACATGGGCCGCGTAAGCCTCGGGCATTCGGATCGGTAATTGGCCCGGCAGACCGGGAATGATCTGGATGCGGGCATCCGGCAACAGGGCCGCGGCGGGCTCGTCGAAGCCCGCCAGCAGGTCGTGCTCCGCATCCAGCAACAGGGTGGGACAGGTCAAGCCCGGCAGGGCCGGCGCCGGATCATAGCGAAACGCCGCGTTGTAAGCCCATTGATAGCGCTCGATGACATCCAGGATATGCCTGACACCGACGTGCAGGACCGCCGGATCGGTCTCCGCCCCCCAGACCCGCTGATAGCGCGCCCAGGCCCAGCTCAGATGGGTGCCATCCGCGTCCGGCCGCATGGGTGGCGACCAGGACTTCAGCCACTCTTCCCGCTCCTCGGCGGAGAACAGGGGCACCCCGGTCAATACCGCATGGCTCACCCGTTCCATGCCCGCCTGGCGCGCCACCTCGATGGCCAGGGACGCCCCGGTGTGCACGCCCGCCACGGCAAAGTGATCCAGGCCCAGGGCATCGATGGCCTGCAGCAGGCGCGCCGCGTAGTCGGGTATCTCAAAGCGGTCTTCCGGCGGCGGATCCGACAGCCCATAACCGGGCGTATCAAACGCGTAGGCGCGCAGGCTTGCGCCCAGGTGGGGCAGTGCTGCCTGGTAGGCGGCGCCTGACAGCGGCGACTCGTGGAAGAAAACGCAAGCAGGACCGGCGTCGCCCGCATGCCAGTAATGCACCTGACCCCAGTCACAGCTCGAATATCCGCGCACAACCATGATCGGCCTCAGGCAGCCGGCACGAAGGGGCAGTAGTCCTCCTTCTCCACCAGGTCGAAAGCAAATATGAATTTCGCCATGCCGCAGAGCACGGCCATGATGATGCCCAGCTCGTACAACTCGCCGTCCGTGAAGTGTTGCTTGCAGCGCCGGTACAGCGGGGGCGTCACGGCACCTTGCGGGTTGGTGAGCACCATGACATCGGCCAGGGCGAGGGCAGCCTGTTCTCGTTCTGAGAAGGGCCCGTTCTCGTAGTCGTCCAGCTGATCGATTTGTTCCTGGGATATGCCGGCTGCCAGAGCCGCCGCGGTATCGGAGCGATTGCAGAAGGCGCAGCCGTGAATATTGGCCAGCCGCAGCCGCACCAGTTCGACGATCTGGGTATCGATGCGCCCGGAGTAGAACACCTTTTTGTAGAAATCATCCATGTACCAGTCGTACATGGTGGGATTGTTGCCGGCCACCTCCACGAAGGTGGTGTCGCCGTGCATCTTCAGGGCGCCGTCCCAGGCGGTCTGCATACGCTGTGGCAGCTGCTCCCGTGGGACGCGATTGAGGGGGGTATTGGGCTTCATAGGCGGGTCCTTTACAGCGATCTCGAGACGCCTTAAGCGGGCGTTTGTATACTCATCTCTCACGAGCCGCCCCCGGCTGTCAACGTCGCGCCCGCACTAAGGACCTCACCCATGGCAGCACAGCTCAGCGTCGCCGAGGCCTATCTGGAACTGTTGGCCGCGCGCGGCATCGACTATCTGTTCCTGAACGCGGGGACTGACTTCGCCCCGCTGGTGGAGGCCTACGCCCGGGCGCCGGCCACGGGATTGACCTTTCCCCGGGCGCTGCCGGCGGCCCATGAAAATGCCGCGGTGTGCATGGCCCACGGGGCCTATCTGATGACCGGCCGGCCCCAGGCGGTCATGGTGCACGTGAATGTCGGACTCGCCAACGCCCTGATGGGCGTCATCAATGCCAGCAGCGACCAGATCCCCATGTTGTTCACGTCCGGCCGCACACCCCTGACGGACGGGGAGATGCCGGGCAGCCGCGACGAGTTCATTCACTGGACCCAGGAGATGTACGACCAGGGCGGCATGCTGCGGGAATTCGTGAAATGGGACTACGAGCTGCGCGGCGGCTATCAATTGCAGCGGGTCGTGGATCGCGCGCTCAGCATCGCCTGCTCCGACCCCAAGGGCCCGGTCTATTTGAGCTTGCCCCGGGAGATTCTGGCCAGCGAGCTTGAGACGCTCGCCAGCGCCGCACCCTCCGCGGTGCAGCCCGCCACCACGGCGGCCGCGGATGGCGCGGCCGTGGCCCGCGCCGCGCAGCTGCTGGCCGCGGCTCAGAACCCCCTGGTCATCACCGCCCGCTCGGGCCGCGACCCGGCCGCCATGCCCATCCTCGGCCGCCTGGCTGAGCGTTACGCCTGGCCGGTGGTGGAGTTCCGATCCAATTACGTGTGTCTGCCCGGCGATCATCCCATGCACGGCGGACACGACGTGGCGCCCTGGCTCACCACGGCGGATGCGGTCCTGATTCTGGAGGCGCCGGTGCCCTGGCTGCCCAAGCAGGCGAGCCCGCCAGCGGACTGCAGCCTCATCCAGGTGGGTGCGGACCCACTTTTTCAGTCCTATCCGGTACGCGAGTTTGGCCGTGCTCTGAACATCACGGCCGAGCCCGCTGCCTTTCTGACGGCTCTGGAAACCGCCCTTGCCGGAGCCCATGCGGCCGGCGACGACGCGCGCCGTAAAGCGGTGGCCGCCCAAGCCAGCGCCTTGCGCCCGGCGCGCTTTACACCGGCCGACGGTGAGCCGCTCAGCTATGCCTTCGCCAGCCAGTGCATCGACGAGCTGCGCACGCCCGCGACCACCATCTTCAACGAGATCGGCATTCAACGGCCCTATATGAGGTTCACCGGCCCGAAGGATTTCTTTGGCAGCTGCATGGCCGGCGGGCTGGGTTGGGGTCTGGCGGCAGCCCTGGGGGCGAAAGTCGCGGCGCCGGAACGGACCGTCATCGCCACCCTGGGCGACGGCTCCTATATGCTGGCCAACCCGTTAGCCTGCCATCAGTTTGCGGCCGCTCACGAGCTGCCCTTCTTGACCATCCTGTTCAACAACGCGGGTTGGGATTCGGTCCGACACGCGGCGCGGCTGATGTATCCCCAAGGCCATGCGGCCCAGCTTGAATGGCCGCCCCTGTCGGGGCTGCCGCCGTCACCGGATTTTGCCCAGGTGGCGGCTGCCTGCGGCGGCTATGGGGCGCGAGTCACCACCGCGGGCGAGCTTCCCGCCGCCCTGGAGCAGGCGCTGCACGTGGTTCACAACGAGCGACGCCAGGCGCTGCTGGATCTCGCCATCGCAGGCTGAAGCCGGCCCTAATCCGCCTGGGCCATGGGCGGAAATTCCACCTGCCGGGTACATTCGATCCGGGTGCCCCCGTGAGCCAGGCTGATGCGCTCGGCGCCCGGGGCGGCGCGGCTCTGGGCCAAGGGCGTCGGGTCGCCCGGCGGATGCAGCATGAGGCGCAATTCGTCGTCCAGGCCGTAGCCGTCGGCAGCCGGATATTCGCCGCGCAGCAGCAGCAGCCTCAGCGTTTGACCGCCCATCTCCAGGTCAGCCGCAAAGCCCCGGTCGTGGCCGTTCCAGGTCCGGGCCGCGGCGCCACTCCCCACGGCACACGCGTAGGGCTGAGCCTTGTACAGCCGAATGTGGGTGCGATCCTCCCGCCCCAGAAAGCGGTAGCCGCCCATGGTGTTAATGTCGTATAGCCACAGCTCATTCGGTGTCAGCACCCACTCCGCATCGGCATAGAACTCCGCATCGGTGCGCGGCGAGATATAGCTGCAGGTGCCCGGACCGTACTTGCGGCGTTCTTCCGTCTTGCCCTCCAGCACGCCCACGATCTGCTCGCCGTCCCGCCGCCAGATGAAGTCGCAGCGGATGCCGGCCTCGTCGCGCATCTGCACCTCATGCCAGAGCTCGGGCCGCTCGTGCAGATTTTCGAAGCGATCGGGATCCTTGGGACCCTGACCGTTGATCACCACCACGCCGCGCGCCTCGTCGATCCAGGTTTTATAAAGAACCTGGCTGCCCCCCATGATGGCGCCGTCCCGGCCGCCCACGTTGAGCTGGCCATAGAACACGACCTCACCCACCTGGGGCGCGTCGATCAACGCGAAGATGCGATGCCAGTGCTCATGCTCGCCCTCCTCAGGGCTAGCCACGGTGCGCTCGTAGTAAACCTGGGGAAAGGAATCCCAGGAGCCGGGGAGCCAGGCTTTAAGGTCTTCCACGACGCTTTCCAGCTGCTTGCGGTCCAGGTCGTATTCGGGGCCCGCCTGGGCGCTGGCCATGAGCAGACACGCCAGGCCCAAGCCAACGCGGCGAAGCAAAACATGTTCTGGCATGGCGTTGCCCCCTCGTTACGCTGATCCCGCTAGCCGTTGCCCTGCAGCGCCAGCACTTCGCGGACGTTGGCCTGACAGAATTCGGCGCTGTCATCGCCCACATAGTCCTGCATGTAGTGGCTTTGTACCGAGGGTCGCTGAAGCGTTTGCTCCCACCAGGCCGTCAGATGGGGCCGCCCCACCATCCAGTCATAGTCCGGCTGGACCGGATCGGCCTGCACCTTGGAGCGGTAGTGCAGGTAGCTGATCCCCTGCAGGGCGGCGGCCTGCCCGATGTCGAAGCCGTCGAATCCCTGGGCCGTTCTTTGCTCCAGGCGATCCAACGCGCGGATCAGCTTGGGCCAGATCCACTCATAGACCTTGCGGCGCTGCTCGTCCTCGGGCAACCCCCCCTCCATGCTGATGGTGACGGTAACCTCAAACATGGTGTCAGCGAGCGCCAGGCGCGTCAGGTTGTCCCAGCGAGCCGGGCCCGCCGGGGGGAATAACCGGATGCCGTTGGCGCTGTTGCTGTCGAAATACTCGACGATGGCCTGGCTGCCGTAAATCACCATGCCATCCTCCAGCGCCAGGGTCGGCACCTTGCCCAGCGGATTGATGGCGGCAATGGAGTACTTATCACCCTGGGGCTCGCCCTTCAGGTTATTGAACGGATAGGTGGGGACGAATTCCAGGCGGTCCCACAGGCCAACCTCGTGGGCCACGACCAGGGCTTTATGGATAAATTTATGGAACGGCGAATAAAACAGTTTCATGGCGGTTTCCTGACTCATGGGTGACCCTCATCCCGACAAAAGCGATCCCCTGTCCCCGGGGCAGCGTTTGCGTGACACTGTGGACGATACGCAACAACCCGAAGGCTAGCGGCCGCCCGCCGGCGTCCGTATACTCGGTCGTCCGCAGCAGTCTTGCAACAACAGGCAGCGCGATCCGATCAGATCAGGAAGGGGGAAAGGCATGCGCCAGACTATTCTGAGCATCACCATGGGCGTCCTTGCGCTGGGCTCAATCACCACCAGCACACTCGTCGGGCCACCCGTCTACGCCCAAGAAGTGGAGGAAGTCATCGTCACCGCCCGGCGCCGTGAGGAGAGCCTACAGGACGTTCCATTATCGGTCACCGCTTTCAGCGGCGAGACTATCGATCGCGCTGGCTTTGCAAACCTGGAAGACATCTCCATGCAAACCACGGGATTTCAGGTCAACAGTAACCTGGGCGGTACCCGACCGGGACGATTATTCGGGGATCTGCGGTTCCGCGGCGTGGAAGGCAGCCCCTACTCCTCCTTGGCAACGTCCTCGGCGTTCGTGGACGGCGTGTTTGCCCTGCAGGGCGCCCAGTCGTTGGCGCTCGTTGACCTGGAGCGGGTGGAAATCGTCAAGGGTCCTCAATCGGCCCTGTTCGGCCGCAACTCCTTCGCCGGCGCCATCAACTACGTGACCAGAGACCCGAACCTGGAAGAGTTTGCCGGCCGAGTCATTGCGGATGCAGGCCAGCGGGAGTCCCTGGAGTTCCAGGCCAGCATCGAGGGTCCGATCATCCAGGACAAATTGGCTTTCCGGGTCGGCGGAAGCTCGTACAACAAGGGCAACCACTACACTGCATCAGACGGCGGGGCGCTGGGGGAACAGTCCTCGGTGTCGGCTTTCCTGGCGCTGCTCTTCAAGCCTACTGACAATCTCACCCTGAAATTTCGCGCCTACCATCAGGTCGACGACGATGGCTCCGAGGCGGTGGCGTTCTTGCAGGGCCGATTCAATGACACCTGCACGGGCACGACATCGTCTGGGTTCAACGAAGCCGGTGAGCCCGTCACGCTGACGCCGGCCAATTTCCTGTGCGGCGACATCCCCGACCCCGGCGGGGCCGGTGCGCCCAGGGTGGATTCCAACACCAGCTTCTTCCCTGTCCTGCTGGCAGAGAACACCGTCGGGCAGCCTAACCTGACCATCCCAAACCTGGCCGCCGGGACGCTGCCGAATCAGTTTCCGGTGCCCGGGGCGCCCATCGCCGACGGGTTTGGCCTGGAGCGCCGCATGACACGTTTCAGCCTGGCAGGAACCTACGAGTTCGAAAACGGCATGGTCCTCAATGCGACCCTGGCGACCAATGAGAACGGTGCCGCCAGCCTGCGCGACTGGGACATGACCACCGCTGAGGCCTGGTACGTCACAAATCCCCAATACGGCGAAGACGACAGTTTTGATATCCGCCTCGAGTCGAGCCCCGAGGGGCGCCTGCGCTGGCTGGTGGGCGCGAGCTGGTATCAGCAGGAGTTCGCGACCAGCGCCGGCGGCGGCGACTTGATCCACAGTTGCGGGATCGGGGCGTTTTTCCCGGGCTTCCCCTGTAACACGGCGGCTTCGTTTGGCCAGCCCCTGGATGCGGGTGATTTCATCGACGTCACCGGCATCTACGGCGCCGTGTCTTTTGACGTGACCGATCGATTCGTTATTGACGCGGAGCTGCGCGTCCAGAGCGACGAGCGCAACGACGGCCGGCCTAACGCCTTCATCAACACTGTGGATAGCGAGCTGCCACGACTCAGTCTGACCTACAAGGTCACCGACGACATCAATGTCTACGCCACCTATTCCCAGAGCGTGATTCCGGGCGTGATCAACTCCAACGTGCTGAACTGTAGTGATGTGGATTACGATCAAAATTATCCGGCAGATCCGGTCACTGGCCAGCCAAATAACGCCTCCCAGTGTGATCAATATCTACGTCAGGGCTTCAGCCGTGACGACCCGGTGACACCCGATCAGGAGCTCAACGCCTACGAAATCGACCTTAAATCATCCTGGCTGGAGGGACGGTTGCTGGTGAACGTGGCGGCCTACTGGCAGGAGTGGCTCAACAACCCGTCCGCCCGCTTTGTGACCGTATGGGAGGATGCGGACGGCGATGGCATCCCCAATACCAACGCCAACTTCCGATCCGTCTCCACGGCGGGCAGCTCCGAATACTGGGGTGTTGAGCTGGAAAGCGCGCTGGCTGTGACAGACAACTGGAACGTCAATTTCAACCTGACCTGGAACGACAACAAGTTCACGGAGTTCTTCGCCAGCACCGCTTCCGCCCGAGACACTCTGTGCCCGCAAAACGCCGCCCAGCCCGTCTGCGGTCTGCCGGTCGGCGAGCGGGTGGTCAACCTGAGGGACAGGAAGTCGAGCCGCTTCCCAGAATGGTCGTGGAACTTGTCCTCGACCTACACGGGGCGGGCCAACGCCGACTGGGACTGGTTTGTGCGGGGCGACCTCATGTATATGGGCGAGGCCTTCGCGGGCCAGACCAATCTGGCAACGCTGCAGTCCTATTACCTGCTGAACGCGCGAATCGGCATCGAGCGGGATGACCTGCGGGTGGAAGTGTACGCCAAGAATGCCCTGGACGAGGAAACCTGGCGCGGCGGTGCCGAGTTCACGGACTTTTCATTGACGCCGGATCCGTTTTTTGCGTTCAATCAGCTGGGTATCATCCTGCTGCCCCAGGACAAGCGCACCTTCGGCGTTCGAGTGGCGGTGGATTTCTGATACACCCCGGGGGGGCTGTCTGCTCGGGCAGCTCCTCCGGCAGGCTTCCGGCGGAGTTCCACAGAGGGCACCATCATGACCGAAACCAGCGGCACTCCGGTGCCCAAAATCAGCCGCGTCAAGATGGGCACCACGGCGGCGCCTGATCTTGGCCCCATGGAAGAATGGTACAGCCAGTGGCTGGGTTACACCGTCGTGGAACGGGGCAACGTCAGCGACACCCTGGCCGCCTCCTGGGGCGCAACCGGGGTAGCAGGCAACCCCTACATTCTGATGCGCCCTGAAAGCGGCGCCGACGTCTACATCCGGGCCGTGCAAAGTGAAGCGGTGCCCGGCTACCAGCCCCTCACCACCTTCGGGTGGAACGCCTGGGAGATCGTGATCGAAGACGTCTATAAGCTGAACGAACGCCTGGTCAACAGCCCCTTCAAAATCATCGGCCCGCCGGCCAGCATCGGCATGGACTACCCCACCATCCACGCCATGCAGGTGATCGGACCCGCCCAGGAAGTCCTCTATCTGACCTGCGATACCGGGCCCAAGGAAGAGTCTCTGCTGCCCGATCCGGGCTCCTTCGTTGGGCGCAACTTTATTTTCGTCACGGCCGGCCCCGGCACCGCCGGCATTCATGATTTCTATACCTCCCGATTCGATATCGAACCCCAGGAGGAACGGGACGCCCAGGTGGGCATCATCGCCAAGGCCAACGGGCTGCCCGAGGACCATCCCATGAAGATGGCCTTCGTCGCCCTGGCAGAGGAGGCGAACTTCTTGGAGATTGACGGCTATCCCGAACCGGCCACGCCGCGGCCCCAGGTGGCCGGTCAGCTGCCGCCGGGTAACGCCATCGGCAGCTTCTCAGTGAAGTCTCTGGATGATCTGGATGTGGAGTTCATCAGTGAGCCGGTGCGGGATGCGTCGCTAGCCTACGGCGGCTGCCGCAGCGCCGCCTTCATCGGCCCCGTCGGCGAGATCACCGAGTTGGTGGAAGAGCCCCGCTAACCGGGCCGCCTTCTCGGCTACCATGGGAGCGGCCTTCACCAAGCTCCGGGATGCCGGAGCAGCGCTCAGCGGCTATCCCCTGGTCATCTTCCTGGCCTGCTTGTTCGGCTGGAGCCTGACCAGCATGGACCAGTCCCTGTTCGGTTACGCGATTCCGGGCATACGAGACGAGTTCGGCGCGGGCATCGAGCAGGTGGGCTGGGTCCTGTCCCTGTCCTTCGTCTTCGCCGCCTTCGCTTCCGTCGCCATCGGCATCCTGGCGGACCGCTTCGGGCGCCGCATCATGTTCATCATCTGCCTGGCGTTATCCGCGCTGCTGGTCGGCCTGCATGCCCTGGTCATCGGCCTGGTCAGTCTGACCGTCATGCGCATGCTCGCCTTTGGCATCAGTAACGGCCTGTCACCGATCACCAGCGCTTACGTCGCCGAGGCCGCCCCGGCCCGCTTTCGCGGCCTGCTGGTGGCGTTGTTGCAGTGCGGTTACCCGGTGGGCTGGTTTGTGGCGTCTTTGTTTGTGGCACCGCTGATTGCCACATGGGGCTGGCGCTATATTTTTCTGCCCGCGCTGCTGGTGATCCCCATCGCCTTTCTCATTGCCCGTTATCTACCCGAGAGCCGGCGTTTCCAAGCAGCTCGCAGCGCAGCGCCAGAATCCACCACCCGCCAGGCACGTCATTTTCTGACCACTCTGGCCCCCCTGTTCCATCCCGATTTTCGCTACAAGACGCTTGCCTGCTTCACCGCCTTCTTTCTGTTCGGCGGCGCCTATGCGGGGACCGCGTTTTATTTCCCGTCCTATTTCAATGAATTTCGCGGCTACTCCATCGAAGAGGCCACCGCCATCGTGGGGATGTCCTACGGTGTGGGCGTTCTGGGCTATTTTGCGGTGGCGGTGATCGGCGAGTTTTACCTGACTCGCCGCAACACCTGCGCGCTGTGGGCGGGACTGGGCTCTCTAGCGACCCTGGCGTTGCTGTGGCTGCCGGACAGCTATGCCGAAGACGTGTTCTGGTTCGCGCTGATGGCGGGTTTCTTTTATGGCAATGCGGCAGCGTTGAGCATGCTGTTGGTGGAGACCTTTCCCACCCATATCCGGGCCACAGCGGCCGGCTTTGCCGGCTCGTTTGCGCTCAACCTGGGGCACGCAACCTTCCCGCTGGCGGTCGCCTACGCCATCCCCGCCATCGGCTGGCAGTGGTCTTTTACCCTGGCGGTGGTGCCGTCCATGGCCATCGCCGGACTGGCCATTCTGACCCTTAAGAACGTCCCGGCCGGTTTAGATCTGGATGAGGCTACCGCGCCCGGCTAGGCCGCGGCCACCGTGACGCGCAGCGTGCCGATACCGGCGATGGTCACCTGGACCTGATCGCCCACCTTAAGATAGCGGGGCGGATCGAAGGACATGCCGACGCCTGCGGGCGTGCCGGTGGAGATCACGTCGCCAGGCAAAAGCTCCGTCACCAGCGACAGAGCATGAATCAGCTCGGCGATGGAAAACACCATATCGATGCTGCTGGCCTGCTGGCGCACCTCCCCGTTGACAGTGGTGCACAAGCGGAAAGTTTCCTCCGCTGCCAGCGTCCCGGCGGGCACGATCCACGGACCCATGGCGCCGGAGCGGTCGAAGTTCTTGCCCGCGGCCAGGGAGTGCTTCTGGATCTCGCGCACTGAACCGTCCAGGAGACAGGTGTAGCCGAACACATGCCCCAGACAGTCCGCCGGGGGAATGGCGCGGCCGCCGGCACCGATCACCACGGCCAGCTCGCCCTCGTAGTCATAGCTTTCGTAGGCCGCGGGCTTGATCACCTGAGCGTCGTGACCCACCAGGGACTGAGGCTGGCGGATAAACAGATTGGGCCACTCAGGCACCGGCGTGGTGAGCTCTGCCGCGTGATCACGATAGTTGTAGCCCACGGCAAATACGCGCCGGCTGCCGAACAATGGCGGCAGCAGCTGCAAGGCGCCAAGCTCAGGACCCGGCTTGGGCAACGCCAGCTCGCCCAGCTTGAGCCGCTCGACGACCAGCTCGCTCGCCGGACCCAACTCGTACACCCGGTCCACAGCGTCAACCCAGGCCGCTTGTGGCCCGGCGGCGTGTTGGTAGCAGATCAGCCGCACTGCACTCATGTATGTCCTCGCCCGGTCAGATCGTCTCTGGACCGATTGGAAAAACGCCCGCTAGGACGGACGACGCGGTTCCGCTGGCGGCGTTGCCTGGCGCGGGCAGCGGCGCCTCGATATCAGGGCGCAATGTAGCGCCCTGTGTGGGTGACCAGCAAGCGAATGGCTCGTCCGAGGCACGCCCGCCCGCGTCGCGGATGACGTGCGCATCACCTTCAAAGAGACCTGCAAACGCGGCGGGATCGCGCAGGTTTTTGGTGATTTGGTTACTCTAATTTGCGGTCTAACGACCCGCAACCACCCTCTCGCGCGGCATGACCTGCTGGCGACAACAGCAACAACAGACATGCGGGGCGAAGATCAGGTCAGTCACGCCCACAGGACACGCGCTTGCGAGGAGTTTGTCAACCAACCCCCCGAAATGCGGGGCCGCTTCAACCGAGCGCTGCGACCAGGCGGATGCCTTGTCGCTGCACGAACGGGATAGAATCGCAGGGGCGGGGGACGACACATGATGAAAACCACCATGACGGTCATCTTGAGCGCCATTGCCTATCTGCCGGCGCTGCCGCTGGAGGCGGCCGACGTCACAGATTGCGACCGGCTGGCGGCTCATCGATCAGATCCCGACAAGGTTGTCGCTGCAGGGGTGAGTGGCGCGGATGTTTCCACGGCGGCCATCGGCGCCTGCCGCCAGGCTGTCGCCGCAGAGCCCGATAACCTGCGCTTTCGCTACCAGCTCGCCCGCGCACTTGCCGAGAACGGCCGCGCAGCGGAAGGACATCCCGATCTGCACAGGGCAGCCGAGGGGGGCTATCGGCAGGCGCAGTTCGTGCTGGGCTACCTCTATGACGAGGGCATGCAGGGGCTGACCCAAGACCCCTGTGCGGCAGCGTCCCTGTGGCGCGGCGCTGCCCAGCAAGGCTTGATGGCGGCGTTGTTGAGTTTCCCGCATCACGTTCTGCGCGGTCGGTTCGACACCTGCGAGATCACCGCGGACAACAATGAGCTGCGTTCCATGCTTCAGCAGGCCCAGGATATGCAGCCCGGCTACTACCAGCGCATGATTATTCAGGATCTGCTGGCGGAGCTGGCGCCCTAGGCGCGAGGGGCGCGAGGGGCGCGATAAGCCTGCGACACTAGGCAGTGATGGCCTAGTCCCGAGAAACCGATGCCTTTCTGCGCGCGGAGCGTTTTGCCGGGAATTGTTGTTCCCGGGTGAGGGGCGAAAGTTTCTCTGGGTTCTGGCGGTGATCCGGTTTCTCAGCTGTGTCGCCGGCGGCTCGGAAAATCGTTGGGGAACCTGGAATTATGTCAAATGCCCCTCTCTGATATCGGCATTCAGTTTATGTTAAGCCGCAGTGGTTAACGCGCCGTGCTGTGCCGTTTCGTGACTGGTCAAATGGGCCGAGACTAGGAGCATAAGAATGACAAAAATAGGAACGGTTGGGCTGGGGTTGGCGCTGGCCCTGGTCTGTAACTACCCAACGTTTGCCGCGGAAATTGACTTTGAGGGGTTGCCGGAAGGCACCGTGGTCGATGAGGTCTCGGAAGGTGCCGGGGCGTCCGGTGGCTTGAACGGAACGGTCGGCATATTCGGGTTCAATCCATTGTTCGGCGTTGGAACTAACGCGGCTGTCATCTTTGACTCATCCTGCCCGCCTGGCGGCATTGCGAACGATTGCTCCGGCGAAGATGTGGATCTTGGAACCCCGAACGAGGACTTCGGCGGACCAGGCGTTGGCGTGGGTGGTCAAACGGGGGCGCCGTACCAAAACACTACCGCGCTGGGCAACTTGGTTATCGTGGCGGAAGATCTGGTCGACGCTGGGGGGGATGGCCTGGTGGACGATCCCGATGACGCTGATCTCCGAGGCCAGTTCGTTGAGTTCGATTTCAGCACTGTGAAGGGTCCGGGACGCGTGACCGTGAATGACCTGACCTACGTGGATAACGACGAGGGTGAGTTCGGCGCCCAGGTTGAGTTTTACGGACCAGGCACATTGAATCCCAGTATTATTGGCCTGACGGCCGTGGGCGATAACGGTGTTAACACGATTACGCCTGGCATTGAAGGCGTCACCCACATGCGCGTCGTTCTGAACGGTTCAGGCGCAGTCGAAGGCGCAACGATCAGTGAAGAAATCGTGCGGCCCTGCTGGGTCACCACCGGCGGCTTCGACAAGGGCGAGATCCAGCGCGAGGATGCATCGGGGCAGAAGATCTGCACATTTGGCGGCAACGTCGGCCCAACGCCTTCCGGGGCTCTGGAAGTCAATTGGCATAACACCGGGAACCCCCTCCTGGATGGTTCAAGGTTTCACACCAATGACTTGACGATCCTTCAATGTGAGGACCGGAGTGCGACCGGCCCCGGACAGCCTGGCGGCAAGAAGGGCCTGGTGGAGGACACCCTCGTTTTTGACTGCAATGGGCGGTTTAACAATGTGTCCGGCTACACCTGCACGGGATTCCTGCTGGACGGCGGCGAACCCGGCGGCAAGAAAGGAAATGACCCCGATCAGGTCCAGGTGGTTGTATCCGATGCTGGCGGCGCGGAAGTGGCACGCTGTGAAGGCATCCTCTCGGGCGGCAACGTTCAGATTCATCCGCCTGTCGGGAAGCCCTGATGGTCTTGTCGCAACGCGCTGAGACGAGGGACCTGGTGACTGCTCTGGCAGTAGACATAAGGCGCCAGCGCACGGTTTCCCGGCTAAGCGTTGTTTGCGGACGCCGCCAACAGGAAAACCTCCCTTTGTCCCACCGCCGCTGCACGAGCGCTCAGAGTCGTGGCGCAGAACCGTCTCAC
>JBFFHS010000086.1:0-15169 GCA_041556855.1 Gammaproteobacteria bacterium
CTTCGGGGACAGTGACCCTAACTTACAGAGTTAGGGTCACTGTCCCCTAACTCCCGTTCGGTAGCAGAATGATCTTGCCTTCCCGCTCGGCCCCTTTGCGGCCTGCGTGAGTGACGGCGTCGGCCAGCTGATCCAGGGAGTAGGTTGCCGCGATTTTGGCACTCAGGGTTCCGTCACCGAGCAGCTGCCCCAGGTGCTCGTAGATCCCTTTGATCTCGTCGGCGCTGCGCTTTTCAAAGGAACGTATGGTGTAGAAGCCCTCCATGCGGATGTCGCGCAGGAACACCAGGTCCGCCGGTAGCTGACAGGGCTCGCCGGTGAGCATGCCGTAGATCAGCACCGTGCCGCCGTCAGCCAGGCACTCGGCCAGCCGGGTCGTGGCGGCGCCGTTCACGGCGTCCACGGCCAGCCGGATCGCCGCGCCGTCCGTCGCCTGGGCGACCCGCGCCGGCAGATCGTCGCCGTCCATCAGCACCACGTCGCCGCCGATGGCTTGAAGCTCCGGAATAAGCTCCTCTCGGCGCACCACGTTGACCGTCTTGATGCCGCGCAACCGCGCCAGCTGAATCAGGTAACGCCCACAGTTGGAGTTGGCCGCATTCTGGATGACCCAGTCGCCGGCCTCGAGGTCGCCATAGTCTTCGAGAATCAGATAGGACGTGGGCGGGTTGATGGGGAGCAGGGCCAGCTCTTCCAGGTTGCCCGCCGGAGCCGGTGCGAACTGGGCGGCCGGAGCCGCCAACTGCTCCACCCAGGTCTGGGTGCCCATGGGCAGCATCACCCGCTGGCCCAGCGTCAACGTGTCGACGCCGTCGCCCAACTGGATGACCGTGCCCACCCCCTCAAAGCCCGGCGTGGCGGGCAGCGGCATGCGGAAGCTCGGCAGGCCCCGCATGCAGTACAGGTCGGCCAGATGAATGGGCGCGGCATCCACGCGCACGACGGCCTCGCCCGCCGCGGCAACAGGATCCGGCGCCTCGACGACGCCAATGACCGCGGCAGGGTCCCCGTAGGAACTGTATTGAGCAATGCGCATGTCAGCTGTGCTCCAGATAGCGTTCGGTGTCGAGAGCCGCCATGCACCCGGCGCCGGCGGAGGTCACCGCCTGCCGGTAAACGGGGTCTGCGACGTCGCCGGCGGCAAACACGCCTTCGATGCTGGTCATGGTGGCGTACCCCTCGCTGCCGGTGCGCACGTTGATGTAACCACCGGTCATGTCCAACTGTCCGGCGAAGATATCCGTGTTGGGTTTGTGGCCGATGGCGATGAAAACGCCCTGCAGGGGCAGCTCGGTGGTGGCGCCGGTCTTTACGTTCTTGATGCGCATGCCGGTGACGCCATTGTCATCGCCCAGCACTTCGTCCAGGACGTGATCCCAGCGAATGTCCACTTTGTCCGACTCACTCTTGCCGATCAGCTTGTTGCTGAGGATTTTTTCGGCACGGAACTGATCCCTGCGATGCACGACGGTCACCTGTGATGCAATGTTGGACAGGTACAAGGCCTCTTCCACAGCCGTGTTACCGCCACCGATGACGGCGACGGGCTGCTCGCGGAAGAAGAAACCGTCACAGGTGGCGCAGGCCGAGACTCCGCGGCCCAGGTAGGCCTGTTCCGATGCCAGCCCCAGGTACTTGGCCGAGGCGCCGGTGGCAATGATCAGGGCATCGCAGGTGTACTGGCCCCCATCGCCGATCAGGCGGAACGGCCGCTCGCCCAACTGGGCCTTGTTGATGTGGTCATGAACCAGCCGAGTGCCGAAGCGCTCCGCGTGGCGCTGCATGCGCTCCATGAGTTCCGGCCCCTGCACGCCCCCCTCGTCGCCGGGCCAGTTGTCCACGTCCGTGGTGGTGGTCATCTGGCCGCCCACTTCAATGCCGGTGATGATCGTCGGCTCTAATGCGGCCCGGGCAGCGTAAACGGCGGCGGTGTAGCCGGCGGGACCTGAGCCCAGGATCAAGAGTCGGTGGTGTTGTGTGGCCATTCTGTGTCTGTGGGTTGCGGTTGGCGGGAGCCATATCTTAGAGCATCTCGCCTGCCGGGCAACGGCTCAAAGCGTCGCGGTTGCGGTCGCCCCAGACTTGTCCATAATCCGCCGCCAGCTTGCGAGGCGCGCCGGAATTCGCCAAACTGGCTGTTTGTCAGGGCCCAGCCGGGCCGCACCCATAGTTTCCGATGTGAGGCAGCTCCTCGATGGCTAAATCCTTCGTTTTTACCTCCGAGTCCGTCTCGGAGGGCCATCCCGACAAGATGGCCGATCAGATCTCCGACGCGGTGCTGGACGCCATTCTTGCCAAAGACCAAACGGCGCGTGTGGCCTGTGAAACCCTGACCAAAACCGGTCTGGTAATGGTTGCAGGGGAAGTGACCACCGATGCGGTGATCGATGTGGAGTCCGTGGTACGCGAGACGGTTCTGGACATCGGTTACGATCACTCGGATACGGGCTTTGATGGCAACACCTGCGCGGTGCTGAATGCGGTGGGTCAACAGTCCACTGATATCGCCCAGGGGGTGGATCGAGCGGCGCCTGAAGAGCAGGGCGCCGGCGACCAGGGTCTGATGTTCGGCTATGCCACCAACGAGACCGAAGCGCTGATGCCGGCGCCGATCACCTACGCCCATCAGTTGGTGCAGCGCCAGGCGGCGGTGCGCAAATCCGGCGAGCTGGAGTGGCTGCGACCCGATGCCAAGAGCCAGGTGACCTTCCGCTACGAGGATGCCCACCCGGTCGGTATCGAAGCGGTGGTGCTGTCCACCCAGCACCGCGAGGATATCGATCAAAAAACCCTGCACGAAGCCGTGATGGACACCATCATCACGCCCGTGCTGCCCGCCAAATGGCTCAGCGAGCGAACCCGCTATCACATCAACCCCACCGGGCGGTTTGTGATCGGCGGACCCATGGGAGACTGCGGTCTCACGGGACGCAAGATCATTGTGGACACCTACGGCGGCATGGCGCGCCATGGCGGCGGCGCGTTTTCCGGCAAGGACCCCTCCAAGGTGGATCGCTCGGCGGCCTACGCCTGTCGGTACGTGGCCAAGAACATCGTCGCCGCCGGTCTGGCGGAGCGCTGTGAAATCCAGGTGTCCTACGCTATCGGCGTCGCCGAGCCCACTTCGGTGACCGTGGAGACCTTTGGGACCAACACGGTGTCCGAGGATCGAATCGCCGCCCTGATCCGCGAGCATTTTGACTTAAGACCCTACGGGATTCTAAAAATGCTCGACCTGATTCGACCGATCTACAGAGCTACGGCGGCTTACGGGCACTTTGGTCGTTCCGAGACCGAGTTCACCTGGGAACGCACCGACAAGGTGGCAGCCCTCAAGGTGGACACGGCTGCGTAAGCACACGCGGGGCCAACCCAAAGGCATTTGCGCTAGAATATGGCGCATCCAGACAAGCCGTTGATACGAAAACGGATATAACATTCCTCGACCGAGTTCGGTCCGGTTGCCCGCTGGGGCAGCCATTCCAGGGAGACAGCAGATGAGTAATCGGGTCGTGGCCATTGACGAGGCCAAACAGGACTACGTGGTCAAGGATATCGGCCTGGCTGACTACGGGCGCCGCGAAATCGAACTGGCGGAGCACGAGATGCCCGGCCTGATGGCGACCCGGGAGGAGTATGGGAAGTCGCAGCCGCTGAAGGGCGCCAGGATTACCGGATCTCTGCATATGACCATCCAGACGGCGGTGCTTATCGAGACTCTGGAAGCGCTCGGGGCTCAGGTGCGCTGGGCCAGTTGCAATATCTTTTCGACCCAGGACCACGCGGCTGCCGCCATTGCCGCCAATGGCACGCCGGTATTCGCGGTCAAGGGCGAGACCCTGGAGGAATACTGGGACTACGTGGATCGCATCGTGGACTGGGGTGACGGTCAGGGTCCCAATATCATTCTCGACGACGGTGGTGATGCCACCTTGTTCATCCATTTGGGCTATCAAGCCGAGGACGACCCCAGCATTCTGGATAGGACGCCGGGCAGTGAAGAAGAGGCCGTGCTGTACACCCAGCTGAAGAAATCCATAGCGGCCGATCCCCAGCGTTTTCATCGGATTGTGAAAGACATCCGCGGGGTGACGGAAGAGACCACCACCGGCGTGCACCGCTTGTATCAGATGCTGGAACGGGGCGAGCTGTTGTTCCCCGCTATCAACGTCAACGACTCGGTCACCAAGTCCAAGTTCGACAATCTCTACGGCTGTCGGCATTCGCTGGTGGACGGCATTATGCGGGCCACCGACGTTATGCTGTCGGGGAAGGTGGCCGTGGTCGCCGGTTACGGCGACGTGGGCAAGGGCTCAGCCCAGTCACTGCGCTCCCAGGCAGCCCGGGTCATCGTGACCGAGATCGACCCCATCTGCGCGCTGCAGGCGGCCATGGAAGGCTACGAGGTCATGACCATGGACGAGGCCTGCAAGATCGGGGACATTTTCGTGACCGCGACGGGCTGCGTGGACGTGATCACCGGGCAGCACATGCGGCAGATGAAGAACCACGCCATCGTCTGCAACATCGGCCATTTCGATAACGAGATTCAGGTAGACGTCACGCGCCAGTACGAATGGCAGGAGATCAAGCCCCAGGTGCACAAGATCACCTTCCCCGAGGGCCACAGCATCATCATGCTGGCCGAAGGCCGGCTGGTGAACCTGGGCTGCGCGACGGGTCATCCCAGCTTTGTCATGTCCAACAGCTTCACCAACCAGACCCTGGCGCAAATCGAGCTGTTCAACAATCCCGACGCGTATCCGCTGGGCGTGTACACCCTGCCGAAGCATCTGGACGAGAAGGTGGCCCGGCTGCATCTGGGCCAGCTCGGGGTGCGTTTGGAAACACTCAGCGCCAAGCAGGCGGAGTATCTGGGCGTGCCGGCAAACGGGCCGTATAAGCCGGAGCACTATAAGTACTAACGCGCAGCGGGTCGGACTCCGAACGGGCACTGCCGGATCGCTGGCCGGGCACCCACGAGGCCCTGCCGGCCCGCAGTCCAGCGCGAACGGCGCCTGGCAGTAGGGGTATTACCGTGCGAGCTGCCCGCCATCCACGTTCAGCTCGATACCGGTCACGTGGCGGGCCTCGTCAGACGCCAGATACACACAGGCATCGGCCACGTTCTTCGGCTCGCCGAAAGCTCCCCAGGGCACGTGGGCCAGCAGCCGCGGCTTGAACTCCTCCACGTTGTCGCCCATGACGTCGGTCACGCCTTCGGTCCAGATCAGGCCCGGGTGCATGCTGTTGACGCGGATGTTTACCGGCGCGCCCTCCATGGCCGCCGCCCGGGTGAGCGCCGCCTGAGCGCCTTTCACGCTGCAGTAGGCGGTTCCCCCAGCCACGCCCCGCTGTCCCGCCACGGATGACATATTGATAATGGCGCCACCACCCGCGGCGATCAGATGAGGCCAGGCCAGCTTCATGCCGATGAATGGACCCTCCAGATCGACCCGCAGCAAAAACTGCAGGGTGTCCAGGGTCAGCTCGGTGAGGGGTCCCAGCCTGGCATCCCCTGCGTTGTTGAGCAGCACATCCAGACGCCCGAAGCGCTCCAGAGTCGTGTCCATGACCCGCTGCCAGTCCGCTTCGCTGGTGACGTCCTGCTGCACGAACACGGACTCGCCGCCCAGCTTGTCGATCATGTCCACGGTCACGTGGCCGCGCGCCACGTTGCGTCCCGTCACCACCAGCTTGGCACCCGCCTCCACCATGGCCAGGGCGCAGCCGCGGCCGATGCCTGATGTGGCCCCCGTGACAATGCCGATTTTTCCTGTCAGCCGTGCCACGATTCAGCTCGCCGTCAAGCCGCCGTCAAGCGGCAGCATGGCGCCGGTCATGTAGGCGGAGTCCTCGCTGGCCAGAAACACCACTGCGTCCAGCAGCGCCGCCAGGTCAGCGCGGCCGGCCATGGGCGGGGGCCGCACGCCCGTGGGTACCGGCAGCCCCGGCACAGCGCCGGCCAGGATGCAGTTGACCCGGATCTTGGCATCGCCCATGACGCCCTCCACGCCGGCCGCCTTGGTCAGCATTTTCAGTCCGCCCGCGCCGGCACACAGACCGCCCGCGTTGGCAGCCCCTACCAAACCAAAAGCCGAGCTGATATTCACAATGACGCCACCGGTGTCGGCCAGCAAACGAAAGGCTGCCTGGGCCGCCAGGAAGGTCGCTTCCAGATTCTGTTCGTTCATGGCGCGAAAGTCGGCCAGTGAGGTTTCGGCAATGGGCGTCGCCTGGTGCGCGGTCAACCCCTGGATCAGGATGTTGAGTCCGCCAAAGTCGGCGTTGATGGTGTCCTCGAGGGCGTCCCAGGCGGCGGGACTGGTGCCCTCATGGGTCACGTGCCGGGCCGCGTCGGGCAACTCGCGGACCGGGTTCCGGCTTGCCACGACTACCCGCGCGCCCTCGGTGAGACAGCGCTGGGCCAGTGCCGGCAGCACAGCCTCGGGCAGGTTCGTCAGCAGCACGACCTGGTTGTCCAGCCGGGCCGTCATGAGCTAGGCCGCCGCCTCACTGAACGGCTTGCGGCCCCACCACAGCGACAGTGCCGCGAGCGGGGCGGTAATGCCGACCACCAGGGCCATGGAGCTGCCCACCTGCATTTCATCCTTGAACACGTAGTCGGTAATAAAGCCCACCCCCGTTGGCCCAATGATTGAGCTGATGATATTGAGAAACAGCATGTAGATGGCTGACACCTGGGCCCGCAACTGATTGGGTGTGGCCAGCTGGATGGCGGTGGGCGCACAGGCAATTCCCAAGCTGCCGAGGAATACCATCGGGCAGTACAGGGCGATTGCCAGATCGCCGTTGTCGGCGAGATTGCCGGCAACGGCGAAGGGTACCGACGTGATCGCCGCGACGATCCCCACGCGCAGCGGGGCATCAATATGGCCGGCACGCTGCCACAGGTCTGCCAGCCAGCCGCCGGCGAATACCCCGCTGGAGGACAGGAAGAACAGGATCAGGCCCAGCTTCAAGCCCACCTCCGGTTGAGAATAGCCGTGCACTCGCACGAACAGGGTCGGTCCCCAGGCCAGCACGACCACGACGACCAGGGACAGCAGGCTGAAACCCACGAAGTGGGCCGTGAACAGTCGCCAGTTCACCCGCATGAACCGGAACACGTCCGCCGCAGCGATGGGCTTGTCGCTCAGGCCGCGGCGGGCCGGCTCGTGCACTGTCATCATCAACACCGCAACCACCAGGCCAGGCAGTCCGACGATGAAAAAGGTCAGCTGCCAGGGTTTCAGCACCCCGACAATGGGAAGCTCCACGTTGCCCATTTTCATGACCACGCCCAGCGCCGCGCCGCCGATCAGAAATGCGAGGCCGGCGCCAAAGAAGGCGCCCGAGGTGAATACCCCCAAGGCGCGGCCCAGCCGTTCCTTGGGGAAATAGTCGGCGATCATGGAAAATGCCGACGGCGACAGGGCCGCTTCGCCGACCCCCACGCCGACCCGGGCGATGAACAGCTGCATGAACGAGCCGGCCAGCCCGCATGCGGCGGTGGCGAGGCTCCACAGGGAAATGCCGATGGCAATGATGCCGCGGCGGGAGAAGCGGTCCGCCAGCCAGCCGATGGGCAGCCCCATGAGGGTGTAGAAGATGGCGAACGCGATGCCCAGCAACAGCCCCATGGCGGCGTCGGATACCCCGAGATCCGCTTTGATCGGGACCACCAGCAGCCCCAGGATGATCCGGTCCACGAAGGAGAACAAAAACGCGATCAAGAGAATGATCACGCCGTACCAGGCCACCCTCGGTTGCGGCCAGGGTTGGGTATCGGTATCCGTGTTTGCAATGGCCATGGATTACTCCGGCGGCGCGAGCCGCTCGATTTCTTTCAGCAGACCGGCCACAAACCGGTCCCGTTCTTCCCGCAGGGCAGCCGCGCGCTCAGGTGTCGGCCGGTATTCCTCGACGGCGTCGGGGTCCAGGCCCCCGCGGGCTTCCAGCACCGCTTCAAGGGCAGCCATGCGTTCCCGATTGACCCAAACCTGGGCAGCCAGCTCCATGAGCATGTTGACCAGCGTATCCTGAATGGGATCGGCAAAATAGGTGGGATGGTCACCTGCCAGGGGCGCCCCCCCTTCGGGCGTCTGCTCGGAGACGTTGCTCATAAGTGCTCGCGTTTTCGTTGTTGTTCAGTTCTTCTCGGCGAAATAGGTTTTCACGTAGCCGCCGCCAGTTCCCGTATGCTTGACGCTGAAGCCGTTGGCTTCCAGCAGCCCGTGGAAATCACAGTCGCAGAAATCCTGAGAGTAGGCTTCCCCGTTGTTGCGAGCATCGAAATCCCGATGATACAGCTCCAGAGGGCTCATGCTGGCGCTGTCGAGGAAGTCGAATACGTGAAACACGCCGCCGGGCCGCAGCACCCGGGCCATCTCCTTGACAGTCGCTGCCACGATCCGGATCGGCAGCTCGTGAAACAATATGAAGGCAAACACCAGGTCGATATGGTCATCGGGCAGGCCGGTCTGCTCGGCAAGGCGCTGGGCAAACGTCACGTCGGACTTCAACAGCACCGCGCGCCGATGAGCAACCCGCAGCATGGGTGCGGAGTGATCAATACCCCACACGGCCGCTGCCGGGAAGCGGCGCTTGAGGGCCGTGGTGCTCTGACCCACGGAGCAGGCGAGATCCAGAATCCGTTCCACCCGGCCGTCGGCCGGGGGCGGCACCAGATCAACCAATTTGTCGTGCAGCACGTCCCGATCGTCGTCGCCGCGAAAGAAGACTTTCGTGCCCCAGTGGTACATGAAACCCGACAGGCTGTCCTTGTAATAGGTGCCCGGCTGCAGATGGAAATGCACGTTGACGTAGCCGGGCGGCTGGAAGTCCGGATCCAGTAACAGTTTGCCGGGGCCCTGGTCGTCGAAGTCCGCCAGCTCCTTTTCCAGCTCCGCGCGGCGCGCGCCCAGGGATGGGGCAAGTTTGTGCCACTTCA
Source organism: Gammaproteobacteria bacterium (assembly GCA_041556855.1). Lineage (GTDB taxonomy): Bacteria > Pseudomonadota > Gammaproteobacteria > Steroidobacterales > JBFFHS01 > JBFFHS01. The sequence goes on from JBFFHS010000086.1 coordinate 8,954, forward strand.
TTTCCTGCTGGGTGCGCATCAAACGGTTGTGCATCTGTACGGCCGGCAGCTCGTCCAGGGTGGACTTGAATTCCTCCAGCCGGCTGGGTCGGATACCGTTGATAGACTCCAGATGGTCCAGAGCGTGCTCGGCGCTGCGTTGATAAGAGGTATCGTCGAGCACAAAGGCGCGGAAGCCCTCGACGAAATCCAGGTAGCTCAGATCGGCGCGGCGGTCCAGCGCCGGCAGCGCCTCCACGGACTGCTCGCCGTCGCCCTGGGTTGAGGTGTCGGTGGACTGCATGGGTGTCAGTATAATCGATCGCTCAGCGCGGCAGCGTCCGCCCCGGCGGACGGCCGCGCCGCACGCGGCGTTTGCCCGGCGAATTCACAGGAAAAAGGACATTCTTCATCGGGCGCCGAAAATGAAGAATACCCCCCTGTTTCCTGGCTACAGGACAGACATCTTTGAACTCAGTGCCGCCCAGGCTGGATCCAACCGCTGAACCCCATCGCTGGATGATGTTGGCGGGTGTCTGGGTGATGTATTTCAGCTTTGGTCTGGTGATGACGGCCATCGCGCCGCTGATCGGTGTCGTGCGTGCCGATCTGGGCTTATCCAATACCGCCATGGGCGGCGCCCTGGGAATCTGGCCGCTGATCTATATCGGCGCGGCGATTCCGGCGGGGTTGTTCATCGACCGCTTCGGTGTTCGTGCGGCTCTGTTGATTGCCGGCCTGGCCATTTGCATATCCGCGTTGGGCCGCGCCGCCGCGTTGGGCTATGTCAGCTTGTTGGCCGCTATTGCCGTGTTCGGCATTGGCGGGCCGCTACTGTCCGTGGGCGCGCCGAAGATTATCAGTCGCTGGTTTGCGTCCCGGGAGCGGGGTCTGGCCATGGGTGTCTATATGTCGAGCATCATCATGGGCAATATCACCGCGCTGACCTTGACCAACGGTGTGCTCATGCCCCTGTTCGACAACAGCTGGCGACTCGTTCTCGCAAGCTACGCAGCTGTGGCTCTCGCTGCGGCAACGGCCTGGTTGTTGATCACTGCGCACCCGGTGAGTCGCGCGGTGGCGCAGTTGGAGCGCGGCACCGACCGTCAACGCGGTCTGGCCGTATACGCGCGGCTGATTCGGCTCCCGACGGTGCAGATCATCCTGCTTCTGGGCGTCTGCATGTTCGTCTTCGGGCACGCCTGGGCAAACTGGACACCGGAATTCCTGATCGGCATGGGGTTCTCCCGGGTAGCCGCGGGCAACTGGGCAGCATTGCCGGTGGCGGTGGGGATCATTGCCTCGCTTACCTTGCCGCGCTTGGCGACCGACGCCCGACGCCTCAAGCTGCTGGCCGGCCTGGCGCTGCTGGCCGGGGTAACCACGTGGATGCTCTGGCTGCAACGACCAGAGATCCTGTTGCTGACTCTGTTGCTCCAGGGCATTGCCCGCAGCTGTCTGTCACCCATCACCATTCTTGCCTTGATGGAAGCGCGCGAGATTGATACCAGCCAGATGGGTCCAGCCGGCGCTTTATTCTTCACGGTTGCCGAGATGGGCGGTGTGTTGGGGCCGCTGCTGTTCGGCTTGCTGCTGGATACCACTGGAGGGTTTCGCGCCCCCCTGGAGATGTTGATGGTGACTTCCGGCGTGATGCTGGCCCTGATCGGCGCCCTCGCTAAAGTCGAGGGCCGTCAAGCCGTTTCCTGACTTGGCCCAGCCCCGGATCGCGCAGGGCGTGGTTGGCATGCGACGGCAGCCACCGTTTTGGTGTCATGTTTACGTCATACAACGTCTCTGACCTTGCTGGCGCTGGCGCTGATCCCGGAGTTGCTTCCCCGCCGGGTCGTGGCGGCGGCCAATCTGCGCCGTTTTGGCCCGCGAGAGCTGTCCCGGCGCCTGCGCCTGGGGCATGCTAACTGGATGGTGGACCAGGTCGATGCAGTCGTGGTTGGCGCCGGCGTGGTCGGGCTTGCGGTGGCCCGGGAGCTGGCCCTGCAGGGCGAGGAGGTGGTGCTGCTGGAGGCCGGTTCGGCCATTGGCCTGGAGATCTCCAGTCGCAACTCCCAGGTCGTGCACGCCGGTATCTATTACCCGACGGGCTCGGCCAAGGCACGACTTTGCGTGGCCGGTAAGGCGCTGCTGTACGCATACTGCGAGTCCCACGGCGTGCGGCACAAACGCCTGGGCAAGCTGATCGTTGCCACCGATGCTCGGGAGGAGGCCACGTTGCGGAGCTATCAGGTCCAGGCGACGGCCAATGGCGTGGCCGATCTGCGCTGGCTGAGCCGCCGCGAGGCGCAGGCGCTGGAGCCCGCTGTTCAGTGCAGCGCGGCGCTGTTGTCCCCCTCTACGGGCATCGTGGACAGCAATGAGCTGATGACCGCGCTGCTTGCTGATCTGGAGGCGGCCGGCGGACTGCTGGCGCTGAACTCACCGGTGACCGGCGGCCGCGTATTGCCGGCGGGCATCGAGATTCAGGTCGGTATCCATCAACCTGCCATCTTGCGCTGCCGACGGCTGGTGAACAGCGCCGGTCTGGAAGCGCAACGGGTGGCGAGTTTGTTGCAGGGATTCAAGCCGCAACATATACCCCCGCGCCATCTGGCCATTGGCCACTACTACGCTCTCGCCGGGCGGTCGCCCTTTACGCGGCTCGTTTATCCCGTGGCGGAGCAGGGTGGCCTGGGCATCCACGTGACGCTGGATCTTGCCGGCCAGGCCCGCTTCGGTCCCGACGTGCGCTGGCTCGATGCCGTGGACTATGACTTCGATGATTCCCGTCGCGCCGCCTTCGTTGGGGCGATCCGGCGTTATTACCCGGCTATCAGGGCCGACAATCTGCTGCCCGGCTACACCGGCATTCGACCCAAGTTGGCGGGGCCCGGCGAGCCGGCAGCAGATTTTCTGCTCCAGGGGCCCGCGGAGCACGGCGTGGCAGGACTGGTGAACCTTTACGGCATCGAGTCCCCCGGGCTGACCGCGTCGCTGGCTATTGCCGGGGAGGTGGCGGGAATGCTGGGGGTCGGTGGGCAATGACGGCGGCGGGGTGAGGTCAGGTCAGCTGATCGGCACGGCGCGTCTTTGAATGTCGAGCCCCCGGGAGGTTGCGGCCCGGCAGCATTTTCCCGATTTCTGGTTGCATCCCGTCCTCATCCGGCTCACCTGGCGGACACGACCCCATGGGTCATCGACCGGGACGCCCACCTCCACTACTCTGATCCTTTCTCATCACGGGCCGGGGGGCAGGACCATGACCCAGCGACAAATTGCACTGGCGGCAGCGACCGTGCTGACCCTGATCTGGAGCGCGGGCCAGACCGCGGACAAGCCGGGGGCGGACGTTGCGAGCAAATTTGCTGCCGAGACCAGCGGCTTTGAGGGTCGCGAGGAAGCGCTCGGCCGGGCGCTGTCCACTGTGATCAAAACGCTGAACAACACCGAGCCGTATCAGCACGAGATGAACGACGCCCTGGTGAAAGCGCTTTTGAGCCAGATGCAATTCGCCAAGGACCGGGATCTGATGCCGGAGCTTATCGAGCACGATCGGCGGGTGCTGCTACCGCTCCTCGTGCGCACCAAGAAATACATCGATCAGACGGGTAACACAGAACTGGCCCTGGTGGCCATGTTCGAGCGCACCGCCTGCCACTATCAACTGGTGGACGAAACCCATGCCGAGGCGGGTTTGCGCAGCTATACGTCGCCCTACAAGACCGTGTTGGATGCTACCCGGCGTCTCGAGCAGTTCGACATGACAGAGGAGTGGATTCATAACAACTGGACCATTCCCCGCTTCCTCGGCATGGCCAAGGTGATGGGCGTGAACATCACCGTATCGCCCTGGAACGAAGAGGGCCGGGTCATCGTGCAGCTGGCGGATCGCGTCGCCCAGAATTAACGGGCCGCTCCCGCAGGTGGTATGACCACTTTGGGGCGGACGGGAGCCAGGCATGGGCGCCCCCGCGGTGCGCGGCTGCCGGCTAGTCGACGCTGCGGGGTCGCGCGAAGCGGGCCGCAGAGGCCGCGTAGCCGGCGGTAAAGAACACTTCACCGCCGTTTCCGGGCAGTAACCCAAACTCAGACGCGGGAATCGCTGCAGCGATCAGCATGACCAGGCCCGTCAGAAATGCCCAGGGCCAGGACCGCTGGCGCCACAGCGCAACGCCGAGTATCAGCACCACGATCACCGCCGTCACTGAGGGAATAGGCGGTCCGCCAGCGGCGGCCACCACGGCCTGGTCCGGACCGCACAGGCCCGCCTCTGTGACGCTGCCTGAGTAGCGCACCACATCCTGAAAGCACACCGGTACCAGCTTCAGCCCGACCAGGTCTTCGTAGATGCCCACCGGTATCAGCAGCAGGGACAGGATGCCGGCGCCCCAGCGCGCGGCCGGCAACTGAGCAACTCGGATGTCGGCGGCGCCTGCGATCTGCACCATGGCGAAAATCATCATGGGGGTGACGAATGCGTGCAGGACGTAGCGGGGATAACTCAAAGTTAAAAGCGTCTCCCCCAAGCCGATGACGCTGCCCAGGCCGATGAGGCCATTGTCATAGACCAGGCCTGCGGTGGTGAGGGCAGCGATGGCTGCGGCACAGCGGATGCCGGGTCTGGGGCTTGAGCGCCATGTCTGGATAAGCCAGTAGAGAATCCCGGCGTGTGCCAGGGCGTAGAGCGGATGTAACCAGGCCCCCATCAGCGTCTCCCCCGTCCCAACGCCTCAGCGTGTTTTACACTGGACTGGTGCTACGGACCAGCGTCTCGAGCCGCTCCGCCAGCGCAAAAAGCGTCAGAGGCGCGCTGCCCTCGGCCTTGTTGTTAGCGACCACGTAGGTGGATTTGCCCGCGTTGAGCGCCTCAGCACATAGTCCCGCCACCGCCTCTCGCATGTCCGGATCCGGGGCCACGAGCTGATTGAAAGGGGCGAAGGCCTCCTTGGCCGCCTCGTATTGCCGGTCACGGCGCAGATTCCAGCGCACCATCAGCGCGTCGCCCCAGGCCTCGCCCAGGAGTTTGCGCTGCTCGGCGAGGGTGGGCGCCCGTGGATGCACGGTGAAGCAATGCATTGCGCCGGCCTCCTGCAGCGCAGCGACGTATGCCGGAAGGTAGAGCTCGGTATTGCGCAACTCAACGGCGTATGGGAGTTCGGGCGGCAGCAGTGCCAGGAATTCCTGCAGGCGGGCGAGGAATGCTTGCGGATCCCGTCGCTCCCGGGGTGCCAGGGGTGGAAACTGAAACAATAAGGCTGCCGCCCGCTTGCCAAGGCCGTCCAGCAGGGGGCGAATCATGCTGCGCAGGGCATACTCGGCGTCCAGAAAACGGTCGACGCCGCCGCGGCGGATGGCTGCGGGCAACTGGGTGACCGGCGTGGTAATTTCCCGGTGGGCTTTAACGATGAAGCGAAAGTCCTCTGGCACCTGCCCGGCATAACGGCTGAGCTCATCGCGGGTCAGAGGTCCGTAGTAGCTGCGGTCGATGCTGACCGCGCGCAGCAAGGGATGCTGACTGTAGATCGTCAGCCCCTCCCGAGACAGCTGGGTCTTGTCCTGCCGGCCATGATAGACGAGGCCGTCCCAACCGGGGAAAGACCAGGAGCAGGTGCCAAGATAAAGGGGATACGCCGCGAGGCGGGCGCCCAGGCGGGTCAGCGCGGCATCAGCGGGTTCGGCTCGGGGCCCGTTGGCCTCCGCCGTATCCGCGAATAGATCGATCTGCTCGCCACCGGGTGCTGCCACGGTGCCGTCGTTCAGGGCAGCAGGCCGCTGCGCCGCACGCTCAAAGCCACCGTCCGTGATAACGCATCCACCAGCTCCTCAATGGTCTTCGCATCCGCTGCAGAAGCTTCGAAGGCATAAACCCTCGCCTCGTCGCTGACGCGGTATAGATCCGTGGTAATCACGGCCGTGGTCAGCAGCGTCAGGGACTCAGGATCCGTGTAGTCCACGTAGTCATAGCGAAAAAAATCCACCAGCCGCTCGTCCTTGCGCCTGGCCTGCACGTCCGTGCGCCCGCCCCGGCTTTTGGCCCGGGTCTGGGCATCCTTCAGACGGGTGACCAGCACGGCGTCTACGCCGGTGCGGGCGGCCGCGGCAACGACTGACTCGCGGCTGATGTCGTCGGTTCTTTCGATCTCCCGGTGGCTGGCGATGGCCCGCTCTCCCAACTGAGCGACCAGCGCGTCCTCGAAACGCCGGCGTGAGCTGGACTTGCTGGCGATGCCGACCACCAGTATC
>JBFFHS010000087.1:0-14527 GCA_041556855.1 Gammaproteobacteria bacterium
AGGCATGGAACAAAGGCAAACTGGTCGGTCAGAAGCGCCCCTTGAAGCTACGGGAGGTCTGGGGCATCCGGATCAGACTGCAGATGGCAGGCCGAGCCCGTGATCTGGCTCTGTTCAATATGGCCATCGATAGCAAGCTCAGGGGCTGTGATCTCGTTCGGCTACGAGTCAGAGATATCTCCCACGGCGCAGGTATCGCCGCCAGGGCGATGATCGTACAGCGTAAGACTCAGATGCCCGTCCAGTTTGAGATCTCCAAGCAGACGCGGGCGGCGGTTACCACCTGGATCCGTGAAGCAGGGTTATCGGGGGATCAGTTTCTGTTCCCCAGCCGGCTGAAGGGCTCCCCGCACCTCTCCACCCGCCAGTACGGACGGCTGGTGCGGTCCTGGGCGAGTGAAATCGGTCTAGAGCCCCCGGAATATGGCACCCACTCGCTCAGGCGAACCAAGGCGAGCTTGATCTACCGCAAGACCAAGAATCTCAGGGCTGTGCAACTGCTCCTGGGACATACCAAGCTGGAGAGCACCGTCAGATATCTGGGGATTGAGGTCGAGGATGCCCTGGAGATCGCGGAGCGGGTTGAGGTTTAGTCAGAAAAGAAGCCGTTGAACCGATCCGCGGCCAGCTCCGTGTACCGAGTCGTGTGCTGGATCTGCTTATGGCCCAGGTAATGCTGGATCGCACGGGTATCGTGGCCCTGGTTCGCGAAATAGAGGCCTGTGGCATGCCGCAGGATGTGGGGATGGACGGGGAAGGGAATCCCCGCCTTCTCCCCTTCCCGCTTGACCAGTTCCCTGAACGTAGACGGCGTCAGCGGCCCGCTAAGCTCCGTGACGAAGACTTAGCAGCCTGAGAGTACTCCCGCTTCACCCTCGGCAGGGCGCGAATCTCCGCCCCCCGAAGGGGGTGTGTGGAAGGTGCGCCGTTCTTCACACGGGTGACATGGAGATGTCCCTGCTTAAGACCCCCTTGTCCCAACGCAGCGAGCCCAGTTCTGAAACGTTTAGAGCATGTCGGTAGGCCAGGATTATCAGGGTTCGATCCCCAGGCCTGTGCCGGCCCAGGTTCGCTGCAGCTTTCATGAATGCATCCACCTCGTCGGAGGTGAGTGACTCCCGGGCGCGGAGTTCGCAGTTTTTGGGCCTGCGGGAAGGGACATTCCCGTTTTCGAAAGGCTGGATCTGCGGTGGCAACAGGCCTGAGAGGTCCGAATTTGCTAATGGTATTGGCGGTTACTGACCGATGATCAAAAAGCTTGTACGGCTTCTTGCGCGGCGCACCGTTTCGAACCTAGGTGTCTGTCAGCAAACGGGGTAACCGATTTCGAACAGGCGGATTACCCCAGATTTTTACCCCCCTAATGCGTGGAATGCCAAGGCACGACATGCTAACCAGTGATAGATAATTACCTATCTTTATCAGATTGTTAGGATTTCTTGATGGCGGATAGGAGAGGGAATGAGAGCGACAAATGGAGGCTAGGGTCGGAATCGAACCGGCGTACACGGCTTTGCAGGCCGCTGCATAACCACTCTGCCACCTAGCCCCTGGGAACCCTGCAAGGACGGCAGAATTTACCACAGGGAGGCGGGAAAATCGCCGCTGGCCGGAAACCCTCAGCCACCGCGCCGCGTGGGCGGTGCCGGCCCTAGCCGCCGAGCACTCTGCCGCCGGCTTCGCGCCAGGCGGCGAAGCCCCCCGCCAGGTTCACCACGTTCGGCACGCCCATATCCACCAGCGTTTTTGCCGCCAGGGTCGACCGACCGCCGGTGGCGCAGAAAACAACCAGCTTCTTGCCACTGGCAAAAACAGGGTTGTGTATTCCGGTTGCCGGGTCGGCATAGAATTCCAGCAGACCCCTCGGTGCGTGCACTGCGCCGGGTATCTCGCCAGCCCGTGCCCGTTCCGCGGCATCCCGCAGATCGACGAACACCACGTTGGCATCATCCAGCCAGCCCACCGCGTCGTGGACTGCCACGGTGTCGATGACAGCACTCGCCGCTGCCATGAGGTCCTTTACACTCAGCTTCACCACCGGTTCACTTCACTTTAAAACGCGTTATGCCCCGTCAGGGCACGGCCCAAGATCAGCTGATGCACGCTCTCGGTGCCTTCGTAGGTAATCACGCTCTCCAGGTTGAGCATATGACGCACGGGGCCATGCTCAACACTGATGCCCGCACCACCCAGCATGTCGCGACAGTCCCGGGCGACATCCAGGGCCATGCGCACGTTGTTCCACTTGGCCAGTGAGACCTGGGCGGGATCCAGTCTGCCGGCATCCTTCAACCGCCCCAGGCGCAGCGCCAGCAGCTGAGCCCCGGTGATGCGGCGGGCCATGTCTGCCAGCCGCGCCTGAATCAGCTGGGTGTGAGAGAGGGGTCGCCCGAACAGCACCCGGGAACCGGTATATTCCAGCAACTCGCTCAGACAAGCCTGGGCCGCACCGATGGGACCCCAGGTGATGCCATAGCGGGCTTGGTTGAGGCAGCCCAGAGGCGCTCGCAGGCCGTTACCCTCCGGGAGACGATGGGCTTCGGGAACCCGCACATCCGAGAAAAACAGCTCCGATGTGATGGAGGCTCGCAGGGAAAATTTGTCCTTGATCTCCCGAGCCTGGAAGCCGGGACTGGACGTGTCCACCAGAAAGCCCTTGACCCCCTCCTCCGTGGCCGCCCAGACCACCGCCACATCAGCCACGTTGCCGTTCGTGATCCACATCTTGGACCCGTTAAGGATCCAGTCGCCGCCATCCCGGCGGGCGTGGGTCTTCATGTTGGCGGGATCCGAACCCCCGTGGGCCTCGGTAAGACCGAAACAGCCTATGGCTTCCCCCTTTGCCATCGCCGGCAGCCAGCGCTGTTTTTGCTCGTCTGAGCCATACGCATGAATCGCCCACATCACCAGGCTGCTCTGCACCGAAACCACGCTGCGCAGGGCGCTGTCACCGCGCTCCAGCTCCTGGCAGATCAGCCCGTAGCAGACGTAGTTGAGGCCGGAGCAGCCGTAGTCGCTCAGGGTGGGACCGAACAGGCCCAGCGAGGCGATCGCGGGCACCAGCTCGCGCGGGAAGCGCTGCTCGGCGAAACACTGGCCGATGATGGGTAGCACCTCGTCGTCCACGAACCGGGCAACGCTGTCCTGCACCATACGCTCGTCGTCGCTCAGCTCGGCGCGGACGTCATACAGATCCAGTGGATTCAATTCAGGCACGGTCGTTCTCGCTAAGGGTGCTGTGCTGTGATGCTACGGGATACCGGCCACCGAGGAAACGGAAGCACCTGGCGAACAAGGGCGCAGCTTGCTGCAGTGCCCCAACGAGGCGGAACCGGGCGCGCGGTTGTCCGCAACCACCTAGCTGGGCACAATCGCCCGCAGCACAGGGCGTGGCACATCATGAGCCGACCAGACATTGATCAAGCCTTTACCCGCACTACTCCCTACGGCATGGGCAGCGAGCCCACCTATTCGGGCGCTCTCAGCTTCATGAGAAGAAGCTATAGCAAGGACCTGCAAGGTGTTGATATCGCTGTAACTGGCATCCCGCTGGATACCACCACGACCCATCGGCCCGGGGCCCGCTTCGGTCCGGCCGGCATTCGTGCTGCGTCCGCGGAACTGGCCTGGGGTAAGCCCTGGCCCTGGGGATTTGATCCGTTTGAGAGACTTGCCGTTGTCGACTACGGGGATTGCCACTGGGACCACGGCCAGCCCCACACCATTCCTGCAGCTATCGAAGCCCACGCCAGCGCGATTCTCGACGCCGGCGCCGGCATGGTGTGCCTCGGCGGTGACCATTTCATCACCCTGCCCCTGCTGCGGGCCCATGCGCGAGTTCATGGCCCGCTGGCCCTGGTGCACTTCGATGCTCATTCCGATACCTGGACCTGCGAACCCGGGCGTGTTGATCACGGCAGCATGTTCTGGCACGCCGTGCGCGAAGGGCTGGTGGACCCGGCTTGTTCGGTGCAGGTGGGTATTCGCACGGACAATGCCGACCGGATGGGTTTTCAGTGGCTGGACGCCAACTGGGTCCATGCCCACGGCCCGGATGCCACGGCCGCTGCCATCACGGCCCGCGTCGGTGATCGGCCGGCCTACCTAACCTTCGACATCGACTGCCTGGACCCGGCCTTCGCGCCGGGCACGGGTACGCCCGTCTGCGGCGGGCTCTCCAGCTACCAGGCCCTGGCTGTGCTGCGCCAGCTGGGAAACCTGAACCTGGTGGGTATGGACCTCACCGAGGTTTCTCCCCCGTACGACCACGCCCAGATCACCGCCTTGGCCGGCGCCACAATCATCTTGGAATACCTGTGCCTCCAGGCCGCCGCCGTCTGATCGAGGTGGTCAAGTTGGCGGCTGAACTGGCAAGAGTTGAGTCAGATGGGATCACGGTCTAATCGCGCCCGCGACCGCCGATACGCTGGCCGGGCTGCTGACCAGATCGGGTTCGACCCGTAGGCTCGGCGCAGTCGTGTCGCCGGCGCCTCGGCAACCCGCCAACGCTGCGGCACCGATGCCGATCCAAGGTCCTTTACCCTGCTTCATCGCCCCGTCCTTACGCCTGATCTGCGCGGCCTGATACCGCGGCAAAATGTTATGTCTCATTAGAGTTGCGGGACTTTGACGCTGATAAAACCTGCGAATCCAGAACCGCACGTCAGGGCATTTAATTTGACATAAGCTGCCGCCTCGCATTATCGCAACCGCTGTGCTATTTCATGGTGGGTCGCGGGGACGTGCGGCGCCCGTGTGGCAACCAGTTTCTGATCGTTCCGGGGGTCACGCGAAAGAATTTTGAGAACCATGTGCTGTCGCACTCCCCGCTCCGATGTTTGCTTTCTCGGTAGTGGCGACCTTGGCGTGCTCGGCTAGCCGAAGGTCCTTAAAACAACAAACCCGGGCAAGAACATGGATATAAAAAACGGCACACCCCACTCCGATTACCCTTCAGCTCGGCCTTTGCCGCGCCGCAACCAGACCATCATCTCCGATCCGAGTGGCGAGGACTACGACCCACTCGCGGACACGCTGCCGCCGACGCCGATTCAGGACCTGGCTGCGGCCGAAGGCGCGGTGATCTACGTGCTGAGCGCGGACCCACAACTGCGGGCCACAAGCCGCGCCGCTTTCGGAGATGCTTGCCCCCTGATCGCCACCGAATCATTCGGCGACGTTATCAAAGCCGTGGCGGCGGGCGAGTGCGGAATCCTGTTATTGGATGCAGACCTGGAACCACATAGCCTTAAGGCCCACCTGCACGAACTGGAAGACGCGCACCGCCCGCCAGTGTTACTCCTGGCGAGCTCCGCGGCTCGCGCGGATCTGCTGGACGGCCAGCTTAACGGCCACGGCGCGGAGCCGCGCCTGATCAAGCCCTGTTCGGTTGACCTGGTGCGGCTGCGGCTGAGTTGGGCGCTGGGCCGCCTGTTTGAATCGAACCAGGCACGCCGGCTGTCCGAATCGGCTTCGGGTCGCGTGGATGCAGGTCGCGTGGAAATGGGGCCGGACCCGGTAAAGAATTTGGCGAGCCATGTCCCCGAACCATCCGAATCCGAGGCCGTAGCGCCGATCGCCCCGCTCGGCGACGCCGCGCCGCTTACCAGATCGCTGGACGACGCCACGCCAGCCGCCACACAGCACGAGCCCGTCGAGCCCTTCTTAGAACCAGAGCCAGACATGCCCCTGGTGCTGGAGGCTGAGTTTCGGGCAGCCAGGCAGCCGAAGCCTGCCAGGCGCCCGGGCTCCAAGCTTCCGTTCGTCCTCGGCGCTGCCGGCTTAGCGCTGTTGTTTGTCGTGATCGTCGGCGTCCAATTGGGCCGACTCGACATCATGCTCCTGCGGGATGCGCTGCGCGCCGATGCAACAGCCGACGGCCCCGCGCGCCGCGCGGTGGAGAACGCGCCCCAGGCCGATCAGCTCTCTGCCGAGCTGGGCGCGCCATCGCCGCCGGCGGCGGCGGCTGCGTCTGAGCAGACCGCTGGGGCCGCCAAGTTGGACGCCCTGGTGGGCAGGAGCGGTGAACCGGATGAAGAGACCCTGGCCCTGCTGCCAACCCTGCTGGAACAGGAGACACAGCGCAGTGACCCCATGACCCCGACCGGCGAGGGAAAATCCGAGGCTGACAGGCTCCCGCCCGGTACGACTACCACATCGGAACTTCCCCTGCCGACGCCAGTCGAGCTCCTCAACCCAGAAGCACCCTCAGTCGCCACAATATCAGCGGCCGCGGCAGCGACGCCCGCGGTGGCATTGGAGGAGACTACAGCAGCTCCCGCTGCAGACGCCGCACCGCTCGCGACGCCCGCTCCCCGCTCCCGGCTTGACGAGGCGTTGGCATTAGGCGCCGCCCGCCTGCGGGCGGGTCGACTGCTGCGGCCGGTTAATGACAGTGCCAGCCACTACCTCCAGCAGGCAGCCCGGCTCGCCCCCAGGGATGCGCGGGTCATCGAGCTGCGACAAGGGCTGGCAGCTGCGCTGGTGGTTAAGGCGAACAGCGCGCTCATCGCGGAGGATCTAGAATCAGCCGAACGGATCCTCACCGCCGCGCGCGACGCGGGGGCTGATCGGGAGGCCACCGCAACCCTGGGTGCCGCGCTGGCCTCCGCCCAACGCGCTCAGGCGCAGCAAGCCGCGGTGCTTCGGGTTGACCAGCTTCTGGGGGCTGGCCGCCTGATCGAGCCGCCCCAGGACAATGCCTGGGCCGTGCTGGAGCCTATGTGGGCGATGCCGCCAGCTCAGCCGGAATGGCTCGCCACTCTGCGTCGCTTCCAGGAGGCGTTAGCGATTCAGGCGGAACGGCGCGTAGCGGCGGCGGACTGGCCCGGCGCGGAGCGAGCCCTGGTCATTTTGACCGAAACCGGTTTCGATACCTCGCGAGTTGGCGTCATAGCCAACGAGCTGAGCTACAACAGGCGCCAGGCCGATCTGCTCGCCAATCCCGTGTCCTTGCAGCAGCTCCCCGTGGTAAGCGCAAAGGCCCCGCGCTATCCCCGGCGGGCCCAACAACGGGGGATCGAAGGCTGGGTCGACCTGTCCTTCGTGGTGAATGAAGAGGGCCTGCCTGAGAGCATTACCGTCGTTGGCGCCGAGCCGCCCGAAGTGTTTGACGAAGCCGTGGTGGCTGCTCTGTCCGACTATCGGTTTGAACCCTACGAACAGGACGGGCGCTTGTATCGACGGGCCGCCCAAACCCGGGTGAGCTTCGCGCTTACGGACTGAGAAACTTCGCAGTCAGCCAGGGTCACGGCGCCGGCAGCGCAAAGGCCACCAACGCATCGCGCAATTTCTCGGTAACGCGGCTGGTCCCACCGGCGGCGATCACGACGTATTGTCGACCACCAGCCATGTAGGTCATGGGAACGGCGCTGGCCAGTGTGGGCAGCTTGGCCTGCCAGAGTTCCTCGCCGGTCTGCACGTCGAGAGCACGGATTTTCTCGTCCATCGTGCCGGCGACAAAAATGAGCCCGCTGGCCGTCACCACGGGACCGCCAATATGGGGCGACCCCCAGCCGAACGCCGCTGGGATGGTAATACCGAAACGTTTGATCTGCCCGATGGGGATTTGCCAGCGGATCTTGCCCGAATCCATGTCGATGGCGCTGAGCGTGCCCCAGGGCGGCGGCGTGCAGGGAATGCCCAGGGGCGACATGAAGATCTCCCCTTCGGTGCGATAGGGGGTGCCTTCCAGCGGTCGGGTCAGATAGTCGCCCGGCGGCAGCGTTTCGCCCTCCACCTGCTTGACGAACTTAAGCCGGGTGGCCAGGTTCTCTGACTTAATGATGAGCAGGTTCGTGTTGGGGTCATAGGCTGCCCCGCCCCAGTTGCCCCCGCCCAGGGCGGATGGAAAAAAGATCGTGCCCTGCTCGCTGGGCGGGGTGTACATGCCTTCGTAGCGGTGGGCGTCGAAGGTCTTCTGGCACCAGCCTTTGTCCCAGGGCGTGAGGCCAAACAGCTCATCCCGTTCCAGAAGCTGGCCCGCAAAGGCCTCCGGCAACACGGCATGGGGTTGGGTAGCTGCCGCGACCTCCCCGGGCACATCCGACGCCGGCACCGGTCGGTCCTCGATCGGAAATACCGGTTCGCCAGTCTCGCGGTCGAACACGAACAGATGACCCATTTTGGTCTGCTGAATAGCCACTTCGCGCGGTGCACCATCTTTCTGGATGGTCACCAGCAGCGCGTGGCCCGGCAGGTCGTAATCAAACAGGTCATGACGCACGGTCTGAAAGGACCAGGCGATCTCGCCCGTAGCGGCCCGCAGCGCCACCACGGCATCGGACAACGGAATATCGAACAGCCGGTTGACGCCGTAATAGTCCGTGGAGGGACTGGTCGTGGGCAAGAACACCAGGTCCCGCGCAAGATCGGCGCTCATGGTAGACCACACGTTCGCCGCCCCTGTGATATCCCGTTTATCCACGGGAATCGGATTGAACTCCCACAGCAGCTCGCCGGTGCGCACGTGGAAGCCGCGCACCACACCGTCATTGGCATTCGAAATGCCGTCGTTGGAAGCGCTAGCGGCAATCACCACATCGCCGACGACAACGGACGGCGAGGACATTCCGCGGTAGCCCTCGCCGTACCCCGGATAATCGTAATGCGTGACGTAGCCCGGATGTCCCTTGGCTGCGCCGAAGTCGCGGCAAACGCGGCCGTCGTCGGCGTCAATCGCGTAGAGGTTGCCTTGCCGGTCGCCCTTGAAAATGCGTTTCTGGCAGCGCTCACCGGGCGTCGGCTCCGCTGCCGCCCAGTAGCTGACGCCGCGGCAGGTGCCGGCGGCCGGCGGCTCATCCACAAACGGGCCGCCGTCGCCTTCAGCGTGGGGATCGAACACCCAGACTTCACCGCCCGTTGCCGGGTCGAGGGCGAACACGCGGTTCATCGGCGTGCAGTAGACCAGCAGGTTATTCACATGCAGCGGTGTGACCTGGAGGCTCGTGGCACGTAAACCCTCCCCCGCGCGCACGTCCCCGGACCGATGAACCCAGACCTGCTCCAGCTGCGCCACGTTGTCCCGGGTAATCTGGTCCAGGGGCGAATATTGGGAACCGCCGGGATCGCCGCCGAACGTCGGCCAATCCTGAGCCAGCAACACGGGGCTGCCCAGGGCCGCAATGAACCCTACAACCAAGCGTCTAACCTGCATGGAATACCTGCCTTGAGCCTTCGGTCAGCGTGAGAGTGTAAGCCATTCCGCGATGCGTGCGCTGCGGCAATGCCGAGGCCCGCCCTATGGTGCCGAGTTACTTCGCCAAGCGGCGGGCGCGTGTTACCACCGCATCAAGTAACTGGCCGCAGATCGACTCGAAGATCTTGCCGAAGAGCAGGTCCTTTGCCAGATTTCCAAACTCGAATTGAACGTCCAAGCTCACCTGGCAGCCGCCCGCTGGGTGCTCCTGAAAGGACCAGCGGCCGGACAGGTGGCGCAGGGGACCCTCCAGCAACTCCATGGTGATTTCCTCTGTCGGCCGTAGTCCGTTGCGGGTTCGGAAAATGCCGTGGAAGGCACCTTGCCGGATCCCCAGGGTTGCGATTTGTTCCGCCGCTGCGCCATCGACGGCATCGGCTGCCTCGCACCAGGGTACAAAGTCCGGATAAGCACCGACATCCGCCACGATGGCGAACACCTCTTTTGGCGTGCACGACAGGTGGGCGCTGCGATGGACCTGGTGCACCGTCAGGCTGCCTCGGCCTGCCCGCTTGCAAGGCTGGCGTAGGCGCGTTCCACAACCTCGCGACCGTAGCGCCGCTCCAGGCCGCGGACGGTGAAATGGCCCCAAGCGATATCCTGGAAATGCTGGATGAAGACAGCGTTGAGAACAGCGCCGCCGGCGGCCCCCAAGACCGGCATCATCTGTGCGGCGGCCTTGTCTGCGGCGGCCACGCCGAAACGTGCCGCAATGGCACGCAGCAGGCTTGCCATGGCTGGCACTGACTGACCTGCCGCGCCCCGCTGCAGGAGTTCCCGACTCATCCGGGACAGGTGCAGCCCCAGGGCAATGCGGACCCCGTAATAGCCGGTCTCAGCGCCGTCGTCGCTGCGCGCTGCCCCACCGAGGGCAAACACCTCGCAGCATGCCAGGCGGGTTTCCGGGCAGCTCAGGTCTTCCCCGCGCTCGGTGGCCATGGCGCCAATGGCGCGCAACATGATCAGGGTCGTCAGCGGCAGCTCCACCAGCAGGCCCGGCAGGCCAAAGAAACCGCCCACCGCGCCGGAGCTGATACCCAGCCAGCGATAGGTGCGCCCCTCTGCCCGGCCCTGGGCTACCGGCCACGCCGCGATGGCCAACTCCAAGGTGCGCTGGGTCGCCTGCGCGGTCACCGTCCGCACCCGGTCACGCCAGGGCGGCGGCAGCCTTTGCAACGCCCCTTCCACGGGCGTGCCCACTAGGCTTGTGAGGCGGGCGGCCAGACTGGGGTGCTCCAGCACCCGGTGGGCCCGCCGCAGCGCTTGCCAATCCTGGTGAGATAACTCCGCCGCTGCGGCGACCTTGGTTCGGGTG
The DNA here is from genome assembly GCA_041556855.1 of Gammaproteobacteria bacterium. Classification (GTDB taxonomy): domain Bacteria; phylum Pseudomonadota; class Gammaproteobacteria; order Steroidobacterales; family JBFFHS01; genus JBFFHS01. Next base: position 10,512 of record JBFFHS010000087.1, read on the forward strand.
GGCGATGGGCTTAGCGCAGGATTCATGGGCTTTGATTCTAGGGACCGGCCTGCGGTCCCACAATCGATCTTGCGACGGCGGGCGCCGCCCGCGCTTCAGGGCGTGGAGGCCAGCCGGGCCTGTTTCAAGATGCTGCGCCTTCGAGCCCCCGCTTGCCTGTCATGGAGGCAGCAATTTATCGGCGTAAGCGTGAGGCGGGTGCTTGGCGAGTGCTCAGAGGGGGTCCCGGTTGGGACCCCCACTTCGTGCCTGGAGCGGGAAACGAGACTCGAACTCGCGACCCCGACCTTGGCAAGGTCGTGCTCTACCAACTGAGCTATTCCCGCGGAGAAGCGGGCGATTTTACCGCCTGGGTGACGCGCCGCGCAATGACTCAGTCCGCCTTCGTGGTCCCGCCCCGCAGCAGGGGCCAGGCCGCCTGCAGGTAATCGAACATGGACCACAAGGTAAGCCCGGCGGCAACCACAATGAACACCTGACCCAGAGCATAAATGGGGATACCCAGCAGGTCGTCCCGATACAGCATCATGCTGATACCTATGACCTGAAGAGTGGTTTTCCACTTGCCGAAGAAACTGACCGCAACGTGGGCCCGGGCACCCAGCTCGGCCATCCACTCGCGCAGGGCAGAGATGGTGATCTCCCGACCTATGATGACGGCGGCGGTTGCCGCGACGACCAGGCGTGGATCGGACTGCACCAGGATCACAAGCGCCGTGGCCACAATCAGCTTGTCCGCCACCGGGTCCAGAAAAGCCCCGAAGGGCGTGATCTGACCGAGCTTACGAGCCAGATAGCCATCCAGCAGATCGCTGATACCCGCCAGCGCGAACAGCAGGCCGGAGGCCGGCCGCGCCCACTCGAAGGGCAGGTAGAACACTGCTGCGACCAGGGGAATCGCCAGAATCCGAAAACCCGTCAGAGCGTTGGGGACGTTGAAGACCATGCTAGCTATCGGCGTGAAAACGTGAGTATATGGATTGAGCCAGGGTTCGCGATATCCCCTTCACCCGGGCCAGATCATCCACGCCCGCCCGCTGCACCGCTCGTAAGCCGCCGAACTGCCGCAGCAGGGCGCGGCGCCGCTTCGGACCAAGGCCCGGAATGTCCTCCAGGGGCGAACGGTTGCGCGCCTTCTGGCGGCGCGCCCGATGGCCGGTAATGGCAAATCGGTGTGCCTCGTCGCGCACCTGCTGGATCAGATGCAGCGCCGGCGAATTGGCCGGTAGACTCAGGGGGCGCCGTTTTCCGATTCGATAGAGGCTCTCCCTACCGGCCTTGCGACCGACGCCCTTGGCCACGCCCACCAGGCTGACGCCGTCGATGCCCAGCTCGGCGAGCACCTGCTGCGCTTTGGCGAGCTGCCCGGCCCCGCCATCGATCAGCAAGACATCCGGCAAAGGCGCTTCGCCCCGCTGCAGCCGCTTGTAACGCCGCGTCAGTGCCTGGGCCATGGCGCCGTAGTCGTCCCCGGGCTCCACGCCCTTGATATTGAAACGGCGATAATCGGCCTTCAGCGGACCCTCCGCGGCAAACACCACACAGGAGGCAACCGTGGCTTCGCCACCCGTGTGGCTGATATCGAAGCACTCCAGGCGCCCGGGAACCTCGCCCAGATCCAGGACATCTGCCAGCGCCTCCAGCTGCTGGTTGATCGTGGCATTGCTGCGCAGACGCAACGCCAGCGCCTGCTCAGCGTTGGTCACCGCCATCTCTACCAGGCGGGCGCGGTCGCCCCGCACCTGGGACTTCACCCGCACCCGACGCTGCATTCGCTCGCTGAGCATCTCGCCTAGCAGCTCAGCCTCCGGCACGGCGTGGCTGGACAGGATCTCGGGCGGCGCTTCGTGAGCAGCGTAGTGCTGCAGAATAAACGCTCGAATGACCTCGTCCGGGCTGGACCCGGCGCTGGCGCGAGGAAAATGATTGCGGCTGCCCAGAATGCGGCCGCCGCGGACAAATATGACCGTTATGCCGTAGACAGCCCGCTCCGCAGCCATACCGATGATGTCCAACTCGCCCGCCGAGCGTGATACGACCTGCTGGCCCGCCACTCGTTTCAGCTTGGCAATCTGGTCCCGGTAATGGGCGGCGCGTTCGTATTGCAACTCATTGGCGGCGCGCTCCATGCCCGCCATGAGTCGATCGACTACGCCCTCGCTGTCTCCCTTTAGAAACAGCATGGCGTTTGCCACATCGCGCTGGTATTGCTCTGGCGCGATCAACCCGACGCAGGGTGCGCTGCAACGGTGAATCTGGTGCTGCAAGCAGGGTCGGGTGCGGTTGGCAAAATAGGAATCCTGGCAGCCCCGGACCTGAAACAGCTTCTGCAACTGGCCCAGCGTCGCCCGCACCGAATTGGCGCTGGGATAGGGCCCGAACAACCGACCGCGAGTCTTGCGCGACCCCCGATAGAAGGCCAGGCGGGGGAATTCATGATCGGTGCTGACGTGAATATAGGGATAACTCTTATCATCCCTCAGCATCACGTTGAAACGCGGCCGATGCTCTTTGATGAGGTTGTATTCCAGCATCAGCGCATCGGTCTCGGTCGGTGTCACGGTGACTTCGATGTCCGCCACCTGCGCCACCAGCGCCATGGTCTTGGCATCCGTCGCGCGTCCCTGGAAGTAGCTGGCCACGCGCCGGCGCAGATCTCGCGCCTTTCCGACGTAAATCACAGCGCCATCGCTATCCAACATCCGATAAACCCCGGGGCGATGGGTCAGATTGCGCACGATGGGCTGGGGATCAAATGCCCCGCCTGGCTGCTGCACCCGGCTCATGGCGCAGCCAGCTCGGCAGCCCGTTGGACGACGGTTCGAAACATCTCTTCGGTCAGACGACGTGTCTGCGTGTTATAGCGGCTGCAGTGATACGAGTCGATCAGAGTACGCTGTGCGGGCAGGCCATATTCGTGGCCGTGGCCGAAAGGATGGGCTGCCAGTTTAAGCTTGATCGCCCGTAACACGGCGCGGTGAGCAATCCCCCCCAGGGCCAGCACTACCCCCCCGGCCGGCACCGCCGCTAGTTCCGCTGCCAGGTAGTCATTGCAGGTATTGACCTCGGCGGTAGTGGGTTTGTTCTCCGGGGGTAGACACTTCACTGCGTTGGTGATGCGGCAGTTGACCAGCGTCAAGCCATCCTTGCGGTTTACCGACTCCGGCCGCGTGCTCAGACCGGCCCCATGGAGCGTGCGGTAAAGCAGAATTCCCGCAAAATCGCCGGTGAAGGGCCGGCCGCTGGCATTGGCACCATGCCGACCCGGCGCTAGGCCGACAATCAGCAGCCGGGCGGCGCTATCACCAAAGGGCGCGACCGGCCGGTTGTGGTAGTCCGGGTGCAGCGCGCGCAGCGCGGCCAGGTGCGCCGCCAGGCGCGGGCAGCGGCGACAACCTGGATCGAAGCTATGGCTGGTTGTTGGTACCAACGCCGGCTAATCGTCCATATGACGAATCACGGCGGCACCGAAGGCGCGGGTTCCCACCAGGGTGGCGCCCGGAATCAACTGCTGCATGCGCTCCTGCACAGTTTCGCCGCTCGCCTTGCCCGCGACGGGCGAGCGCATGGAGCGTCGAATCAAGGCCAGGTCGAAAGTCAGCTCTTTGGCGGCGATGGTGTTGGCGACCCCCTTCATGATCAGATCGGCAGCTTCATCCCAGCCCAGATAGCGCAGCATCATCTCCGAAGACAGCAGCAGGGAACCGGGATTGACCCGATCCTTACCTGCGAAACCGGGCGCCGTGCCATGGGTGGCCTCGAAAACCGCGTAGCCGTCCCCGATGTTGCCGCCCGGGGCGATACCGATACCCCCCACCTGGGCCGCCAGAGCATCTGAAATGTAATCGCCATTCAGGTTAAGCGTGGCAATCACATCGTAGTCTGAAGGGTTCAAGACGATCTGTTGCAGGAAGTTGTCCGCAATCACGTCCTTGATCACGATGTCCCGCGCCGTGCGGGGGTTCTTGAACGACATCCAGGGCCCGCCGTCCACGGGCTGGGCCCCGAACTCCTCC
>JBFFHS010000088.1:0-14329 GCA_041556855.1 Gammaproteobacteria bacterium
ATAGGCGTCGCGCCGTGCGGCACGCTCAGCTTCCACGCTTGCGTCGGGCCGATAGGCCTCAATGTCCTCCCGGCTGAGCAGAGCCTGCTGATCCAGAAGCCGTTCCAGGGTATCGATGCGCTCCAGGGCTACGGACAACTCGGCGGCAAGCTCCAGAGTAATAGAGTACAACTGGTCCACGCCAGGATCACTGAAGAAGCTGGGGCGTTTGCCCTTAGCCACCCGGGGGAGTTTCACGGAGTTGGTCACGGACAGGGATTCCCTAGGTTTGAATAAGTTCGATGAGTTCGCCTGCTGCACCACTCACCAGTGCGGCCCGACCCCCGCCGTAGGGCGCTTCCGGGTGGGCGCTCACAGGACCCAGCGCGCCGGCGCTCGTATCTTCCAAATCCGGACAAGCGAACGAGACGATTGCCGTGGCCGGGGGCAGGCGGCCGGGTAGCGTTGCTCTGGCCGCGGCCGCGTCTGGGTACTGATCCGCTTCGATAAAGCACTTGCCACCGACTGAGAGCGCGGCGATCTGATGCAACTGGCTGCGCGGCAGATCGAACGCGTCCGACAGGACCGACACGACGGCATCCATGACCGGTGCTGGCGGCACCGCAAATGTCTCTTCGTAGTAACGCTGGATCGCTGCCAGGTCCGGCCCGCCCACGATCATGATGAACACGCGGTCGACAAAACTCAGCGCATCGGGGACGTCGAACTCGGCTACGGGACGCTTGAATTGGGTCAGGTATACCACCTCGTCGGCGGGGCCGCGCACCTGCATAGCGCGGATCGCGTCGGAAAACGATAAATCCTCGGGTGGTCCAATGACCTGGAACGGCGAGTCCGCAAGCTGCTGCGCCAGTTGGTCCACATCCTGGACGATGATTTCCGAGGCATTCCAGCCGAAGGTGGTCAGCGGGCGGTAATCCGGGACCGGTTCGGCGGCGACCAGGCGCATCCAGAAATCCACCCCGGATGCCGGCTGGAGCAGCAGATAATCCCGACCCGCCTCCCCGGGGCAGGCCCAGGACTGGGCCAAGGCTGTGGAGATCTGACCGCTGCCCGCGTCCACGTAGCCCAGGAAATCGCGATAGGCCGCCGCGGTGGTCTCAAGGTCCGGGGTGGTGACCGTGACCGCTCTAATGGCCCCCAGCGCAGCCATCTAGGACCTCATCAAGCGCTTTGTGCGGCCGGCCGCAGGCTGCTCAGATAGGCTTTCGTCTCTGCCAGGGTGACCACATCGGCATATTTCGCCTGCAGATCGAACAGATTGGCCTCATGGGGCGCCGGGTCGCGATCGCCGACGGCTTCGCGGACCACGCAGGGGATAAAGCCATGCTGTACGGCGTCCACGCCGGAAGCCCGCACACACCCGGAGGTGCTCAGTCCCGCGATGAGGACCGTGTCTACGCCCAGGGCGGTCAGAGTAGAGGCCAGGCTGGTACCGAAGAACGCGCTGGCGTACTGCTTGGTGACCACGGGCTCTGAGGGCAGGGGTTCCAGGCCGGCCGCAAACTCGCCCAGCGGCGAACCCTGTTCCAGGTTTTTCAGGGCCTTTACCTTGCGATAGAACACCCCGCCGTCGATGCCGCCCGGCGTAAAGGCGACATTCGTGTGGAGCACCGGGATGCCAGCTGCCCGCGCGGCGCCCAGCAGATCCACCGCTGCCGCCAGAGTGTCCTCCACCCCGGCATAAAGCGGTGAGTCCTTTTCCAGATAGGCCTTCACGAAATCAATGATGACCAACGCGGGGCTGCGGCCAAAACCCAGTCGGTTACCGAAGCCGGCTTCCGCGTAGTCTTGATCGAGGTTCTTGCTCATGAGTGGTACCTCTAGATGATGCCCTGGTCCTGAAGCTCCTGATAACGGCTGTCGCTGATACCCAGCAGGCCTTTCAGGACGGCTTCGTTGTGCTGGCCCAGCTCCGGCGCCGGGCTGCGAATGCTGCCGGGCGTCTCCGATAGTTTGGGCGCCACGTTCTGCATTTTCAGTTTCCCGAACTTGGGATGCATGACTTCCACAATGGCCTGCCGGGCCTTGAAGTGCAGATCCTCCAGCATCTCCGGTGCCCGGTAAATCTTGCCGGCTGGGATGCCGTATTCATCCATTAGCGCGTTCAGCTCATCGATGGGCATGCTCTGGGTCCATTCAGCCACCAGCGCATCCAATTCCTCCTGATTTGCGCCGCGCGCGGCGTGGGTCGCGAAACGCTCGTCCGTGGCCAGCTCGGGTTGGCCCATGGCTTCTGCGAAGCGCTTGAAGACCGTGTCCTGATTAGCCGCGATCAGGAAATCAAGCCCCTCCTTGGTTGGATAGACATTCGACGGTGCCACGTTGGGCAGGATCGAGCCCTGCCGCTCGCGGATGTAGCCTACCTTGTCGTACTCGGTAATCAGCGACTCCATCATATTGAGCACCGCCTCGTAGAGGGCCGAGTCCACCACCTGGCCCCGGCCGGTGCGCTCCCGATGGTGCAGGGCCGTGAGTGCGCCCAGGCAGGCGAAAGTGGCCGCCAGGGCGTCGCCGATGCTGATGCCCATCCGACTGGGCGGCGTGCGAGGATCCCCGCACACGTAGCGCAGGCCGCCCATGGCTTCGCCGATGGCGCCGAAGCCCGCGCGCTTGGAATAGGGGCCGGTCTGCCCGTAACCGGATACCCGGATCATGATCAGTCGCGGGTTGATCTTGGCGAGCGTTGCGTAGTCCAGGTTCCATTTCTCCAGGGTGCCGGGGCGAAAATTCTCCAGCAGGAAGTCGGCTTCTTTCACCAGGTCGTGGATCAGGGCCTGGCCCTCGGGCACCCGCAGGTTGACCGTGACCGACTTCTTGTTGCGGGCGATCACCGGCCACCAGAGCGACTGGCCGTGAGCTTTCTCCTGGCCCCAGTCGCGCATGGGGTCACCCTGGCCGGGAGCCTCCACTTTGATGACCTCGGCGCCAAAGTCCCCCATTAACTGGCCACAGAAGGGACCGGCCAGCAGCGTTCCCATCTCGATCAGGCGCAGGTCGGACAGGGGGCCACGATTCTCGATTTCTTGGCTGGACATGATTTGATCCTGTGTGGTTGTTATTGGCGTTGAATGCGCGTGGCGGCCGCGGCGGGGCCTCACCGGCAACGGCCTGATGATGTATACAATCAGGGCCCTAGGCCGTCAAGGCAAGTTCGAATAGTTGTCTGCATTGGTCATTTGTATACAATGCCTGTCTACCTGAAACGCACCCAAGTTCACGAGATCCGCCCATGACGGCACAGGTCGAGATTATCGAGGTCGGCCCCCGGGACGGCCTGCAGAGCGAACCCGAACTCCTGCCCACGGCCACCAAGATCGAGTTCATCAAGCGCTCACTAGACGCGGGCATCCGCCATCTCGAGGTGGCGAGCTTCGTGCACCCCAAGAAAGTGCCTCAGATGGCCGACGCTGAGGACGTGATTGCCGGTTTGCCAGATCTGGCTGATGCGATCTACATCGGTCTCATCATGAACTGGAAGGGCTTTGAGCGGGCGCTGGCAGCCGGCGTCCATGAAGTGGGCATGGTGATCGTCGCCAGCGACACGTTCAATAAGCGTAACCAGGGCGTAGCCACTGAGGATTCCATCAAGGTTTGGGACGAGATTGCTGCCGCGGCCCACAGGGAAGGCCTGCGCCCCAGCATCACCATCGGTGCCACCTTCGGCTGTCCGTTCGAGGGCGAGGTGCCGGTGGAACGGGTTGTGGCCCTGGCTCGGCGGGTTTGTGAGGCCGGTCCGGTGCAACTGGGCCTGGCCGATAGCATCGGGGTGGCGGCCCCGGATCAGGTGACTCGGGTGCTGGAGGCTGTCCGCGCGGCCGTTCCGAACGCGGCCTTGCGTTGCCATTTCCACAACACGCGCAATACGGGCCTGGCCAACGCCTATGCCGCCGTGCAGGCCGGCGTGACGGCGCTGGATGCCAGTACCGGCGGAATCGGCGGCTGCCCGTTTGCGCCTGCCGCTACGGGTAACATACCCACGGATGATCTGCTGTATATGCTGCAGCGCTGTGGCATTGATACCGGCATCTCTCTGGACAAGGTGATTGAGAACAGCCACTGGCTGGCTGAGCAACTGGGCCGCAGCGTGCCGGCAATGTTGCCAAAGGCGGGCATATTTCCGGACAATGTAGTCCAGACCGCCGCCTGAACCTATCGGCGGCAAGCATGATGCGCGCCGGTCAGAGGCCGACGTCGCGGACAAGAAGAACTCCATCGAGCAGGTGAAATACAAATGGAATATCGCTTAGGTGTAGACGTCGGCGGGACGTTCACGGATCTATTGTTGGTTAATGAGGCCACCGGTGACACGTTCACCGCCAAGGTACCCAGTACCCCGGCCGATTCCTCCATCGGCGTGCTGAACGGGATCGCAAGAGTCTGCAGCAACGCGGGGATAGATCCGGAACTCATCACCCACGTCATGCATGGCACCACAGTGGCCACCAACACCATCCTGGAAGGCAATGGCGCCAAGGTTGGCCTGGTTACGACCCAGGGTTACAAACAGGTGCTGCAAATTGCCCGCTCCTTTGTGCCCGGGGGTCTGGGTGGCTGGGTCATCTACAACAAGAGCAACCCGATCGCTCCCCTGGCGCTCACAGTAGAGGCGGATGAGCGCATGGGCGCTAAGGGTGACATCGTCCGAGAGGTCAATGAGGCGCAGGTCCGCGGTGAATTGGAGCGCCTCAAGGCCCGGGGTATCGAAGCCCTGACCGTGTCGTTGATTAACAGCTATGCCAATGACGCCAATGAGCAGCGTGTGAAGGCCATTGCCGAGGACGTGATGGGTGATGTGCCTACTTCACTGTCGTCAGAGGTTGTGCCGGAAATGCAGGAGTACGAGCGTACCGTGACCACCGTGGCGAATTCTTACGTTCGCCCCAAGGTCGCGACCTACATGCGTAACCTGCAGACTGAGCTGAACAAGCAGATGCAGGACGTGCAGCTGCACGTGCTGCGCTCCGACGGCGGTCTGGCGTCGTCCAAGGCGGCTGAGGACTATCCGGTCAATATGCTCATGAGCGGGCCCGCCGGTGGTGTCTCGGGCGCGATTTGGATCGCCCAGCAGGCGGGCTATCCGAATCTGCTGACCCTGGATATGGGCGGCACGTCCACGGACGTGGCGTTGGTGCAAAACGGCGTGGCGCAGCTGCGTCGTGAGACCACGGTTGGGGACGTCACCGTCCGCGCATCATCCGTCGATGTGCGCACTGTCGGCGCCGGCGGCGGCTCCATCGCCCACGTCCCGGAACTCACCGGCGCGCTGCGGGTGGGTCCTGAGAGCGCCGGGGCTGATCCCGGGCCGGCCGCATACAGCAAGGGTGGCGAGCAGCCGACGGTCACGGATGCCAACGTGGTGTTGGGCAACCTGCCGGTCGAGGTCCGCCTCGGCGGCGACATGGAGCTGAGTCTGGAAAAAGCTCAGGCTGCCGTGGCAAAGGTAGCAGAACCCCTCGGCTTACCGGTGGAGAAGGCCGCAGCGGGTATCGTTGATATCGTCAACGAGAACATGTTCGGTGCTTTGCGTCTCGTTTCTGTTGAGCAGGGCTACGACCCGCGGGATTTCGCCTTGATCGGTTTCGGTGGAGCAGGCCCGCTGCACGCCAATGCCCTGGGCAAACTGATGGGATCCTGGCCGGTGATCATCCCGCCAGGGCCCGGTGTGCTGTGTGCCTACGGTGATGCGACCACCCGCCTTCGGGATGAGGCTTCGCGAACCTTCATTCGTGAGTTCTCCAAAACCTCTGCGGACGAAGTGGCCAGCAGTTTTGAGGAGTTGGCCGGGCAGGCAGCGGCTACCCTGGATGCGGAGGGCGTGCCCCAGTCTGATCAGACCACGAGCTATCAGGTGGATATCCGCTATCACGGCCAGGGACTACTGTTGACGGTAGATGTGGACCTGGACGAATTGCGCTCCAAGGGTTTGGATGCGATCGGCAACCCCTTTGATGAGACTCACCGCCAGTTGTTTACCTTTGCGTTGGATCTGGAAAAGGAGGTGGTAAACCTGCGCGCCGTGGTCCAGGGCAAGCCGACCGTGGTCAAGGCTGCGGAACTGTCTGACGGGGGGCCTGACGCCTCGGCTGCTGTCATCGCCGAGCACAAGGTCTTTGTGGAGGATAAACCGCAAGCTGCCAAGATCTATGACCGGAGCAAGCTGCAGGCTGGCAACCAGATTGCCGGACCCGCTATCGTCATGGAAATGGATTCAACGACCTTGGTGCTGCCCGGTCATACCGGCGAGGTGGACAAGTTCGGCAATATCCTCATACGCCCTAACTGAGCATCGCCAAGCAACGGATTTTCGGCACCGCCCACTGAATTTAGAGAGACAACGTTATGCCAGCAACCATTATCGAGACCAACAAAACGCCCTTTAACCGGCTCGACCTGGACCCCATCACCCTGGATATCATTGAGAACGCCATGCTCAATGCCCGCTGGGAGATGGACGCTGTGTTGTTCCGCACCGCTATGTCCCCGGGTATTCGCGAGCAGCACGACGAGTTCCCCATGATCGCTAATCGCGATGGCAAAATGGTGGTCGGCCAGTTCGGCTCTTTCATCTGGGGTTTCCTGGAGGGCTACGATGGTGATATCGAGGAAGGCGATATCTTCCTGACCACAGATCCCTATGCCTGCAACGGCGCCGTGAGTCACGCCAACGATTGGCTGCTGCTGAAACCGAATTACAGAGACGGCCGCATCATCAGCTGGGCAGCCATGTTTGGTCACATGACGGACATCGGGGGCAAGGTTCCCGGAAGCCTGCCGACGGATGCCCGTGAGATTTTTGAGGAGGGTATCCGAGTCCCACCGACGAAGATCTACAAGAAGGGCGTATTGCAGAAGGAAATTCTGGACCTGATCCTGCACAACTGCCGGCTTCCTCACTGGAATCTGAGCGACTTCAACGCCATCGTCGCCGCCATCCGCATCGCGGAAAAGCGTTGCATCGAGTTGGCGGAGCGCTTCGGCGACGACGTTTACTACTCCGCCCTGGAGGAATTGCTGGATCGCAACAAACGTGCCATGGGCAAGCTCATCAAAAACACGGTCCCGGAGGAGAAGCAGTACTTTGAGGACTACATTTGCGATGACGGTATGGGTAAGGGGCCCTATCGGATCAAGTGCGCCATGTGGCGTGAGGGCGATAAGGTTATTTTCGACTTCGACGGCACCGATCCTCAGTCCATCGGCTCGATCAATTTTCTCCTCAATGAGGAAATGTTCAAGATGTTCTGCGGGGTTTATATGATCATGGTGTTTGACCCCCAGATCATGTTTAACGACGGGTTTTACGACCTCATGGAGGTCAAAATCCCCTTGGGCACCTTGCTTAAACCGCGCAAGCCCGCGGCGCTATCCTGTCGCACCCATGCACTAGGACGGATCTTCGATATCCTCGGCGGCCTGCTGGGCCAGGGTAACCCGGACTTCCTGTGCGCAGCCGGTTTCTCGGACAGCCCCCACTTCATGTACTCGGGCTACGACAAAAACGGTGAGTGGTATCAGCTTTATTCCATCGGTTTCGGCGGTGTCCCCGGCAAGCCATTTGGTGATGGTCCCGACGGGCACTCCCTATGGCCATCGTTCACCAATGTCCCCAACGAGTTCCTGGAGAGCTATTTCCCTTTGCGGATTGAGACCTATGAAACGCTGCCCGATAGCGGCGGAGCCGGCCTGCACCGCGGCGGTAACGCCCTCCGGGTGGGTTATCGGTTCCTGGAGCCGGGGGAGATCTCCATTCATGACGATCGCTGGCTCACGTATCCGTGGGGTGTCAACGGCGGTTTGCCCGGTCAGCGTAGCCAGAAGATTATGCACCGCACCGATGGCAGCACTGAGTTGTTGGACTCCAAGTGTGATCGCATCAAGGTGGAAGCCGACGATCTGCTCTACTTCGATACCTGGGGCGGCGGCGGCTGGGGCGATCCCCTGCAGCGGCCTGCCGAGCGTGTCCTGTTTGATGTGGATGCTGGCCTGGTCACGGTGGATGGCGCCCGCTCCTATGGGGTGGTTATTACGGGCGACTCGGGTAGCTACGCTGTGGACGAGTCCGCCACGGAGTCCCTGCGGGCTGATATGGCTGAGGCGCGCGGTGACACCAAGCTCTTCGACTTTGGCTTTGAGAGCATCGAGGAGCTCAAAGCGCGCTGCGAAGAAGAAACCGGGCTTGCGCCACCCGCACAGCCTGAGTTCCAGAAGTGGAGCCGGGTTGAGCAGGGTGATGTTCAGATAAAGAAGGCCAGTTAGACCTTAATCATTCGGTGAGAAAGGCGCTCTAAGCCGTTGATTAAAATTCAAAAGAGTTTGGTCACGCCAAGGAAGGCGACGACGACCAGGGTGGCGTAGAGCAGATACACCCAGCGCACCGTGGCATCGATGCTGGCGCTGATCGCAGCTTCGATCTCATCGGTGGAACCCTCCTGGGCCAGCCGGCCCAGGGCGGGTCCCAGCGGTTTGAAGGCCCAATCGATACCGATGGCGAATGCCGCGATGACGCCGAATAGCAGCACCTTCAGAGATAACCATCCGTCGGCGAAGGGACCGCCGCTGATGAGTGACACGCCCCCCAGGCTCACCAGCCCCACGGCCAGTACGACCAGCCCAACCGTCTGCACAGCCGCCAGGCGCGGCGCATGGCCGCCCTCGGCCCGACCCATCTGGATAATCAGCAGGATCCAGGCCGCCCCGATCAGCCAGGCCAACGCTCGGACCCACAGCGGGACGTCGACCCAACCCTGGGCGGTCGCCAGTTCCAGCCCGACGGGGAACATGATGGCCATGGCGAGGCGCGGTAATGCGTCGATGACGACTGCCATCTGGATGAGAAGCATGCGCTGTTCGAAGGCGAGGGTGCGGTCTTTGACCTTTTTTGCCAGGATCAAGACGCCCAGGTCGGCGCCGAGCCAGTAGACGAACAGCAAAATATGCAGGAACAGCCAGAGTTGAGCAGCGGTCATGGCAGGGTAGTCTCCGGGCGTGGGCCCCAGATGCTTCCATACCCGGTGCATCCAAGCAACCGGATAATAACTCGAAAAGACTTTAAATAGGAAAGATAAGCAGTTAATTATAAAATGAAAGCGGTCGAGAAAGCCTATGTCACGATCCGTCGCGGTATTCTTGAGGGAGCCTATCCGGCGGCCAGCCGCATCACCGAGCAGGAGGTTGCGGCGCTATCGGGTGTGAGCCGCACCCCGGTCCGGGAGGCGCTGCGACGCCTTCAGGCAGAGGGGCTGCTGGTTTTCGTGCCGAACCAAGGCGCGGTGGTGGCCTCCTGGAGCGATCAGGAGATCGAGGAGATCTTCGCTTTGCGGGCACTACTTGAGGCCTACACGGCGGAACAGGCGGCGCTCCGGGCGACACCAGAGCAGGTGGCAAAGCTCAAACGGCTGGCGCGACGCCAGTACGAGCTGTCGGCGGGACCCCGGCGGTCGCCTGAGGGCTACACGGAGATTGCTCAACTGAATAGTCGCTTTCATCAGACCCTCCAGGATGCCGCGGGCAGCGCGCGGCTGGCCGCAATGCTGGCGTCGCTGGTGGAGGTGCCCCTCGTGAGCCAGACTTTTCGTAGTTATTCTCCTGAAGAGCTGCTGCGCAGCGCCCGACAGCATGCGGAAATTGCCATGGCCGTGGAGGCGGGTGACCCGGATTCAGCCGCAGCCACGATGCGCGCTCACGTTTTCAGCGCCCGCCACGTGTTTCGAGCGCTGGCCCGTGAGGCGGTCAATCCCGCCCGTGCGAGCGATGCAACCAGCAAAAGCGCATAATTCCCGCCCACGTCAGAGAAGGTTTTTGCTATGAGCGAATTTCAGGTTCGTAATCCCCGCACCGGCGCTGTGGATTTCAGCTTCACACCCGCCGATGAGGCGGCAGTGGCGGCGGTCTGTGACAGCCTGCGCGCGGCGCAGCCTGCGTGGCATGGCCTGGGGCTGGAGAGACGGATCGCCATCCTGACGGACTTCATCGCCGCCGTGGCCCAGGACGAGGAGCTTTATGAGGCCCTGTCCACGGACACCGGGCGCATGGCCATCGCCCGGGTGGAGACCAGTTCCGTGCCCGCCATGCTGGCGCGGCAGGCCGAGGACGCTCGCCAGGTCGTTGTGGCCGGCGAAGAACGCAGCACGGCTTTTCCCCATATCGGTGCCCGCAGTCAGCTGGTGCCCCTGGGTGTGGTGGGCGTGATTTCGCCCTGGAACTTCCCGTTGCTGCTGTCCATGATCGATTCGCTGCCAGCGCTGTTGGCCGGGTGCGCGGTGGCGCTGAAGCCCAGCGAAGTCACTCCCCGTTATGCTGCGCCTCTGATGCACATTGCCGCGCGCTTTGAGGAGTTGGCGGCGGTGTTCAAAACCGTGCTGGGTCCTGGTGAGACTGGTGCGGCCCTGATCAACCACGTGGATGCGGTGGCCTTTACGGGCAGCGTCCGCACCGGTCGTCGGGTGGCCGAGGCGGCTGCTGCTCGCTTCATCCCAGCCTTTCTTGAGATGGGAGGCAAGGACCCGGCGGTCGTGATGAAAAGCGCGAATGTAGAACAGGCCGCTAAGGCTATTCTGCGCGCCTCCGTGGCTGCTACCGGCCAGGCCTGTCAGTCCCTGGAACGGGTGTACGTGGACGAGAGCATTCACGACGAGTTGGTAGCCGCGCTGAAGGCGGAAGCCGCCCGGGTCGAGATCAACTACCCACGGATCAGCGCGGGTCATATCGGGCCTTTCATTTTCGGCCACCAGGCCGAGATCGTGAAAGGCCATCTGGATGATGCGGTGGCCAAGGGGGCACGCATTGAGTGCGGCGGCGAGATCATTGATCACGGCGGCAAATGGCTCAAGCCCACCGTGTTGACCGGCGTGGATCACAGCATGCAGGTGATGACTGACGAGACCTTCGGGCCGGTTATTCCGGTCATGAAATTCAAGACCGTGGAGGAGGGCATCGCGCTTGCCAACGACACCCGCTATGGACTCAGCGGCTCTGTTTTCGCAGGAGATCTGGACGAAGCGCTTGCGGTCGCGGAGCAACTGGACGGCGGGGCCATCAGCGTCAACGACGGGTCGTTAACGGCCATGGTGCACGAGGTGGAAAACGACTGCTTCAAGCTGTCCGGGCTGGGGCGTTCGCGCATGGGGCCGAGCGGTATCGCGCGCTATTTCCGCAAGAAGGCTATTCTTATCAACCGCGGCACGGCCGCACCCATCGATGCCTATGGTGAGCCCGATACCATGGCTGGCGGCCCGTCGGTCGCCGAGCAGCGTTTCGCAAGTCAGCAGTAGCCGGGCGCCCCGCGCGTCAACCTGCGGGTGGTTGGCCATCGTCGGCCAGCGGCCGATCCTCCAGCTTGTGTTGCTGGTCGGCGAAATCCTGACCAATGAGCTCGGCGACCTTGCGCATGCGGGGCACGAAGCGCTCCACGGCGGTCGCCTGGGGTAGCGCCGTGCTGGAAAAGCGCACCACGAGGGACGCCAGGAGGCGCCCCTCGGCCATGATCGGCACGGCGAACGTGGTTTCATCGGACACCCGTCGCGGCCGGTGGAAAATCGCAAAGCCGCGGCTGCGGGTCTCCGTGAGGTCCTTGCGGACCTTGGCGCGGTTGCGCGCGGGATGGTCCTCCGGGCGCTTCGAGCGACCCAGCACGTCGAGGATCGCCTCGCGCTGATTCTGAGTGCAGAAGGCCAGGTAACACAGCCCCGCCGAGCTGCCCAGAATGGGCACCCGAAAGCCCGGCGAATAACGCTCCACGGCCAGCGGGCTGTGGTGATCCGTCGTCTGCCTGACCAACATGCTGTTGCCCGACAAGGTCGCAATGGCCGCCGGCCAGACGATCTCACGGCACAGCTCATAGATGTAGGGCTTGGCAATCTGGGTAACCCAGATCTCATCGTCGTAGCCGTCGCTCAGGCCCCGTACCAGAATGGTCAGCCGGTAGCGATCATCGCTTTCTGCCCGGTAGGCGTAACCCGCGCTGCACAGGGTCTCCAGAATGCGGTATGTCGTGGTGCGCGGCAGGTCCACCTCCGCGGCCACCTCGGACACCGTTGCGCCGTCCCGGGTATTGAGGACTCGCAGGGCTTCCAGGCCGCGGATCAAGGCTCGAATAGGTCGTGTGGAAGTCATCTGTGCTGGCTGGCTCTCCTGGCCATGGGTCGACCGTCAGGCGAACAATCATAGTTTCGCAAATTGTCATTGCCAAGGCCCTACTCTAATACTGCCAGGCACTTACGCGCGCGCAGGCCTTGCACCGCGCTTGACTCCAGACCGAGATAGAAGCTTCGGGATCAGCTATTCGGGACCTCGTGCCAGCCGAACACCACAACGCCACGGCCCCCGCCCTGGAACCGCGCGCCCTGCGGGACGCACTGGGGCGGTTTGCCACCGGAGTCTCTGTGATAACCACGCGTGGGGCGTCTGATGAGTCCATCGCGATGACAGTGAACTCGTTCACCTCAGTCTCGCTGGATCCGCCGCTGGTTCTGTGGTGCGTCGCGTTGGCTTCCAGCGCAGCACCGTTGTTCGACGTGGGCACGCCCTTTGTCGTGAACGTGCTTGCGGACGATCAGTTGCCCCAGGCACGGCAGTTTGCCCGGTCTGGCCGCACCGAACTTGAGGGTGCGCCTTTCACGCTCACGGCAAACGGTCTGCCCAGGCTGAAAGGTTGCGTCGCGGCCTTGGAATGCGAGATCGTGGACCGTTATCCAGGCGGCGATCATGCCATTCTGTTATCCCGGGTCCTCGCCCTGCACGAGGGCGGCGCCCACCCGCTGGTCTTCTTCGGTGGTCAGTTTCGCCGCCTGACGAGCACTCATCTGGGCGGCGAAGGACGCCCCTCCTGGTTCCCCTGGTTGGAAGACTGAGCGGGGCGCGTGCCCCCGACGACGAGCGACAATCCCATGAGTCAGACCCGCCTGTCGGCCTGGCGCCTGGTGCTGTATGCGGGTCCGTCCATGTCTCTGAACGTCATGGTGGTGCCGCTTTTATTGCTGCTACCACAGTTCTATGTGGCGGAGGCGGGCCTGGATCTGGCGACGGTGGGCACGGTGTTCATGGTAGCGCGCCTGTGGGACGCGCTCACCGATCCGACAATCGGGGCTCTGTCCGATCGCCTGCGAACCCCTTGGGGCCGTCGCCGACCCTTGATGCTGCTGGGATTGCCGCTGGTTCTCGGCGCTACCTGGTTTCTACTCAACCCGCCCGTGGAGGTGTCCTTCGGCTATCTGCTGACCTGGGTATTTTTGTTCTATGTGTTCTGGACGCTGGTGTTCATTCCCTATCAATCCTGGGGTACCGAGCTGGCCACCGGATTTCACGAGCGTACCCGGGTCGCGGGCTATCGGGATGGGGCGTCCTTTGCAGGCTACCTGTTGGCCAGCGTCCTGCCGCTGGTCATCCTGGAGGTGCTCGGGGGTATCGCCGAGCCTGGCTACGGTCAGATGTTGGACGTGCTGGGGACCTTCTTCGTGCTCAGCCTGCCGATCACCATGCTGCTTTGCTTTCTCGCCATTCCCGAACGCTCCCACGCCGCAGCCGAAGCCATCCCCTGGCGGCAGCTGCTGGCCATCTTGCGCCGTAACCGCCCCTTTGCGCGGCTGCTGACGGCTTACCTGCTGGATCGCACCTCGATGGGGGTCTATCTGGCGGCTATGCCGCTGGCGGTGACCTTTTCCCTCGGTCTGTTTCCCTATTTTCTGACGCTCGCGGTGACCATTTCCGTGGCATCTCTGGTCTTTTCACCGCTGTGGGTGCGGCTCGCCGGGTGGCTGGGAAAGCACCCCGCATACTGCTGGGCCAACGGTGTCACGGCAGTGGGCTACGCCGGCTTTCTGGTGGTGCCGAGCGGTGAGTTCTGGCCGGCTTTTGTGATCTTCGCCGTGATCGGGATGGGTAACGCAGGGACGCTGATCACGACCCCGTCCATGATGGCCGACTGTGTGGATTACGATCGGCTTAAATCAGGGGTCGAGCAGACCGGAGCCCACATGGCGTTTCTGTGGCTGATCACAAAGGTCGGCTTTGCGCTGGGTATCGGCATTGGCCTGAAATGGTTCCTGCCCCTGTACGGGTTCGATCCGGCTCGGACTCAGCACACGGCACAACAGCTTTTGGCGGTGCGCTTTGCTACCGGCGGCCTACCCATTCTGCTGCTCATTCCGGCGGTGCTCTTGATGCTCCGGTTTCCGCTGGGACCTGGGAGACACCGGATTATCCGCCGCCGTCTCGAGCGCGCTTCCTGAGTCGACCACACCGTGGATGAGCCCCAACCCGGCAAAGCGCCGTCGCAAGCCGGATCACTAGACTCGGCCGCCAGCCGTCAGGGACTGGTGTGATCAAGAAG
>JBFFHS010000089.1:0-14287 GCA_041556855.1 Gammaproteobacteria bacterium
CGCTGCGCTGGCCACTCCCCTGACCCTGATGCCACTCACTGCCGCCGCTCAGAGCGGCGGCGGACTTGAGGAAGTGGTGGTCACCGCCGAGCGCCGCGAAGCCTCGTTGCAAGAGGTACCGGTGGCGGTTACCGCGTTGAGCATGGAGGCCCTGGAAAACTATCAGGTCACCGAGCCCCAGGATCTGATGCGACTGGTGCCGAGCCTTAAGATGAACAACAACATCACCTCGCCCACCAACCTTTCACCGGCGCTGCGCGGCTCACTGATCCAGGATGCTTCCCTGATCGTGGCTGAGTCCCCCTTCGGGATCTACGTGGATGACGTTTATATTCCGCGTCTGAACGGCAACAATGTGGCGCTTTCAGACATCGAGCGGGTGGAAGTTCTGCGTGGCCCCCAGGGCACGCTCTACGGACGCAATACGACTGCCGGCGCCATCAAGTTCATCACGCGCACACCGGGGGACGATGCCTGGTTCGATGCCAGTATCGGGGCCGGTAATTTCGATCAGATCCGCGCTGGGTTCAGCCTGGGCGGTCCCATTGGAGAGAGCGCCTGGGGCGGTTCCATCGCTGTGAACTACAACACCAAGGACGGCCAGTACTTCAATGCCTCCACTAACCAGGAAGTGGGCCTGCAGGAAAACGGTGCCGCACGCGTGAAACTGGCCTACAACGGCAGTGAAACGTTCGACGCCGTATTTTCCCTCTCGTTCACGGACAGCAGCGGTGACTCCCTGCAGTTGCCGGCCGGCACAACGCCCAACGTGCCCCTCAATCAGCAGTACACATCCGACGATATCGTCCTAACTTTCGGCAACTTCGGTGTAGGTACACCGCTGACGCCCGACGCTGCTCCGCCGCCGCTCACCGATCTGCCCAGTCACGACACCGAGCAGACCACTGCCTCACTGAGGTTGTCCTGGGATCTGAACAACAACATGTCGCTGACGTCCATTACAGGCTTCGTGGGCCTGGAGGATTTCTTCAGCACCGATTTCAGCGGATCGGGGGGCTTATTTGACGCGGGCAGTGAGATTTCCTCAGATGCGTTCAGCCAGGAAATCCAACTCCAGGGCACGGCTCTTGACGGCCGGCTGGATTACCTGGTCGGGATCTACTATTTCGACGAAAGCGCCGATCAGTCTTTCGGCTGGCGTTGGCTCAACGTCTTGGGACCGCTGTCCACGAGCGCGATTCAGACTGATACACAATCCATTTCCGTCTTCGGACAAGCCGACTATCAGATCACCGATAATCTGAAGGCAACCGTCGGCGCCCGCTGGGTCGAGGACGAGAAGGATTTTGGCCTTGATTACCAGGCGGTTTTCGCCCCGCTGCCGCCTGACAGAGTCGATCTCAGCAACAGCTACTCAGAGGTTACACCACGGTTCGGCCTGGATTGGAGCATCGATGCGCAGAGTGAGAACGTGGACAGCATGCTGCTGTTCGCCTCCGCAGCACGGGGCTGGAAGTCTGGCGGCTTCAGTGCCATCACGATTTTCCCAGGGGACGTCAACGGCGCGCGCGTGCCGTACTTCCCGGAAACTAATTGGACTTACGAGGTGGGCATCAAGACGGATCTGTTCGGCAACAAATTCCGTGTCAATGCCAATTACTATTACTCGGACATCTCCGACCTGACGCTGAACGCCACGGTCATCGTCGACGGCAATCCGTCTTTCCCGGTGACCAACGCCGGCGATGCGGTCATCAAGGGTCTGGAGTTCGAGATGACCTATGTGCCGATTAACGAACTGAGCTTCTTCCTGGGCGGTGCCACAGCGGACGGGGAGTTCAAAAACCTCAACCCCACGGCCGCACCGGCCCTGGCGCCCGAGGCCTTTGGCGTCCAGCCAGGGACCCCCCAGACGCCGGACCTGACGCTGACGATCGGCGTGGACTACAGCTCTGAAACGTCGTTCGGCACACTGGGCTTCGGGCTCGACTACTACATGACCGATGACTACATCACCTCGGCGACGAACGATTTCATCGTGAGCAGTTATCATCGCCTGAACGGATATATCGCCCTGGGTTTCAAGGACAACTGGGAACTGCGTTTCTCCGGCAAGAACCTGCAAGACAATGCTGACGTGACTTCCGGTAGTCGCGGCCTGGGCGGCTGGATCTACCTTCCCCCCCGGGAGTTCCTGGTCAGCCTGAACTACCGCATGTAGCGCTGCCGGAGCGGCGCCTGCGGGCAAACTTGGCGACGGGGGTTAATAGACCCCCCACCTGACCCGCCAGCAATACAGACGGGGGCCTCTTTCGAGGCCCCCGTTTTTTTAGTCTGCTTGGGAAGGATCGGCGCGGTTGAAGCGTCGTCCGTGGACGTGACCGCGGACGCGGACCCACGACTGATGAGCGGCTAACCAGCGCGTATGCAGCCCCCAAAGGGCTTATTATGTTAAGACGCTCGCAACCGCCGCGCGCCCCGGCGCATAAATGTTTTGTCAAATCGCGTTAATGCCTGCCCCTGAGCCGAAACCATGTGGCTTTCTGAGAAGAAGAACGTCGCTTGGGGGCACTCAAAACGGGACATCATCCAATGACACATCCATATAAGGCACCTGGCCTTATACGCGGGCTTGTTCTCCTGCTCGCCACGGTGCCGGCCTGGGCTGTCGCCCAGACTGATACGTTCATTATTTTCGGTGATAGCCTCTCAGACGCGGGCAACTTCTTTCATCAACGGGGCGAGGTCCTCAAGGCGCCCTTCGCGCCCGTACCTCGCGCACCCTATGCCATTGGTGGTAACCACTTCAGCAACGGCGCCACTTGGGTGGAGCAGCTGGTGGTGCGGGTAGGAGCCGCCCCCAGCGCCCATCCTGCCCTGGTCAACCCGGGTCGCTTCACCAACTATGCGTTCGGCAGAGCCAGGGCCCGGGCCAACGCACCGGTTTTCTCAGATTTCGATCTCACCACCCAGGTCGCTCTGTTCCTGTCCAATTTTGGTAACGCGCCATCGGATGCCACCTATATTGTCTTCATCGGCTCCAATGACGCGCGGGACGCGCTGGCGGAGTTCGCGGCCGGCAACGCCCCGGGGGGGCTGGCCATCGTCAACGCAGCGGTGACGGCGATCGCCACCAACGTGGCGGTGCTGGCCCAGAGCGGCGCAAAAAAGATCGTCGTGCTGAACATTCCCAATCTTGCCATCACGCCGGCCATCAACGACCTGCCCGCGCCGCTGGTTCAACTGGCGACGGGCTTCAGCATATCCTTCAACTTTGGCGCCCTGTCTGCGGCTTTGGATAGCGTCGAGCCTCTGGTTCAAGCACTGGGCGGGCAGCTGATTCGAGTCGATGTGTTCAGTCTGCTCAACGATGTGGTCGCCGACGGCGGCGCAGCAGCCGGGCTGTCCAATGTCACCGATCCCTGTCTGACTTACGGCGTAAAAGGCAACTTCATGTGCAACAATCCCAACGAGTACCTGTTCTGGGACGATGCTCACCCCACCCGCGCCGGACACGGTGTGCTGGTGGAGGAGATTGCCAACATCCTCGCGGCGCCCTAGGAGATCCGGGCCCGAGCTGAACTCGGCTGAGCCCAGCCAAGCACCCTCAGCCAATCATGAAACAGACCCGCCCAAGGCGGGTCTGTTTCCTCGTAATCACTGCAGCGAGTCCTCCGGAGGCCTTGCTCGACTGAGGCTGCGAAAGGGCGTCGGGTAGTTTGCTAGCCCTTTGCCCGCGCCCTTTCCCCGGATATCACCCCACCTCGGCGACCAGACAACATTCTGTCTGCGCACCGGCGTGCGCAATCAACCTGCCGTCGGGACCCACCAAAGCACTTCCGTAGGGCATGGGCGGGCGCGCGCCCGGGGGCAGAACCGGGCCCTGCAGCGTCTCGATCCATGCGCCATGGCGCTGCAAGCGGCCACACTGTCTGGCGAAACGTGGCAATGATGAAACACCCCGCGGTGTTGACACATGCAGCTGGATACTTTCACCCGCCGGATGCTCGGACGGCGGGGAAACCTGGCATTGGCCGCGACCGTCAAACGTGAGCAGTCGATTCGCCACGGGGGCCCCGGCTTCTTGCCACCACCCGCCCAGGGTCACGCGGAGCCGGTGCCGCCTGGCAAATGCCCTCAACCACGTCACTTCGGCCGAGTGCTCGGTGAGGGCCAACTGTTCCAGTACCCTGCCCGGAAACGGCCCTGGCCCCGACAGGGGAAAAGCACCGCCTGCCAGCCAGTGGAGCGGACCCTGTTGTTCGAGGCTGCGACGAATCAACACCCGATACGCGCTGAAAGCACGCTCACGGGAGCCGGCGATGTCATGGGGGTCTATGAACGGCTGCCTGCTCTGCAGCAGGCCCAGGCGCAGGCGGCCGCGAGGCTCATCGGGCCAGGGTAGCACCGCGGCCACCGGCATGCTGATGGCGGCGGCCGAGACGAGCAGTTGCCGGCGCGTGATGAGCACCCGGCGCTCTCAGCCGTCCGAAGGCAAGGTAATCACGCCCGAACGGGTCAGGTTCTCGTAGGCCCGCTGCTGCACTTCCACGATCCGGTCGCGGGAATCCATGGGCTTGTCGGCGAAACTGTTGGGGGGATAGAGCGTGGTCTGATTGTAAAGGGGCCGGTAGATGTCCAGACGCTGGCGCAGCAGCCGATTACCGCCGCCCGGCCGGGCGCGAGCGCGGCGCAGCGCCTCCACGTCGATCCACTCGGAGACGGTGGCTTCACCCGGTCCGCCCGTGTTGGCCAGCACCCGGCCGTCCCAATCGTAGATTTTTGAATGTCCACCGACCCGACCCTGGGGCAGATGGCCGCCGATCTGTCCGGTCTGATTGGCCGAGATCAGGTACATCATGTTCTCCGACGCGCGGACCTTCTTGGCGGATTCCCAGCTCCAGCCATCCGAGGCGCCCCGGTCCGAGGTCGGGTGCAGCAATACCTCGGCGCCGCGCAGCATGAACATCCTGGCCGCTTCCGGATACATGATCTCGCCGCAGGGCATCATCGACAGATTGCCCAGTTCCGTCTTCGCCACCGGGAAGGTGCCCTCCAGGCCATAGCGATCCAGATACTCGTCCATGAAGTCGTGGGGTGAAGGCGTTACCACGGAGTTGATGCGCCGATACTTGAGCACAATGTCGCCGGACGGGCTGATGAGATAACTGCAGTTGAAATAGCGTCCGGGCCAGGTGGGGTCCCGTTCATAGGAGTTGGCGCCGATCCAGATCTTCGACTGCTGCGCTTCGCGCTGCAGGCGCCCGGTTTCCGGACCCGGAATCTCGATGCACGCCTTCTCGATCCATTCCGCAGCGCTCTCGCGGATCGGAAAGCCCTGCAAGGCAAACTCCGGGAACAGCACCAGCTGCGGCTGCCCCGGCCGGGCAACCCCGCGAATAAGCTCGATCCAGCGGTCGATGGAGCGGTTGACAATGACCATCGCCGCTTCGCGATCGGGCGCGGGAGCAACGAGGTTGCAGTACACCTGCATGCAGGTTGCCTGCCAAGGTTTAATCATGTGGACCTCCCAATGCGGGCGCAACTGCCGGCTTGCCGACCCCGCGTCATAGTAGCGAAAAAGACGCCCGAATTCTCACCCGGCAGACTGGCAACGGGCGGCATCGTCTGACGCCCCCCAAGGCTAGTCAGCCTCCTCTGCCACGAGTAACTGGCGGCGCACGAGATCGATATCGCGGCGCAGCTTATAGAGATCGTCCTTGTACGCCTGCAGCACGGATACGGTCAGCGTCTGCTGGTCCAGTTTGGACAGAGCTTGAATCCGGCGAGCCCTGTCTGCTTGGTCCTGGATGGCGCTGCTGCGCGGGTCCAGTTGCTCCAGTTGCCGGTAGAGCCTCAGCAGCTTGCGCCGGATGCCCCATTGATAAATGGGCGGTACCAGCTTGATGAGCGGAATGGCCAGGCCGATGAGTGGTAACAACATGACCCACAGACGATCGACCAGGGTTGCGGTCCAGAACGGCAGATACCGCATCAGAAATGGCGGCCCATTCTCGAAATGACGTTCCGCCTCGTCGCTCAAGGGCAGGTCCACATATCGCCCGGTGGGAAATCCACCCCGGTCAGCGAGTACGCTGTGCGCACCGTGAATGTCCTTCGCCGCAACCAGCAGCAGATCAACAAGAGCTGGATGAAAATCATTTCGGGCAACCAGCATGGCCGGCAGGGCGACCGTGGCAATGTCCGCGTCCGGCCAGTTCGATTGCAGGTCAAGCACACCCTCGGGCAGGACCACCGGCGTCAGGTAGGCATACCGACGCACATAGGCATCGGCCCGCGCCAGACTGTGCAGCCTGGCCGCAGAGGTTTGCAGCAGCTCGCCGACGATGGCGGCGCCCGGGTCCGCAATGACAACAGCGGCGTCAAGCTCGCCAGCAGTAAAGGCCTGCGCCAACTCGCTGAGTGGGATGCCGGCAAACTCAGCCGACTGCTCTGTGATGCCGTGGGCACCCAGCAGATTGGTGGCAACAACGCGCGTACCGCTGCCTTGGGGACCGACGGCTATCTTTGCGCCCAAGAGATCGGTCATCTCCCGCAGGTCGAGGTCGCTGCGGGCGAACAGCCAGAGAGGCTCCAGGTAGAGCGAGCCGATGGCCATCACGCCACCGGCCTGCACTCCGGCGCCCAGGCCACCTTGCACGAAAGCAAGGTCCACGTCCGAGTCCGCCGCCAACAACTGAAGGTTCTCCACGGACCCGGCGGTCTGGCGCAGCGTGACGTCGACGCCCGCCCGGGCAAGGTATGCCGCATAGCGCTCGCCGTACCGCTGGTAGGCACCACCATCCGCGCCCGTGGCCAGCACAAGGCTGTCCGGTGGTGCGGGGTCTACGAACTGATAGGCCACGACGAAGCCCGCCAGGATCAGGACCAGGGTCATGGTCGAGACGCCGACAGCGCCCAGCCATCCTCTCTGCCGCCGCCGCGGCGTGGCGTGCAATGCGGGCAGCCCTGCGGTGGATTTAACCCAGCTCAATCTCTGCTACCTCTGGCGCCGGTCGTCGGCAACCTCAGCAGGTGGATGAACGCGGTATCATGATGAGCGACGGTTGCGGATTCAACCATCTCGATCCGAGGGGCGGGCGTCGGACTCGCCCGGAAAACCCCACGCCCGCCGCGCGGCCGGCGCGGCGAGTCAGCCGGCGTCCGTTGCGAGCCGAAATCTCAGCAGCGGCGCCATTCTGGCCCGGTTCAAGGACAGCCGGTCGCCGCTGATTGCATAATTGTCGATCGTCGCAAGCGCCTGAAGCACGGCGGTTTCGACACTCATGTCGGGACAGGCCATCATGGTTGCCCCCAAGTTGCCGACAAAGCGGATTCGGCCCCCGGCTAAAAGCACATAGCTGCCGAAAAAATTATTGCAGGACGCATGCCCGCTCACGCGGCTCTGGGAACTATCGAGCAGGATAAACGCCTCGCCCAGCGCCTCCGACGGTTCAAAGGGCTGTCCCATGACCTCGACCAGCAGCCAGCGCTGATCCTCGATGCGCGCGTCGCGCACGGTCTTCTCCAGCACATATCGGTCCGCAAGCTCGCCCACGATCTGGTTGCCCGCGCGGTCGAGGTGATAAAGGCGGTTTTCCCCGACCTGGTATTGCTGCGCGGCTTCCGACCCCGCTGCCAGGGTGACTGCGCTGCCGGCGTCGTTCCAGGAGAACTGTCCGGCGTCACTAAAGGGCCGCCCCGATTTGCCTAAGTAGATCAGCTCGCGGGTGAATGTGCCGTCCTGCTGCAGCGTGACCGTCGTTCTGATGCCCTCGCAATCCGCACAGGGCGTGATACCCGTGTAGCTGCCGGCCCAGTCCAGTGAATTCCGGCTGTTGTGGGCGCCATCGGCCGGACCGTCTCCGGACGGTGAAGAGCACGCCGCGAGCACCAGGGCGGCGAGACAAATCAGCGCCCTCATTGAAGGATTACCGCGAGGTTTTCAAGCATGTGCAAAGACCGGCCAAAGACCGCCAGACTAAACGAAGTAGAGTTCCGGGTGAAGCGGTGGGACGACTCGCCCGTCTGCCAGCGGAAAACTCATTGGCCAATCTTTGGACGCAGGCTCATTTTTCCCAACTGATCCGGACCATCTTTCGAAATCGCCCCGATCCCTGGGCAAACTCTACCTGTTGATCACGACACCCCCTCGCGCCTCTCGACGTCCATTCTAAAGGTGTCCATCAAACCGGAGCAGGACCTATGAGCAGACATATTGCTCATTTGACATCTTTGAGCTGACACAGATAATTCGTGCCTCGCTTCACGAGTGGATTGTGGGCTCGTGAGCGTGTGCGATGCGCGGCGCAGCCGCGTTCGTTCAAGGGGGGAAAGACATGCGAAAAGTGACCCGATTGGCGGCGTGGCTGACCGCCGCGGCCCTTGCATTCGCGGGCGGCACGGTCGTCTCGACCGCGCAGGAAGAACCGATCAAGATTGGTTTTTCGATGACGCTGACCGGCGGACTCGCCGTCGCCGGCAAGCCGGCCCTGATTGCCATGGAAATCTGGCGCGAGGACATCAATGAAGCCGGCGGCCTGCTGGGACACCCGGTGGAGTTCGTTTACTACGACGACCAGACCAATCCGAGCGAAATTCCGAGCATTTATTCAAAGCTGATCGACGTCGATAAGGTCGACCTCGTCGTGTCGAGCTATGGCACCGATCTGATCGCGCCGGCGATGTCGATCATCATGCGTAAGGGCATGGTGTTCATGTCGCTGTTCGGCCTCGATGTGAACACCCGGTTCGGCTATGATCGCTATTTCCAGATCATGCCGGCTGGGGCGCCGGATCCGTCCGTCAACTGGTCGAAGGGGTTCATCGACCTCGCCGTCGAGAACGGCGTCAAGACGATCGCTCTGGTTGGTACCGATGCCGAGTTCGCTCAGCACGCAGTCAGCGGCGCGCGCAAGAATGCCGAGTCTGCCGGCCTCGAGATCGTTTATGACGAGAGCTACAAACCGGGCACTTCGGACTTCACGCCGATCATCCGGGCAATCCAGGCGACCAATCCCGATGCGGTCTATGTTGGCTCCTATCCGCCCGGTACCGTCGGCATAGTGCGCGCCGCCAACGAGCTCGGCCTTGAAACCAAGATGTTTGGCGGGGGCATGGTCGGCGCCCAGTATGCGACCATTCAGGAAAGTCTTGGCTCGATGCTCAACGGCATCGTTAACTACGATTTCTGGGTACCGGAGCCGACCCTGAAATTCCCTGGCGTCGAGGAATTCCTGGCAAAGTATCAGGAGCGTGCCAAGGACCAGGGCATCGATCCTCTCGGCCACTACCTCCCGCCCTACGCATACGCCTATCTTCAGGTCCTTGGCGACGCGGTGAATGCGGTCGGCGAAATCGATCAGGAGAAGATCGCCGCGTACATCCGCGAGAACGAGTTCGATACGGTTGTCGGCGAGGTGAAGTTCGGCGAGAAAGGCGAGTGGGCGATACCGCGGACGCTTCAGGTGCAGTTCCAGAACGTCGAGGACAACAACCTCGACCAGTTCCGCACCGCCGGCAAGCGCATCGTCCTCAAGCCGGAGGAGTGGAAGTCGGGTGATTTGATCTTCCCGTACACCGACGCCAAGAATAAGTAGGCGGCGTCGTTCACAAACGGACCGGGTAGCGGATCGGCGGGACAGTGATCTTCACACTGGCACTGTTTGCCAACGCGATGTTCGCGGGTCTTTTGCTGGGCGGATCCTATGCGGCGGTCACAATCGGCCAATCGATCTCGTTCGGTCAGCTGGATATCGTTAATATCGCCTAGCCGACGTTTGTTGTCGTCGGCGGCTATACGGCGTGGGCCCTGACGACACGCGAAGCGGCCCAGACCTGGACCTCGTGAGCGCTCCCTTCACGCCTTTGCAGACATCTCCCGCGCGAGCCTAACTGCCATCCAGCCGATGGTCAGTCCGGCAACCAGCAACGTGCCCCAAAGTAGTACAGTTCTCCAGAAAAGGGGACAGTGACTTTTTCAAGCGGTCCTTTTTCCAAGAACAGTCACTGTCGCCTTTTTTGTTTACTGGCGGAGGGGGTGGGATTCGAACCCACGGTACGGAAAACCGTACACTTGATTTCGAGTCAAGCCCGTTCGACCACTCCGGCACCCCTCCGCGGTCCCCTGGCCGGGTGGCCAATCTATCAAGTCCGCCTGCGGGTGGCAAAAGGGTCATGCGGGCAGCGGCGGGGAAACTCACGCGAAAGCCAGCGCCACCACGCCTCTGTCAACCATCGGGCGAATGGCGCCTGCCTCCACGGCGAGTGCGGGGAACGCCCCAAGCCGACTCCGTGGAGTCAGCACAGCCGATGAGGGCATCCACCCGGACCCTGATCCGCCCCTTCGTGGGAACGCTCAGTACTTGAACATCAAATCCACGTGCAAGCGATTGTAGTCGCGTTCGTTGCCCGCGTTAGCGCCACGATCCAGCAGGAACAGCGTACCTGCGATACTAAACCGTTCCGCAAACGCGTAAGTCCCTCTCAAGACGTGCCCTTTGCCGTCGGTGGTTCCGCCGGCGAAATCTGAATCCGTGAAGCTTCCCACCACAGCGTCCGCCTCCAAATCCTGATACACGTAACCGACGTCCCAGGTTCCCGGAGCACTGGCCCTCCGATAGCGCAAGCCCAATGCCCAACCAGACCCGAAATTTTCTGCCTCAGTGTTCTCAACGATGTCCGCAAAAATCTTCAGCGGCTCGCCGCCGACATCCAGTCCCAGTTCGGCAAACAACTCCACCTCGTTGAAGTCATTGGCATAACCGCCCGACTCGTCGGTAGTGTTACCCCGTCCGTCTGGAAAGAAGAAAGGCTGCTGGCCCTGAATTTCCAGATAGTCGAAGTAGCCCACGCCCACCGTCAGCGCCAGATCATTGCCGATGTTCGTCTTATAGCCGATTTGGCCACCGACCATCATGGAGTCATCCGCCTGGGAGCGCTCCTGTAACCACCAGGTGTTGAGGTTGGCAAACACACCTTCCCCGGAGTAAGTAAGCGCCAGTCCTTCCGGGTTCAAATCGCCATCCCAGATAAGAAAATGCCCCCCGGGACGAAAGACTGGATTCTTGAACTTGCCGCCGAGCACATGCAGGTTGTCGGTGGCCGTCCAGTCAAAGTAGGCCAAATCGATGCCAATGGGTTTTGTAGACAAGCCGCTGGTCAAGGTCTGATTGGTCGACTTCGGCGTGGAACCGACCAAGGTCTCGGGGCCGCCCGAGGCCAGCTGGAAGCCCACTTCCACAGCGTCGCTCACCTCACCGGTCACGCCCAGGCGGGCCCGGATCTGGTGCCGAGTGCGTTGCTCTCGACCCCCTTCATCGATGGTGTTGTGCCGATAGCGCAGATCCCCCTTGAGCTTGATCCGCTCGCTGACCGGCCCAGGCATGTCGACAACGCTGATAGGCTCCACCGGGGCCGGAGCGGCGGTCTGCTCCAGCTGCGCCAGTCGCGCACTCAGCCGATCTATCTCCGCCCGCAGCGCGGCGAAGTCCTCAGCAGTCTGGGCGCTCGCCGGCAGCCAGAATACGGAGAGTATGATTGCGGCCCATGCGGCCATCATCTTGCTCATTGCGATTCCTCGTCGTGTCACAGAGACCAGACTGCCGGGAGCTACCCGGCTACCAGGCCAGCCAGACCGAATTCTGCAACGAGAATGTTACAAATCCATTACTGTAAAGTTGCCAGGCCTGGCCCCAAGATGCCCCCGGAAGCCGTATAATCGCTGCCAATGGAGAGCACACGCGCGTCAAGAAACGCGGCCTCCTGGCGCCTGGGCACGGCGGCCACGGCTGCGCTGTTACTGGCAACCTGCGAGTCGCCGCCCTCCCTGCTGGAGCAGATCAAGACGACGGGCGAGCTCCGGGTCGTCACCCGCAACAGCCCCACCACCTTTTACATCGGTCGCGACGCGGTGTTAGGGCCCGAGTACGACCTGGCACGGGGATTTGCCGCCCGGCTGGGAGTAGATCTCAGAATCTACACGGCCGATCAGTTCTGGCAGATCCTGCCGGATGTCATGACCGGGCGCGCCCACCTGGCGGCGGCAGGGCTAACCGTTACGCCACCGCGCCTGGATCTGGTGGAATTCGGGCCGGTCTATCAACGCGTTGAAGCCCAAGTCATCTACAAGCTGGGCACCGGCCGGCCACGCACGCTGCGGGACCTCCTCGGCGGCCGGTTGGAAGTGGTATCAGGCTCCAGTCATGCCGGTCTGTTGGAGCGAGTCCGCTACCGGGAACCCCTGTTGACCTGGATCGAATCCCCGGCAGCAGATGTGGAAGAACTGGTGGCCAAGGTGGCATCCGGAGAGATCGATTACACCATCGTGGACTCCAATGAATTTGCCGTCACGCAACACTTCTACCCCGAGGCGCGCGTCGCTTTCCCACTGGGCCCCGCCGGCTCTCTGGCCTGGGCTCTGCCCCTGGGCGAGGATACCTCTCTGCGCGAACAGGTATCGGCCTACTTCGCCGAACTCACAGCCAGCGGCGAACTGGACCGCCTGCTGAACCGTTACTACTACTATGCCGGCGACTTCGACTACGTAGGGTCGCGCGCCTTCGTGCGTCACTTCGATGCGCGCCTGCCGCGTTATCGGGAATACTTCATGGAGGCGGAGGAAACGACGGGCATAGACTGGCGGCTGCTGGCCGCCATGGGTTATCAAGAGTCTCACTGGAATCCCGACGCCGTCTCGCCCACCGGCGTACGGGGTATCATGATGCTGACCGAGACCACCGCCGCAATGGTCGGGGTTGCCGATCGGGTTGATCCGCGGCTGAGCATCCTCGGCGGTGCCCAGTACTTTACCCGCGTGCTGCGCAAGATTCCCGAACGCATCGCCGAACCCGACCGCACGTGGCTGGCGCTGGCCGCCTACAACATAGGCTTCGGGCATCTCGAGGATGCCCGGATTCTGACCGAGATCGCAGGCAAGAACCCCGACGACTGGGAGGATGTCCGCGAGCATCTGCCCCTGTTGAGTCAGAAGAAGTGGTATCAACGCACCAGACGTGGTTACGCGCGGGGCTGGGAACCGGTGTACTACGTGGACAACGTGCGCCGTTATTACGACATGCTGGAATGGATGACGGCGGGCGATTCCATGGACCCCATCATTCTCGAGCCTGTACAGGAACTGGCGAGCCGCTAACGCCGGGCACGCAAGAATTTCAAGCGCTCCCAGGCTTCGGTGAGATCGGCAGAATGGACCACCGGCCCGAAGCCTATTGACGACGGAACCGGGGCTGGTGCAGTCTCGCGACGGAAATTTCATAACAGGGAGCGCAGAATGCGTCGACTGACTCTGGGAATAGCGCTGGCGATGGCCGGCGTTCCGTATGCCAATGCTCAACAAGCCGGCGCCGCTCGCAGCACCGAGGAAGTTGTGGTCACCGCGCGACGTCTCGAGGAGAGCCTGCAGGATGTGCCCGCGTCCGTGTCGGTGCTTACGTCGGCGGACATACGCGAGACCGGCGTCGACAACGTCGAGGAGATCATCAAACTCGTTCCGGGAGTAACTATCGTCACCGGCACCGCCGAGGTCGGGGACACCCAGATCAACATTCGCGGCATCAATGGCGCACGCGACGCGGAGAACAACGTGGCGCTCGTGGTCGACGGGATTCTCAAGACGAACACAGCGCAGCTCAATCAGATTCAGGGAACACTCGAGCAGGTCGAGCTGCTCAAGGGTCCCCAAGGGGCCTACTACGGCCGTAACGCGGCGGCCGGCGCGATCGTCGTGACCACCCTGAGGCCGACCGAGGAAACTCGGGTGCGGGCGATGGTCGGAGCCGGCGAGTATTCCACGACGCAGGCTCAGGGCAGCGTCAGCGGTCAGTTCAGCGATCAGCTCGGGTACGTGCTCTCGGGATACTGGCGCGAGAGCGACGGCTACTACGACAACACGGGGCCGACGCCGGCAACGAGCGGCCCCAACGTCGACAGCATAGAAACACTCAACGTAGACGGCCGCCTGATCTGGAACGTCACCGACGCGGTGGAGCTGGACTTCAAGGCGCGCTACAACGAAGTCGACACCGTACCCTTGAACTTCAACGCCATCTTTAATCTGCCCGGTTTCGAGGCGGCACTTGGCAACCCGGACTTCAACCAGTCCGTGGCGGGCCACTCCTTTATCTACATCAACAACTATCTCGGCGACAACGACCAGGAGTCGTCCGAGTTTTCCGTGAAGGCGACCGCCGATCTGGGCAACCTGACCTGGACGACCTGGATGCTGTACTCCGACGTCGCCCAGGAGTTCATCGCGGACGATACCTCCGCGTCGTTTTACCGCTTCGAGCTGCAGCCTTCATGCACG
>JBFFHS010000090.1:0-14269 GCA_041556855.1 Gammaproteobacteria bacterium
CCTGAATGACCCGCAGCAGTTTCACCTGCATATGCAGGGGCAGATCGGCCACCTCGTCGAGAAAAAGGGTGCCGCCTTCGGCGGTTTGAAACAGGCCCACCTTGTCGCTTACGGCGCCGGTGAAGCTGCCCTTGCGGTGGCCGAAGAACTCGCTTTCCATCAGCTCCGTGGGTATGGCGCCGCAGTTAATGGGTACAAACGGCCCGTCCCGGCGCGGGCCTGCGTCGTGGATCATGCGTGCGACCAGCTCCTTGCCGGTCCCGGATTCGCCGGAGATATGCACCGGGGCCTGGCTGCGGGAGACCTTGGCAATCAATGCCCGCACCCGTTCCATGGCCGGCGATTCACCCAGCAGGTCCTGGGCATCTTCGGCATCCGGGGACAACGCTTCGCTGCGCAGCTTCAGCGCCGCCGTGACCAGTTTGCGCAGATCATTCAGGTCGAGCGGTTTGGACACAAAATCAAAGGCGCCGAGCTTCAGCGCCCTCACCGCGGCTTCCACGCTGCCGTGGGCAGTGATCACCGCCACGGGGATACCGGGCGCTTCATCCTGAATCCATTCCACCAGATCCAGGCCGCTGCCATCGGGCAGGCGCATGTCCGTGAGGCACAGATCCACGGGTCGTTGCCGCAGCGAGGCCTTGGCACTTTCCACGTCGCCGCAGGTGCGCGTGTTGATGTCCATGCGGTTGAGTGTGATGGAGAGCAGCTCGCAGATATCCGGCTCGTCATCCACCACCAATGCCACTGGGTTCATGAGCTCACCCTTCAGTTGGCCCGCCAGCGATCGGGATCGCTGAATACCACTCGGAAGATACTGCCGCCGCCCGCCCGGGGCTCGTAGCGCAGCGTCGCGCCGTTACACTCACACAGTTCCCGGGAGATGAACAAGCCCAACCCGGTGCCGCCGTGCTTGCCCGTGTAGAAGGGCTCGAACACTTCGTCCACCTTGTCGGGGCTGATCCCCGGTCCCCGGTCGGCGATCTCCAGGAAGGGTCGCCCGGACTGGTGCAGGCGGCCATAGCTCAGTTCCACGGCAATGGCGCCGGCCGTCTCGCTGGCGTACTTCACCGCGTTATCGCACAGATTCCACAGCACCTGGTGCAGATGGGTGGGATCAATGAGCACCTGGGTATCCGACGGGCCGGGCAGGACGGTCACGGTACCCTCAGGGAGCTGGAGGGTGCGGGTGAACTCAGCGCAGAAATCGTTGAGCCAGGGGCGCAAGGCCAGCCGTTCCGGGCTGGTGCTGTCACGCCGTGACAGGGCCAGCACGCTCTCGACGATGTTGCTCACCCGATCCGAGTTGGTCCTGATGATGTCGGTCAGCCGGCGTTCCTCCACACCGATGGCTGGTGATTCGCCGAGCAGTTGTCCGGCATGGCTCATGGCCCCGATGGGGTTGCGAATCTCGTGGGCGATGCTGGCGCTGAGGCGGCCCAAGGCGGCCAGCTTGGACTGCTGAACCCGTTCCGCCAACAGGCCCGCATCTTCCATAAAGATGAGCATGCCGCTGTCGCTGTCATCGCCCAGCGGCGCAAAACTCAGATTGATAAGGGTGGATCCGTCCGCCGAGGTAATGGTCAGCGGACGATCATTGGCGCGCATACCGCCTTGCCGCCAGCGCCCAAGCTGCCGATGCAGCGCCGGCGCGACATCCTCGACCCGCAAGCCGGGGCGAGTGTCGGCAACGCCCAGGTGAGCGGCGGCGGAGCCGTTGATCAGGCGAATCCGGTTATCCCCGTCGACGACCACGATGCTCTCGCGCAGGCGCTGAATGATGTAGTCGTTAAGCTCGGCCAGATTCGCCAGGTCCACGCCGCGCTGGCGGGCGAGGGCTTCACTTTCCTGGACGCGGCGGCTGAGCTGCTGCACGGCGAGGGTGATCACGAATATCACCGCGCCGAGAATGCCCGCGGAGGCATACTCGGCGTTGTCGGTGATGCCGCGCAAACTAGATACGGTTTGTTCGCCCAGCAGCGCCATGGTGGCCAGCGCGGCGAACAGAAAGCCCACCCGACCGGGCACCAGCAGGCTGGCTGCGCCGATAGACACGACCAGCAGACCACCGATGCCGCTGCCGATGCCGCCGCCCGCATGCATCAGAGCAGTGACGGCCAGAATGTCTACGCCGACCTGGGTGTACACCTGGCCCAGCATGGACGGCCAGCGATGGCGGATCAGCAGCGTATTGATAATGCCAAAGGTCAACCAGCCCGCCAGGCAAGTGAGGAACAGGGGCGGGTGGGCGGAACCCACCAGGCGCGGATCAGCGCTGAGGAAGAATCCGGCAATCAGCAACGCTCCCACCATCAGGCGAAAGCCGTTGAGAATGTTGAGCACGCGCCAGGGAAAATCGCCGGACTCCAGATCCGGCGCCGTCCAATAGCTGGATCTCCGCCGGGTCAGCTTCAGCGCGTCGGTGGCTAGCGACATGGCTCGGATTGTACCCGATGAGCCGCCGCCTTCCGGCAACCCAGGTCACACCGGGCGCCCCGCTTTTATCCCCGATTCCTTTGCTCCACAATAGCGCGGTTTTGTAAGTGGGGTTGCCGTGTGAATCTGCATGAATACCAAGCCAAGGCGCTGTTTGCCGATTTCGGCATCCCGGTGCCCTCCGGGTTGACGGCGACCAGCCCCGACGGGGCGGCCGCGGCAGCCGAGGAGTTGGGCGGTGACCTGTGGGTCGTGAAGGCTCAGGTCCACGCGGGGGGGCGCGGCAAGGCCGGCGGCGTGAAGCTGGCCCGCTCAGCGGCAGAGGTGCGAGAGCATGCCGCGGCCATGCTGGGCACCCGGCTGGTGACCAAGCAGAGCGGTTCCGCGGGGCTGCCGGTGGATACGGTCTACGTCGAGCAGGGGTCGGCCATCGATCGGGAACTCTATCTGAGTATGCTGGTGGATCGTGGTCGGGAGCAGGTCGTGGTCATGGCTTCCGTCGCCGGCGGCATGGACATTGAAGAGGTGGCAGCCAGCACGCCGGAGAAGATTCTCACCGTGGGTCTGCACCCAGCCGCGGGGCTGCAAAGCTTCCAGGCCCGCCAACTGGGTTTCGGCCTGGGCTTGGACAAATCCCAGCGGCGTGAATTGACGGACATTCTTAACCGGCTGGTGCGGCTATTTCACGAGTGCGACGCGTCTTTAGTGGAAATTAACCCGCTGATCGTGACCGCCGATGGGCGGGTCGTCGCCTTGGACGCCAAAATCAATGTCGAGGACAATGCGCTGTTCCGGCGCGCGGCGTTGGAAGCTTTGCGGGATCCTGCCCAGGAGGATCCCATGGAAAGGGAGGCTCGGGAGCACGATCTCAACTACGTCTCCCTGGACGGCAACATCGCCTGTATGGTGAACGGCGCCGGTTTGGCCATGGCCACCATGGACCTGATCAAGCTGCACGGTGGCGAACCCGCCAACTTTCTGGACGTGGGCGGCGGCGCTACTGCCGAGCGAGTCACCGAGGCTTTCAAGATTATCCTGGCGAACCCGAAAGTCCGGGCGATCCTGGTCAATATTTTCGGCGGTATCGTGCGCTGCGATCTGATCGCCGAAGGCATCGTCGCCGCCGTCCAGGACGTGGGTGTGACCGTGCCGGTGGTGGTGCGCCTGGAAGGCACGAAGGTGACCGAGGGCCGCCGGTTGTTGGACGCGAGTGGTCTGGCGATCACGGCAGCGTCAGATTTGACCGACGCAGCGACCAAGGCGGTGGCCATGGCGGCCGGAGCCGCGTCATGAGCATTCTGGTGAACAGCGCCAGCAAGGTCATCTGCCAGGGGCTGACGGGCCGCCAGGGCAGCTTCCATTCCGAACAGTGCCTTGAGTACGGCACCAAACTCGTGGCGGGGGTGACCCCGGGGCGGGGCGGTGAAGAACATCTGGGCTTGCCCGTGTTCGACACGGTGGTTGATGCCGTGCGGCAAACGGGTGCGACCGTCAGCATGATCTATGTGCCGGCTGCCTATGCTGCGGATGCCATCATGGAGGCGGCGGACGGCGGCATCGAGTTGATCGTCTGTATCACAGAGGGTATCCCCGTGCTGGACATGGTGCGGGTGAAAGCAGTGCTGGATGACCACGGCTGTCGCCTGATCGGACCCAACTGCCCCGGGATCATCACGCCCGGCGAATGCAAGATCGGCATCATGCCGGGCTTTATCCACCAGCCCGGCCGGGTAGGCATCATTTCCCGGTCCGGCACCCTGACCTATGAAGCCGTGTTCCAGACCACCAACCACGGCCTCGGCCAGACCACCTGCGTGGGCATCGGCGGTGATCCCGTGCGCGGGATGGATTTCATCGATTGTCTGGCGCTGTTTCAGGCAGACGACGCCACCGAGGGCATCATCCTGGTGGGAGAAATCGGCGGCTCCGACGAGGAAGCAGCCGCTGCCTATATTCAAGAGCATGTGACCAAGCCCGTGGTGGCCTATATCGCCGGGGTTACGGCGCCGCCGGGGAAGCGCATGGGCCATGCTGGCGCCATCATTTCCGGCGGCAAGGGGACGGCGGCGGAGAAGTATGCCGCGCTTGACGCTGCGGGTGTCGTGACCGTCCGCTCGCCGGCGGAACTGGGGAGCGCCATGGCCAAGGCACTGGGGTGAGACTCGCCCTAGCCCAGCTGAATCTCCATGTTGGTGCCATTGATGCCAATGCGGACAAGGTGGTGGCGGCTGCGCGCAGGGCGCGGGACGAGCTGAATTGCTCCTTGGTCCTGTTTCCGGAGTTGACCCTGAGCGGCTATCCGCCCGAGGACCTGCTGTTGCACCGTGGCATGCGGCACCGCATCGCGGAAGCGCTGACCCGGGTGACCGAGGCTGTCAGTGGTATCACGCTCATGCTGGGCTATCCCGAGTACGCGGGCGAGCACCTGTATAACGCCGCCAGTCTGTTTCGTGACGGCGCGCGTATCGCCCACTATCGCAAACACTCTCTGCCCAACTATGCCGTCTTCGACGAGAAACGCTATTTCGCTCCCGGGGTTGAGGTTACGCTTGCGGATCTCGAGGGCAAAGCCTTCGGGTTGACCATCTGCGAGGATCTCTGGGACGAAGCCCCGTCCCGGCAGCTCGCGGCCGCCGGCGCTGATGCGATTTTGTGCATCAACGGTTCGCCCTACCGCATCCACAAGCAGCGTACCCGCGAGACCGTGCTGCGGGAGCGGGCCCGGGCCGCCGGCGTGCCGGTCGTGTACGTGAATATGGTCGGCGGTCAGGACGAACTGGTGTTCGACGGGGGTTCGTTCGTGATGGACGGCGCGGGCGAGGTCCGATTCCGGGCGCCGCCCTTTGTGGAGGATATCTTCGCGGTCGAGTTGGCCACCAGCGCTGCCGCTGTCCAGGTGGCTGCCGGGTCGGTGGCCGCCGAGCAGCGGCTGGAGCACAGCGTGTACGAGGCCCTGATCCTGGGCACTCGGGACTATGTCAACAAGAATGGCTTTCCCGGCGTCGTGCTCGGGTTGTCCGGGGGCATCGATTCGGCGCTGACGCTGGCCATCGCCGTGGATGCCCTGGGGGCGGACCGGGTGCATGCGGTGATGATGCCGTCACGTTTTACCTCGGATATGTCCCTGGCGGATGCCGCTGAGCAGGCCGAACGCCTGGGCGTGCGCTACGACGTGCTGTCGATTGAATCCATGTTTAAAGCGACCCTTAACGTTCTGGGCGACCTGTTTGCCGGACTCCCGGCGGATACCACCGAGGAGAATATCCAGTCCCGCTGTCGCGGCGTCCTGCTCATGGCCATCTCCAACAAGCTGGGCAGCATGCTGCTCACGACCGGTAACAAGAGTGAGATGGCGGTCGGTTACGCCACCCTTTATGGCGATATGGCCGGCGGTTTCGCGCCGCTCAAGGACTGCAGCAAGACGCTGGTGTATCGGCTGGCCCGCTATCGTAATGAACGCGGCGCCGTGATTCCCCAGCGGGTCATCGAGCGACCCCCCTCGGCAGAGCTTGCGCCGGACCAGAAAGATACGGATTCGCTGCCGCCTTATGACATTCTCGACCCGATTCTCGAGGCCTTCATAGAACGGGACTACACGGTGGAACAGATCGTGGAACTGGGTTTCGATCGGGCCACGGTGGGCCGGATTCTGCGCCAGGTTCAGCGCAATGAATACAAACGGCGCCAGGCGCCCCCCGGGGTCAGGGTGAGCTCCCGGGCCTTCGGCCGCGACTGGCGTTATCCCATTACGTCAGGCTACGCCGGTTCCCAGGATGTCCAGGGCTAGCTGTCGCCGTAAGTCTCCCGCCTGACGCGTTCCGCATCAGCGGCCAGGTCGTTCATTCCCAGCTTGCGGTAGGACTGGATCATGATATCCAGTGAATCCTTCAGCGCCGGCGCGCCGGGAAAATTTTCCACGGCAAATTTGGCCCGGTTGGCCGCCGCCACAAAGGCGCCCCGGCGAACGTAGTAGGTCGCCACGTGGTTTTCGTACTCAGCCAGCCGGTTGCGAAGATAAATCATGCGCTGCTGGGCGTCGGGCACGTACTCGCTGTCCGGGAAACGACGCAACAGCTCCTGGAACGAGGAGAAGGCGCGCATGGTATTGCGCGGCGGCCGCTCCGACATGTCAACGCGAAACAGCTTCTCTAAAAAATTGGCGTCTTGGTCGAAGAAGATCACGCCCTTCATGTAGAGGCAGTAGTCCACCCGGGGATGGGTGGGGTTCTCCCGCATGAACTGATCCGCCGCATCCGCCGCCGACTCCGGCTCCGCATTCTTGTAGTAGGCGTAGATCAGGTCCAGCTGGGCCTGCTTGGAAAAATTGCTGAAGGGGTAGCGGGCCTCCAGCTGCTCCAGGTAAATGATGGCGTTGGCGTAGTTGCCGTTGCCCAGACTCTTCTCGGCGCGCTCATTGAGCGCGTCGGGCCCCTGGACGATGTCGTCCTTGCGGCCACATGCACTCACCAGGAGGGCCCCGAGCAGGGCGGCCAGGAGCAGCCGGTTAGCCTTGCATGTGACTGGATTCATCGCCATCGTTCGTGTTTCGACCGGCGAGTATAGCCGAAAGTTTGCTGCCGCCAGGCATCTTGGCCATGACCCGGATACAGCGCGAGGCTTTGATTCCAGAAAAGTGGGCCGACCGGCGCCTGGATCAGGCGGCCGCCGCCCTGTGGCCGGAGTTTTCCCGCAGCCGCATCAAGCAGTGGATCGAATGCGGAGCGCTGCGCCTGGACGGTAACCCAGTGATTCCCCGAACTCGGGTCAAGGTGGGTCAGGCCCTGAGCCTGGATGCGCAACTTGCCGAGCTCGGGCCCGCAGCTCCCGAGGCGATCCCGCTGAAGGTGGTCTGGGAGGACAGCCAGCTTCTGGTCATCGACAAACTCGCCGGCCTGGTGGTTCATCCAGGCGCCGGGAATCCCACCGGCACCCTGCAGAATGCCCTGCTGTACCTGGACGCTGGACTGGCCGAGCTGCCCCGGGCAGGGATTGTCCACCGACTGGACAAGGACACCACGGGGTTGCTGCTGGTGGCCCGGACACTGGCCGCCCATCGCGCCCTCGTCGAGCAGTTGGAACGCCGCGCCATCAAGCGCCGGTATCAGGCCATCTGCCAGGGCGTGGTCGTCGGTGGCGGCACAG
Source organism: Gammaproteobacteria bacterium (assembly GCA_041556855.1). Classification (GTDB taxonomy): domain Bacteria; phylum Pseudomonadota; class Gammaproteobacteria; order Steroidobacterales; family JBFFHS01; genus JBFFHS01. The sequence continues at coordinate 7,579 of JBFFHS010000090.1, forward strand.
TGGACGCTGCCCTCGGCCGCCACCCCCGAGACCGGCTGCGGATGGCGGTGCTGAGCCACGGGGGCCGCGAGGCGCGGACCCACTACCGGGTCGCAGAACGATTTCGCGCCCACACCCTGTTGCGCGTCGAGCTGGACACCGGGCGGACCCACCAGATCCGGGTGCATATGGCCCACATTCGGCATCCGCTGGTCGGTGACCGGCTCTACGGTGGCCGGCCGAAGCTGCCGCCCGCCGCGGCACCGGAGCTGGCGGAGCAGCTGCGCAACTTCCCGCGCCAGGCTCTGCACGCCAGCGAGATCGCGCTGGCCCATCCCATCACTGGCGAGCCCCTGCACTTCATGGCCACCCTGCCGGATGACATGGCAAACCTGCTGGCGGCGCTGCGTGCCGACGTCGGCAAGGAGGCGCAGCGGTGATGCTGATTGAGCCGGACTGGCCCGCGCCGCCCGGCGTGCGTGCCGGCGTGACCACCCGGGCCGGGGGCGTCAGCACGGGTGCCTACGCCAGCCTGAATCTGGGGGATCATGTGGGCGATGACCCGGATCGGGTGACTGAAAACCGGCGCCGGCTTGAGGCCGCACTGTCACTGCCGGAAGCGCCCCGCTGGCTGGCCCAGGTTCATGGGTCGCGGGTGCTGCGGCTGCCCGCGGAGGCGGTGGGCGCTGGGGATGGCGCCGTGACCGAGGCGGCAGGCGTGGTGTGTGCCGTGCTCACGGCGGACTGCCTGCCGGTGCTGCTGGCGCGGCGGGATGGTTCGGCGGTGGGGGTTGCCCATGCCGGCTGGCGTGGACTTGCCGCGGGCGTGTTGGCCAATGCGGTGGGCATGCTGGGCGGCCCACCCGAGGCCATGCTGGCCTGGCTCGGTCCGGCCATCACGGCGCCCGCCTACGAGGTGGGCCCGGATGTGCATGACGCGCTGACGGGCGCTGATCCGCGGCTGGGGGCCGCGCTGACCGCCAACGCTGCCGGCCGCTGGCAGGCGGATCTGATGTTGGCGGCCCGGCTCGCCCTGGGGGCCGCCGGGGTCACGGCGGTGTACGGCGGCAGCTTGTGCGCCCACAGCGACCCCCGCTTCTTCTCCCATCGGCGCCAGGCGCCCTGCGGCCGCATGGCGGCCCTGATTTGGCGCGATCCTGGCCCCTGACCGGTTCAAGGGATAAGCCCCAGGCGGCGCCCAGGGGGTATTGAAGTCAGCCGCCGGGACCCCATTTAACTAGGCAGTGATTGCTGCGAGGGCATGCCATGCGCATGGACAAGCTGACCGCAAAATTCCAGCTGGCGCTCCAGGAAGCCCAGTCGTTGGCCGTTGGGCGGGACCATCAGTTCATTGAGCCCATCCATCTGCTGGTGGCGCTCTTGGACCAGGGCGGCGGCAGCCTGCGGCCCCTGCTGGCCAAGGCGGGGGCCAATGTCAATCTGCTGCGCTCCCAGCTGGGTGAGGCTTTGGAGCGCCTCCCCCAGGTGCAGGGCGCCGCCGGCGAGGTACACCTCTCCAACGACCTGGGCAAGCTGCTGAACGTGACCGATAAGCTGGCCCAGGACAAGGGTGATGCCTACATTTCCAGCGAGCTGTTTCTATTGGCCGCGGTCAGCAACAAAGGGGAGCTGGGCCAGATGTTGGCGGCCGCCGGCGTGGTTCGCGGCGCCGTGGAGAAAGCCATCGACGACCTGCGTGGCGGGGCGCCGGTGAACGACCCCAATGCGGAGGACACCCGGCAGGCGCTGGAGCGCTTTACCATCGATCTCACCGAGCGCGCCGAGCAGGGCAAGCTGGATCCTGTCATTGGTCGCGACGACGAGATTCGCCGCACGGTCCAGGTGCTGCAGCGCCGCACCAAGAACAATCCGGTTCTGATCGGCGAACCGGGCGTGGGCAAGACAGCAATTGTGGAGGGCCTCGCCCAGCGCATTATTAACGGCGAAGTGCCCGAAGGTCTGAAGCACAAGCGTATTTTGTCGCTGGATCTGGGCGCCTTGATCGCCGGCGCCAAGTTCCGCGGTGAGTTTGAGGAACGCCTCAAGGGGGTGCTCAACGACCTGGCCAAACAGGAGGGTCAGGTCATTCTGTTCATCGACGAGCTGCATACGATGGTGGGCGCCGGCAAGGCGGAGGGCGCCATGGACGCCGGCAACATGCTCAAACCGGCGCTGGCCCGCGGCGAGCTGCATTGCGTGGGTGCCACCACCCTGGATGAGTATCGCAAATACGTGGAAAAGGATGCTGCCCTGGAGCGGCGTTTTCAAAAGGTCCTGGTGGATGAGCCCAGCGTGGAGGACACCATCGCGATTCTGCGCGGTCTCAAGGAACGCTACGAGGTACACCATGGCGTGGATATCACTGATCCCGCCATCGTTGCTGCCGCTACTTTGTCTCATCGTTACATCAGTGACCGGCAACTGCCCGACAAGGCGATCGACCTGATCGACGAGGCCGCGTCCCGGATCCGCATGGAGATCGATTCCAAGCCCGAGGAAATGGATCGGCTGGAGCGCCGCTTGATACAGCTGAAGATCGAGCGAGAGGCCCTGAAGAAGGAGTCCGACGAGGCCTCCAAGCGCCGTCTTGAAGACTTGGAAGACCAGATTGGCCGGCTGGAGAAGGAATTTGCCGATCTGGAGGAGCTATGGCGGTCGGAGAAGGCGGCCATGCAGGGCGCGACCCATACCAAGGAAGATCTGGAGCGTGCCCGGCTGGAGTTCGAGACGGCGCGGCGGGCTGGTGATCTGGCGCGCATGTCGGAGCTGCAGTATGGCCGCATTCCGGAGCTGGAAAAGGCGTTGCAGCAGGCGGCTTCCGCGGAAGCCCAAAGCTTCGAGCTGGTTCGCAACAAAGTGGGCGACGAGGAGGTGGCCGAGGTCGTCTCCAAATGGACCGGCATTCCCGTGTCCAAGATGCTCGAGGGCGAGCGGGAAAAATTGCTGCAGATGGAAAGTTTCCTGGAGGCGCGGGTCGTGGGTCAGCGGGAGGCCCTGGAAACCGTATCCAATGCCATACGCCGCGCCCGGGCGGGCTTGAGCGATCCGAACCGGCCCAACGGGTCATTCCTGTTCCTCGGCCCGACGGGCGTGGGCAAGACCGAGCTCACCAAGGCGCTGGCGGAATTTCTGTTCGATACCGAAGAGGCCATGGTGCGCATCGACATGTCGGAATTCATGGAGAAGCACTCCGTCGCCCGGTTGATCGGCGCACCGCCGGGGTACGTGGGCTACGAGGAGGGTGGCTATCTCACCGAGGCCGTCCGACGCAAACCCTATTCGGTCGTTCTTCTGGACGAGGTGGAAAAGGCGCACCCGGACGTGTTCAACGTGCTGTTGCAGGTGTTGGACGATGGCCGCCTCACCGACGGTCACGGCCGAACCGTGGATTTTCGCAACAGCGTGATTGTCATGACCTCCAACCTGGGCAGCCAGCGCATCCAGGAGCTGGCTGGCGAGGAGAACTACGCGCGCATGAAGGCGGCAGTCATGGAAATCGTCGGGCAGCATTTCCGGCCGGAGTTCCTGAACCGTATCGATGACGCGGTCGTGTTCCACCCGCTGGCCGAAGAGCACATCCGCAAGATCGTCGACATACAGCTGGCCTACCTGCACGACCGGCTTGGCGAGCGGGACATCACGCTGTCTCTGGATGAGGCGGCCCGCACCCGACTGGCCGGCGCCGGCTTTGATCCCGTGTACGGCGCTCGCCCTTTGAAGCGCGCCATTCAGCAGCAGTTGGAGAATCCGCTGGCGGAGCGTATCCTGCGCGGCGATTTCGCTCCGGGGGACACGATTGCGGTGACCAGCGGCGCTGAGGGTTTGGAATTCAGCAAGGAAAAGGCGGTCGCCGCCTGACAGCGAACTATGCCGATCTACGAATACAAGTGTGATGCCTGTGGGCACGTTCTGGATGCCCTGCAGAAGGTGGACGAAGAGCCGTTGAAATTTTGTCCGTCCTGTTCCGAGGAGACCCTGCGCAAGCTGATCTCGGCGCCCTCGTTTCGCTTGAAGGGCAGCGGTTGGTACGAGACCGACTTCAAGAAGGACAACAAGCGCAATCTGGCCGACAGCTCAGCGCCGGAAAAGAAGGACAAGACCGACAAGACCGACAAGACCGACAAGACCAGTAAAGACGCTGCGAAAACCGGCAGCGGGAAAACCGACGGCGCAAAAAGCGCTGACTGAAGCGGCTTGCGCGCCTGCGCGCCAGCCCGTACTCTCCCTTCCCGCCCGCCGGCAGAACTGGGACTCCCATGCGTACTCACTATTGCGGCCAGATCGACGCCTCGCTGATCGGTGAGACGGTGCAGGTGACCGGCTGGGTACACCGGCGACGCGACCACGGCGGGGTGATTTTCATCGACCTGCGGGATCGCGAGGGTTTGCTGCAGGTGGTTTTTGATCCGGATGTGCCCGAGGTGTTCGCCAAGGCCGAGCGGGTGCGCGGGGAGTACGTGCTTGCCATTACCGGACGGGTTCGCGAGCGGCCCGAAGGCACGGTGAATCCGGCCATGGCCACCGGTGAAGTGGAGGTGCTGGCGGCCGAACTCAACGTGCTCAACGACAGCGCAACCCCGCCGTTCCATCACGACGAGCATGCCAGCGAGGAGCTGCGGCTGCGCTACCGCTATCTGGATCTGCGCCGTGAGGCGATGCAGGCCAATCTCCTGCTGCGCCACAAGACCACCCGGGCGTTGCGCGACTTCCTGGATCAGCGCGGGTTCGTGGATGTGGAAACACCCATGCTCACCAAGGCGACGCCCGAGGGCGCCCGGGATTACCTGGTGCCCAGCCGGACCCACCCCGGACAGTTTTTCGCCCTGCCCCAGTCGCCCCAGCTGTTCAAGCAGCTGCTGATGATGTCCGGCTTCGACCGCTACTATCAGATCGTGCGTTGTTTTCGGGACGAGGATCTGCGCGCCGATCGCCAACCCGAGTTCACCCAGCTGGATATCGAGACCAGCTTCATGGATGAGCCCGCCATCATGACCCTGATGGAGGGGCTGATCCGGCGCACGTTTAGGCAGGTGCTGGAGGTGGATCTGCCTGATCCCTTCCCGCGTATGAGCCATGCCGAGGCCATGGCCCGCTTTGGCTCAGACAAGCCGGATCTGCGAATCGACCTGGAGCTGGTCGAGGTGAAAGAGCTGTTTACGGATGTTGAGTTCAAGGTGTTCCGCGGGCCGGCTGAGGATCCGGGCAGCCGCGTGGCCGCGCTGCGCGTCCCCGATGGCGGCAGCCTGACTCGCAAGGAGATTGACGACTACACCGCTTTCGTCGGCCGCTACGGCGCCAAGGGCCTGGCCTATATCAAGGTGAATGACCGGGATGCCGGCCGGGAGGGGCTGCAGTCGCCTATTTTGAAGTTCCTGCCGGATGCGGCCGTGGAGGGCGTTCTGGAGAAAACGGGGGCTAAAAGTGGCGATCTTGTGTTCTTTGGCGCTGATCGTGCAGGCATCGTGAATGACGCCCTCGGCGCCCTGCGGCTTCGCGTCGGCCAGGATCGGGGTTTGCTGCAGCCCGGCTGGCAGCCCCTTTGGGTGGTGGAATTCCCCATGTTCGAGCGCGATGACCGCGGTGACTGGACGGCGCTGCATCACCCGTTCACCGCGCCGGCCACCGACAGCCCGGCGGCGCTCAAGGCGGATCCGGGCGGCAGCCTGTCGCGCGCCTACGATATGGTGCTCAACGGTACCGAGCTGGGCGGTGGCTCGGTGCGTATTCACACTCAGGCCATGCAGCAGGCCGTCTTCGACGTGCTCCGCATCACCCCGGAAGAGGCCGCCGAGAAATTCGGCTTTCTGCTCACGGCGCTGCAGTATGGCTGCCCACCCCACGGTGGCATAGCCTTTGGCCTGGACCGGCTGGTCATGCTGCTGGCCGGCGCCCACAGCATTCGCGACGTCATCGCCTTCCCCAAGACCCAGACGGCGGCCTGTCCATTGACCGGCGCGCCGAGTGACGCAACTCCCGCGCAGCTCAAAGAGGTGGGGATCCGCGTGCGCAAGGGCCCTGCTGCCTGATGCCGACCCCGCACCACCGCCGCCCCGAGTCGGTGCTGGTGGTGATCCACACCCCGCCGGGGGACTGTCTGCTGCTGGAGCGGCGGCGCCCGGCAGGCTTCTGGCAATCGGTGACGGGCAGTCTGGAATGGGGTGAGAGCCCCGCGGCGGCAGCCCGGCGGGAGGTCATGGAAGAGACGGGTCTTGCGGCGATGAACCTGGTGGATGCGGGCCTGAGCCACACCTTTACCATTCTGCCTCAATATCGCGACCAGTACGGCCCGGGGGTGACGGAGAACGTGGAGCATGTGTGGTATCTGCAGGTGCCGGCGACGGGCCCCGTTCGCCTGGACCCGGCCGAGCACAGCACGTACTGCTGGCTGTCCCATGCCGATGCCATCCAGCGGGTGAGCTCCTGGACGAACCGCGAGGCCCTTAAGCGGCTGGGCGCTTAACCCATGGACACCGTGGTTTTTGTGCACGGCTTGTGGATGAACGGCGTCGAGTCGGGGTTGTTGCGGCGCCGGATCGGCGAGGCGGGATTCTCGCCACGCCAGTTCAGTTACCACTCGGTCACCCAGTCCTTTGACGACAACGCCCAGCGTCTTAAACAGTTCGTCGACGAGCTGCCCGCGGGGAAGGTCCATCTGGTCGGGCACAGCCTGGGGGGTTTGCTGCTGCTGAAGATGCTGGCCAGCCACGCTGAC
>JBFFHS010000091.1:0-13997 GCA_041556855.1 Gammaproteobacteria bacterium
CACGCTGCGGCTTTCCGGCGGCTACGAGCGCAAGGAGCTGGAGCGGGATCTGCAGGAAGTGGCCGAGCAGACCGAGGACATCGGTTGGGGCCGGCTGCGCTGGCGGCCCAATGCCTGGCTCGACGTGAATGCCAAAGCCGGTACCGCGCGCCGCGATATCGACCAGTACGACACCAGCTTAGCCGCCAGCCTGGGCCAGAACCCGCTGCTGCGCAAATACAATCTGGCCTACCGCTATCGCGAGTTCATCGAGCTGACGGCTTCCGCGGCGCTGCCGGATAGGAACATCACGGTCAGCGCCAGCGCCAGGTACGCAGACGACAGCTACACGCGCTCTGTCCTGGGTCTGTTGAACAGCGACGCGACCCGCTACGGCTTTGATGTTGCCTGGCAGGCCTCGGCCGAGACCTCGCTTTATCTGCACAGCAGCTGGGAGGACATGGATGCGGATCAGGCCGGCAGCGAGTTCGCGGGGCCGCCCGACTGGCGCGCCAGCACCGCCGACGCCTTTCAAACCTACGGCCTGGGCGTTCGCACCAGCGCGCTGTCCGACAAGATTGACCTGACCCTGGACTACACCCACGCGGACGGCAGCAGTGAAACGACCGTGCTCTCCGCCGGCGGCAGCAACAGCCGCTTCCCGGACATTGAGTCCGACCTGAATTCGCTGCGACTCATGGCCAGCTATCGCTGGTCGGAGCGCCTCCATGCCCGACTGGAACTCCGCTACGAAGATTTCAAGATGGAGGACTGGGCGCTGGCCGGCGTGGGCCCCTTGACCATTCCCACGGTGCTGAGCCTGGGGGCTCAGCCCTACGACTATGACGTGCTGCTGATCGGCCTGAGCCTGCGCTACGGCTTCGGCGGCGGTGACATCGCCCTGCCGGTCGCAGCCAACTGACTACAGGGCATCGAGAAAGCCGCCGATCACTCGCGCACAGGTGGCCGGATCTTCGTAGAACATGAACGCACCCCGGTCGGGAATCACTTCCCGGCGGCTGCCGGGGATCATCTCCAGCAGCGCCTCCTGACGATTAACGAAAGAGTCCAGCTCGCCCTGCAACAGCAGCACCGGGCACTGCACTTTCTCCAGCCGCGGCTTGCGGTCCCAGCGCAGAATCGCGTCATGGGCATCGTAGGGGCGCAGCTGCTGGGCCTGGGCGATCAGGAACGGTCGCAGGGTATCCGCAGCCGGCGTGGTATCGCTGGTGAGCGCCACGTAACGACCCCACATGCCTGTGAGGAACTCGCCGTCGTTTTCGATGGACACCTTGCGCGTGCCGCGCTGGGCCAACAGCGCCTGGGTTTCCTCGGGCGTGCGAATGCCGCAGCCGGAAAGAATCAAGGCTCGCACCCGCTCTGGCTGCGCGGCGGCAATATCGATGGCAATGGAAGAACCGCCGTGGTGACCCAGAATACTCACGTTGTGGATATCCTGGGCGTCCAGCAACGCCGTGGTGACGCGCGTGTAGTCGTCCACCTCGAACTCCTGGGCGGGGTTTTCCGAGGGTCCATGGCCCGGGAGATCGATCGCCCAGATACGGTAACTGTCCCTTAATTGTGCGGCCAGGCCGCGGTATTCCTCGGAACACTGGCCGGCCTGGTGAATGGCCAGAAGATCAGGCCCGCTGCCCTCGCTCCAGTAGTGAATCTGTCCGTCGGCAGTGTCCAGATAACCCTTGTGCATGCGTTTACTCCACCCGTCTTTTTATCCTCTACAACGCAGACTGCTGCTTGCCAGCCTTGCCCGGCCCGTACCACCAGCGCGGCGGCCTGAAGCCAGGCTATCAGGTTCAGTGCATGACGTCAGCGCTCGCTGGCATTGCGCACCCGCAGGGCTTCCTCCTGCTCCACGGCCTCCAGTTGCTCCTCAATGGTCATGAGATCCGCCTCGATGTCAGGCAGCAGTATGTTTTCCAGGGCTCTGGCTCGCCGTTCCGTGCGCGTGTATTCGGCGGACAATACCGCAATGTTGCGCGCCGTGGCGGCCAGCTCCGGGGCCCGGGCCAGCAGCGCCCGGGCCTGTTCGCGGCAGACATTGGCTTCCGGCGACGGCCGGACAGCCGGCGGCAGCGGGCGCTCGTCCAGCGCCAGGTGGGCCTCGCTCAGGCTCAAACCCAGAAAATTGCGGCTGCTGATGGTCAGCGCATCCGCCTCGATATAGGCCGCAGGATACACCAGCAAGCCCTGCAGCCCATGCCGGCGCACGGCGGCATGCTGTGCCCTGGCGGCTGCCCCATAGGTAGCCTCAAAGTCACTCAACAACCCTTGATAACGCCGCAGCTGTTGCAGGATTTCCGTGGCCAGCAGAATGCGTTTTTCGTCGAGAAAGGCGTAGCTCTCCTGCATCAGCCGGCGCTCTTCTTTGAGCTCCAGCAGCACGCCCCGCGTCGCCGAGACCGGCGCGTCGCCATCAGCCATCGGGTGCGCCCGCCACATGCAGCGAGATCTGCTGGTCACTGAGCCGAGTCAGCTCTGAGACCGGCAGACTGGTCAACAAACGCCAGCCGATGGCCATGCTCTCCTCCAGCGTCCGGCCGCCCTCCTGGTGAACCAGCTCCTGTTCGAAACGGTCACCGAACACAAGGTATTGCCGGTCCACATCCGGCAGCCCCTCCTGACCCATGACGCTGGCCAGCACCCGCACCCGCGTGGCCCGGGCATAGGCAGCAAACAGCTGCTGCGCCAGCGCGGGATGATCGGCATCCGTAAAGCCTTCGCCGGTGCCCGCATCCATCAACCGGGACAGACTGGGCAGCACCTGCACCGGCGGATAGATGCCGCGCCGGTCCAGGCCTCGATCCAGCACAATCTGGCCCTCGGTGATGTAGCCGGTCAGGTCCGGAATGGGGTGGCTGATGTCGTCACCCGGCATGGTGAGAATGGGCAGCTGGGTAATGCTACCCGGCAGCCCAGCGATGGACCCGGCGCGCTCATAGATGCTGGCCAGATCCGAATAGAGATAGCCCGGATAGCCCTTGCGGCTGGGAATCTCCCCATGGCTGGCCGACACTTCCCGCAGGGCCTCGCAATAGTTGGTCATGTCCGTCATCACCACCAGCACATGACGGCCTTCCTCGAACGCCAGGTACTCCGCCGCCGTCAACGCGAAGCGGGGTGTCAGCAAGCGTTGACTGCTGGGCTCGTCGGCCCGGTTGAGAAAAATGGTCGTATGCGCCAGGGCGCCGCTTTCTTCCATGGCCGCGCGAAACTGCTCGGCACTGTCATGGGACACGCCGATACCCACAAACACCACGCAAAATTCCTCAGTCAGGTCTCCACGCAGCCGCGCGCGCAGCGCGATTTCCGTCGCCAGCCGATCGTGGGGCAGGCCACCGCCGGAAAACAGGGGCAGCTTCTGCCCGCGCACCACGCTGTTCATGAGGTCGATGGTGGAGATGCTGGTCTCGATGAAATCCCGGGGCAGCGCGCGCCGCGCCGGATTAATGGCCAGACCATCAACGCGCATGCGGCGTTTTGCGGGCAAGGGTGGGCCGTCATCCAGCGGCCGACCGACGCTGTCGAACACGCGACCAAGCAGACCAGGCCCCAGGGTGCAGTGCAGCGGCTGTGGATCAAGCTCGACACGGGTGCGGGACAAGCTCAGTCCCGTCGCATCCTCGAGCACCTGAACGATCATGCGCTGCTCGTCGATCCCGGTCACCCGCCCCACCCGGGGTCGGCCGTCGGCGCCGACAATGCGCACCGCGGCGTTGAGACCCACGTCCACGGTGCGTTTGAGGTACAGCAGGGAACCCTCCAGGCTCAGGGCTGCGTCTTTGGCGACCAAGCGCGCGCGCATTCAGGGCCCACCCGCAAGATCGGCAAAAGCCATTTCCAGCTGATCCCACAGCACGTCCAGCTGCGGGATTGCATCCTCGCCCACCTCCTCACCCAGGCGCTGCAGGCGCCGCAAGATGGGCAGGGCCGCAATGGCGGCAGGCGTCACCCCGGAGCCAACAGCCGCGTCGGCCAACTCGGTAAACCGCACCAACAGCCGCAACATTTTGGTCTGCCGGGTCGGCGAGCAGTAACGATCAACCACCGAGAAAGCCGACTGGCGCAGGAAGCCGTCATTGATCAGCTCCGCATTCAACAGCGTCACCTGCTGGCCCGGGGGTAGCGCGTCCTTGCCCACGATACGCGCCATGCGCTCCAGACGAGCCTGCTCCTCCAGCAGCGTAAGCACCCGCTGGCGGTGTCGGGACCAGTCCCCATTGCCCTGCTCCCGCCACCACGGTGCCAGCGTGTCGGCTTCTTCCGAGTACGACAGCAAGGGATGAATGGCCGGATAAAAGCGGGCCTGAGCGCGACCGCGATCCAGCCCCCAGAAACAGCGCACATAGCGCTTGGTGTGGGTCGTGACCGGCTCAGAGAAATCGCCCGCTGGCGGACTGATGGCCCCGATGATGGTCACCGAGCCCTCGGCACCTGCAAGGGTCTCGACCCGCGCCGCCCGCTCGTAGAAGTCTGCCAGGCGCGCGCTCAGATAAGCCGGATAACCGGACTCGCTGGGCAACTCGCCCAGCCGCCCGGACAGCTCCCGCAGGGCCTCGGCCCAGCGGCTGGTGGAATCCGCCATCAGAGCCACGTGCAACCCGCAGTCGCGAAAATACTCGGCCACGGTAATCGCCGTATACACACTGGCTTCCCGCGCGGCGACCGGCATGTTGGAGGTATTGGCGATAATGACCGTGCGTTCCATCAGCGGTCGGCCCGTGCGCGGGTCTTCCAACTGGGGGAATTCGTCCAGCACTTCCGCCATCTCGTTACCGCGCTCGCCGCAGCCCACATAGACGATGACGTCCGCATCGCACCACTTGGCCAGGGCCTCCTGCAGAATCGTCTTGCCGGTGCCAAAGCCACCCGGCAGCGCGGCGCGCCCACCCCGGGGCACCGGGAACAGAGTGTCGAGAATGCGCTGGCCGGTGATGACCGGCCGGCCTGGGGTCAGGCGCGCGGCCACAGGCCGCGGCCGGCGCACTGGCCAATGCTCGGTTAAGGTGAGCGGGCTGGGATCCGCACCCTCCGGCGAACGAACGCGAGCGACGACCTCATCGGCTGGATAGGAGCCGGCTGGGGCGATCCACTCCAGCGTTCCCGCGCGGTGGAGTGGCACCAGCAGCGGCAATTCGCGTCCGGGAAGGGCAACCCGACCCAGCGCCTGACCTGGACGTAACCTTGCACCGACCCGAGCGTCCGGCTGGAAGGCATGCTGCGCCTCTATCGCAGGCGTGCTGACGCTGCCCGGACCGATGAAGGCTGCACCGGCGGCGTCCAGGGGCCGCAGCAGGCCATCGAAAATCCTGCCCAGCAACCATGGCCCCAGCGGTACCGAGAGGGGCTGACCGGTGCCGATGACCGGGTCACCGGGACGTAAGCCCGTGGTGTCGTCGTAAACCTGAGCCACGACCCGCCCGCTGTGGAGCTGGATCACCTCGCCTGGCAAACCAAGCTCACCCACCTGAACCGCCTCAAGTAATTGGAACGGCGCGTCCGTGAGGGCATGGACCACCGGCCCGCCCACGGACTGGATGCGAGCCTCATGCATCGGCCTGGGTCTCGGGGTCGGGCATGTCCTGATAGATGGCCAGCAGCTGGCTGTCGAGTCGCTCGCGGTCAGTGAGCAGACTGGCCAGCGAAGCATCCAGCATCGCGCCCGAGGTGCTGACGCGCAGACCGGCCTGCAGGTCATCCAGCTGCGCAAAGACCACCTCCCGGTCCGGGCACAGGTTGCGCAGCGCCGCCTGCTCGGCAGCGGGCAAACCCGGCGCGTGCTCGATGGTAAACCGCCGCCCCAGAAGACGCTGCTGCGCCTCCAACACCGCACCCTGGGTCCAGCGCTGCCGAGCCTCGGCATCCTGCCAACGGCTCTGCAAAACGGACGGCAGCCGCTGCCGCCCCAGGGTGAGGAGTTGGGCGAGTCGCGCCTGGTCCGCGAGCCGCGCGCGGGTTTCGTCCTGGGCCCGGGCCTTGAGGGTCTCAGCCGCAAGGCGCTGTCGCTCCCGCTGCACGGCTTTGTGCACGGCGGCACGAGCATGCGCGAAAGCCTGCTTCACTAGGACGCGGGCAGCCCCATGGCCGCGGTCCAGCGTCTCGCCCACTTGATCAGACTCGAACCGCCGCAGCTGGGCCACCATGGCCTCGGTCTGGGCGACCAGGATGCTCACGTCATCGCTCATGCTTCCACTCCCAGCACGCGGCGGGTTTTGGTCACCAGATCCGCAGCCGGTACCCGGCCGCGCACATCCCCGATCACCAGGGTCAGTGGCGCAGCGCTCTGCAAGGCCTCGGCCAGCGCTGCCGGGGGCAGCCCGCTGGCGAGCTCCGCCGTGATGAACACCAGCGCTGAGTCCGCTCGGGCCGCTGCCAGAGCGTCGTCCACGGCGGCTGCTGTGCCAGGCTCAGGCATCAGGACGCGGGCGCCGGCCAGGCGAAACAGCGCACCGGTGAGCTCATCGGCGATCACGGTCACGGCCTCGGTCATGGTCAGCCGAGCCGGTTCAGAATCAGAATAGCAACGATCAAGCCGTAGATCGCGATACCTTCTGCCAGACCTACCAGAATCAATACGCGACCCAAGAGCTCCGGTTTTTCCGCCAGGGCGCCGATCGCCGCGCTACCCACATGGGCCACGGCGTAGCCAGCGGCCAGCGCCGACAGCGCCGCAGCCCCAGCGGCCGAGGCAAATCCCCAGCTTAAAACTCCCGGGTCGCTGATGCCGCTGGCCACGGTGTCCTGAGCCATGCCCACAGACGTGAACACCAGCACGGTCAACCCGGCCAGAAAGGTCAGGCCCGTCACCGCGACCATGCCTAACAGCAAGCCCTTCGGCGACCTCATGACGCCCTCCTTTGATCTTGATGGTGAGAACTGGACTCCCCGGGTCCAACCAGCGGTTCGAAACCACGGCCGGACGCGCGGAGGAAACGGATAAAGAACTCGAACAGAATCAAACGTGTCGTCTGGATGCTGGCCACCAACCCCTCCAAGGCGATGATGAGCACATTGCCCAGCAGCATCACCAGGAAGTACCCAATCCGGGACTGGGGTGTGGCCGCCAGACCAGCGACTGCCGCACCCAGGCCGGCGTGGGCCAGCGCGAAAGCGCCCACCCGCACAAACGACACGGTGTTTACAACCACCTGCAGCAGTTGCTCAATGAGCTCTCCGGCATGCTTAGCCATGCCCGCCAGCGAAGCGCCGCGCCGGGCACCGCCGACCACGAACCACACGGCACCGCCCAGGGCCAGCAGCAACCCGGCCGGATGCGCCAGCGCCGCCAGCAGTCCCGCGTATACCAGCAGGAAACCGGCCCGCGACCGCCACCAGGCCACACCTTCGCCCGCCCAATGCCGCTGCACGGCGTCGAAGACCAGCCCCAGCAGGATCAGCAGCGCGCCGAAAGCCAGCGGCACCAGCAGCAGGGTTACCGGCTCCTCCAGGGGAGACAGCCAGAGGGGTTCAAGCAGGTGCTCCACGGCAAACACGCTGCCGAAGATCCAGCCAAAGAGCATGGACATCAAGCCACCCGGTACCAGGATGCCCAGCGCGGGCAGACGACGGCGCAGCGCCAGGCCGGCGAGGAGCAGGACAAAGCCCTGCCCCACGTCGCCGAACATGTAGCCGAAAATCAACGGCGCCACGATGCTGACCAGAGGACTGGGATCCACCTCATTGGCAGCGGGCATGCCCATGAGGCGCGGAAAAATTTCGAAGGGACGCACCCAGGCCGGGTTGCTCAACAGCATGGGCGTCTGGCTGCCGGGCGGCGCCGCCGCGATTCGGATCAAGTTGGGAATCTCGGCCGCATCCAGACTGGCGCGCAGACTCTCGCCACTGGCATCGCTGGTCCACCCGGTGATCCAGGCGAGGTTCTCGGTGGCGGGCAGGTCGGGGACCCGCTCCGAGAACCAGCGCAGCACCACGAACTCACCCAGGACCCGCGCCAGCTCACAACGCTCGTTCAGCTCGGCAAGGCTTTTGTCCAGGGCAGCAGCCTGCCGATCCAGGATACCCAGCCGGTCGGTCACCGCCACCACCGCCTGACGCCGGTCATCGGGCAACCACTGTGGCAGCGGGATGGCGAGTGGTCTCAGATCTGCCAGATGTTCACCCATCGCCTGCACCTGCGCGGCAGGGCCCAGGCAGATCAGGAACCGGTGGCTGCCCACGCTGGCCCATTGGGTGATCACAGCGCCGGGCTGGGTGGCCGGCGCGGCCTTTTCTTCGACCCGGAATACCATGGCCCCCAGCACCGGGCCGGCGCGACTGAGCTCGGCCAGATTGGGCAGCGTGTCAGGACCGTGGGCCAACAGATCCCGCAAGAGCAACAGGCTGTTGCGCTCTCCAAGGACGTGCTCGAGCCGATCGATCAATGGTTCCGCGCTCGCCGCCCAATCGGCCAGCGCGTCCACGGCCCGGGCCACCATGCGGGTCGGATCGCGATCCCGGGCCGGGGCGCCCAGCTGCGAGGCGGGCCAGTAGCGCCCAAAACGGCGCGCCAGGGCGTCGTAATGCTCCAGGGCTTGATCCAGCTCCCGTCGGGGCATGAACCCCGACGTGTCTGCGCGGCTTTCCAGCTGCACTGAGTGAGTCGCCGCCAGGCTTTCCAGGGCGGCGGTCATGGCGTCCCGGGAGGTCAGCAGCTCGAACCAGTGGGCGGGACGCGGCCGCAACATCAGGCGGCCCACTCGGCGGGATACAGGGCCCGCTGCACCAGGGCCGCACGGAGGCGCTCCAGATCCAGGGCCACCAGGCCCAGGTGGGCGAACAGGGCCACCGGCGTGCGGGCATAGACGCGGAACAGGCGAACCAGCTCGTGCTCCAGCGCGGCTGCCGGGGCAACCCCAACGCCCGGGTCCGCCGCGCTCGCCATGGCTGCCCGGTGCCGGTCGGCCGCGCCGATGAGCGCCTGAAGGCCACGTCGCACCCGATCTTCCATGGCCGGCCAGCGAGTCCGCCAGGCGTCCTGCCAGGTCGGCACTGGGTCGCGACCTTCGCTGCAGGCGGCCAGAATGTCGGGCCCCAGATGACGGGCAATGGCGTCGCCATGGCCAGCCTCATCGCCCAACCAGTCACCATAGACCGGATCATCGGCGGCCCAGGGCCCCAGTTGACCCCTCCGGCATAGCTCCAACGCTACGGGCAAATCCGTGAGCCGACCCACCCAGGCCACTGCGTCTCCCCAGGCATCCGTCTGCCAGCCCGCCAGCTCAGCGACATAGCCTCGCCAGCGCACCCGCAGGTTTAACTCAATGGCGTGGTGGGTCGCGCCTTCCGAGAGCCGGCGAACCCACGGCTCCAGCCCTGTGCGCCGAATGCTCTGCAGGTAGCTGCCCAGCATGCGGGTACTCGCCAAGCGGCGCCACTGGCTCTCGGTCAGACGCGCCCCATGGCGGGCCTGGAGCCGGCCCTGCTGATAGGCGCGATCAGGCGACGTCATCGTCGCCACCAAGCAGCTGATCGGCCAGCCGCTGCAGCGCCTTTTCCAGGCGCGCCTGTTCTTCCGCCTTCAGCCGCAGGGGTTCCCGGGACGACCCGGCGACACCCCGAAATGGAGCACCCTGGCCGGCGGCCCGCTCCAGGGCCGCGACCCGGCGATTAGCGTGTTCGGCAATGCGCCGGGCCCGCACCCGGGCGTCCTGAAGCAGTTCCTCGGCACGCTGCTGGCTGCTGGCAATGGCGTCCATGGCCGCGCGTTCCGCAGCCAACACCGCCTCCATGGCAGCCTGGATATCCGGGCCCGACCGGGACTGTGGTTTGGACCTGCTCGCCAATATCCCCCCTGTTTTTCAGGGCAATTCATGACTCTAAACAGGTCCTGCCCCGGGGAGTATTACGGAAGCTGCGTATGCCCCGGGGAGCGGTGTTAGAACAGGTCTTAGGCAGCCTCGTTTTTACAACGACCAGGCCGAGCACAGCCTGCTGGCCCAGTCGCTGAACGCATTCACCGGCAAGCTGGCTCAACTGATGGCTGCGGAGCGGGCCTCCCTGTTTCTGGTGAACTGGGACAACCACAGGCTGTGGCTGCGCGTCTCCCAGGACAGGGCCGCTGTTGAACACGATCTGCGCATTTCCCTGGATTCAGGGATCGCCGGCGTCGTTGCCCGCAGCGGGTAAGCCATCCGGGTGGCGGACGCACATCAGGATCCACGCTTCAATCCGGATTTGGATCTGACGACCGGATTCAAGACTCGCTCCATCGGGAGTGATTCTGGAAACGTGCCGGCAGCTGGCGCTGCTGAAGACCGGTTTAACGCCACGGCGTGCCTTGATGGCCGCCCGGGAAAGCCCAATAATTCATTCTATGCTGGCGTAGCTCAGTTGGTAGAGCAGCTGATTTGTAATCAGCCGGTCGGCGGTTCGAATCCGTCCGCCAGCACCACGAAAATCCGTGACCTGCCTGGGGCGAGATCTGCCGGTTCGCTGAAGCGCGCGCCCACTCAGTTTCGATTCGATAATGGAGCAACCTTGAGACATATGCTGACCGCAACCATCCTGGTCTTTCTGGCTAGAAACACGCCGTGAAATACCTGCACACAGCCGTTCGCGTAACAGACCTGGATGAAGCGCTCGCCTTCTACTGTGGGATTATGGGGATGGTCGAGTTGCGACGATTCAAAGGGCATCAACGACCCTGCGACATCGTGTTCTTAGCCATGCCCGGCGATGACAATGCCCAGATAGAAATCGTTTATTACCATGACGCGACAGATCGGAAGCAGTATGGCGCCTTCAGCCATGTCGCCTATCAGGTCGAGAACATTTACGACACCTGTCGCGATCTCATGGACAAGGGAGTAACTTTAAACTTGCCGCCCCGGGACGGCTTCATGGCGTTCCTCAAATCCCCCGACGGGATTGCTTTTGAGTTGCTTCAAAAGGGCGGTCCGTTGCCACCCGAAGAGCCCTGGATATCCATGCCAGACCAGGGAACCTGGTAAGCACACCCTCCCCTCTGAGTGGTTGGCTTTGCCAGAACGGTTTGGGCGGCGAAAGGCTCTTCTGAGTCCGGCCCGTGAGCCGGCCCCATTGCGAGCGAGACCGCTCGATCATTCCTTTACAATAGCGCCCAAGCGCCAACCAGCGGATCGGCTTTCAGCGTAAGCCAAGTATTTTTCCGGATAACCAGATAGAGGACACAGAACGACATGGCCGCCAGCGACATTGATCTTTCATTCGAGTGGCCCACCGTGGCATATACGGTCGCCGGCACAGTTCTGTCGGATCTGCTGTCGGATACGCGACGGTCATTGGCCCAGCAAGCCTTCGACCTAATCGTCGTAGGTGGCGGCACAGCAGGCATCCCCGCGGCTATTTTTGCCGCCGAGCGCGGGGCCCGCGTTGTCATCATGGAGAAAGCACCGGTCTTGGGGGGCACCCTATACCTGTCCGGGGGCCTGATGGCGGCCGCCGGGACTGTATTTCAGCAAGCCGAGGGAATCAAAGACTCTGCAGACGCCCACTACGAAGACATCATGCGTATCAGTAACGAGACTTCAGATCCGTTACTGGCACGGCTCTGGGCAGATCACGGAGGGGCCGCGGTCAATTGGCTTGCCGACAACGGCTTCACCATTCGCGACGATCATCCCGTCACAACCACCGGCTACGACCCCTATTCTGTGCGGCGCTATCAATCGGGGCCGGAAGATGGCGTGTCCATTCTGAAAGTCATCATGCCCCTGCTGGATAGCTACGTTCGAGAAGGTCGCATCACCGTGTTCACCCAGACCGCTGCTGTAGACCTGACGAAGGACGACCGCGGTAACGTCACCGGCGTCGTCGCCGAGGACAGCAATGGGAAGCGATCGAACATTGGCGGCGTGAACGTGCTCTTAGCGAGCGGTGGTTGCGCGGCGAATGGCGCCATGTTCCAAGAGCTTCATGGCTTGCCCCTGTACAGACACGCGGCGTATCCGTTCAGCCAGGGTGATGGGCTCTCGCTGGGCGTAGCTGCCGGCGGTTACCTCCGGGGTGCTGACAACTACGTTGGTTATTACGGCTCCGTAGCGGCGGATGATCAAATTCCATCCGAGCCACTAGTCACTATGTCGATCGATCCGAAGGTACGCATACCGTGGGAGGTTTTCGTCAATGTGCGGGGCGAGCGATTCATACGAGAAGACCACCCGAGCGTCAACGCAAGAGATCGCATCATGGATGTCCAGCCAGAGCACCGGTTTTGGGCGATATTCGACCAGCAGATCCTGGATGACGCACCGCCGCTCATTCCCGACTGGTCACGAAAAGAACTCCTGGACGCCTTTGACTCTCATCCAATGTTCACCAAAGCGGCGTCACTGCGGGAGCTGGCAGTGGCTGCGGGCATTGATCCCGACGGCCTGGAAAGGAGCCTCCACGACTACAATCTTGCCATCCAGAGCAAAACCAATGACCCGCTGGATCGATGCCACCGGCCTTTGCCGGTCTCGACACCGCCGTTTTTTGCCATACGGTCGCAGAGCTGGACGCTGAAGTCCTACGCCGGCCTGGCCGTCAATGAGAATCTGCAGGTTGTTGCCAAGGACGGCACGCCAATCGGCAATCTCCATGCCGCCGGAGAAGTGCTCGGCGCGGCCACCAGCGGCAAATCGCATACCGGAGGCGGCAGCGTTACACCGGCAATAGCCTTCGGGCGCTTGCTCGGTGAGAGCATTATTGAGTTCTGAGGGTCCGGAGCTCAATAACCGCCGCACCCAGTTTTGCGGCTGGCAGCCCCGAGACCCTCGCGAACTCCTGAGGAAGACCCGCAAGAACGCGAAGGCCTCTTGTAACCTCCTGCTGCTGTACGCAGTTCATTGGCGGCTAACCCATCATTGTCGGAACAGAAAAACAGGCAAGTTGCCCACCCACGAGCATTCTCGCAGTCCTAAGACTTCGCCAATGACCGCTTTGGGTTGGCAGCCGCAGTCCGGATCGCCTCGATGACGACGAAAATGCTTCGCTGGGTACCCAGCCTGGGGCCACGAGCAGCCCTTCGGCTGACCTGATTCAACCCCAGCCCAGCTGTTGCAAGCTGATGGTGTCGTTCCAGACCTTCGTCATGTGCTTGATGCGGTCGCCATCAAACTCCATGTGGTAGACATAGTCGGCAGCAATCTCGTTGTTCGTCGGCGGCACTGGCCCGCCCGGCCCTGTCTGCGTACCGTGGAAAACGGCAATTGCCGCCACCGATTTGTCTGCTTCGTCAGCAGCAAAAAATTTGAGCTCGTAGTGCCCATCCGGGATCGGCGTCAGCAGATTCTTCATCCACTCACAGTAACCTTCCAGAGTGGATATGTCGGACAAGGCATTTGCCTGCGCCGAAAACGTCGCATCGGAACTGCAAAACGCTTTGCAGACGTCCCAGCCTTGCCCCGTTTCACAAGCTTCAAAAAAATTTTTCGCTGGTTCAATAATCGCGCTCATCTAAACTCTCCCGGTCATGATTAAAGAATCGTCTGGCGGTTTGGCGCCGTTTTTTAATTTTGAAATCTAGCTTATGTGTCGTTGAACCTGCTCACGAATGACTCCCCATGGGTTGGAATAAGGGGGACCCGTTAGCATGGAGGGTGGCATCAGTATATCCGAAACATCTTGTGGCCGACGCCATCCGTGCGTCCGTAAACGATCCTACCGTCTTCAAATCCGCGATCCAGGTAGCTGAAGTAATCTGTTGTCAGCTCGAAACGGTTTTCGATCCGCCTTTGTTTGCCCGAGTACTCGGACCTGAATGTGCAGCTCTCGCGATTCTTTTTGGAGCCGCGAAACAGGCCAGGGCGCACACGACGCCAGAGAGTCTTGCCATGATGGGCGCCCATCCCAGACGCGATCGGGGCACGGCAGCGGACTGTGACTTGCGTCACAGAAAAACGGCGGGGGTCGGTGCACATTGGTGCCTTCTTGTCGGAGTACAGAATCCCCCTCTGGGCGTCCAGCAGTGGCGCCCTTTTTTTTGCTTGTCTGCGACGCCATTTGCCGACAATCATATGCGATCCGTCGAGTGTTTTGGC
>JBFFHS010000092.1:0-13994 GCA_041556855.1 Gammaproteobacteria bacterium
CTCCGGAATCGCGGTTTCCTCGATTCGCATGCGGCGAACTCCCTAGCTGAACGACGCTCCCGGCGGCCGAAGGGCTCCCGGCTCCAAAGCATAAGCTACCAGCAGAACGGGCTCTCGCTAGACAGAACCGGGTTGGTTCGATGCCGATCCCGATTCAGCAAGGAGCCGCAAACAGCATTTTAACTCGAATCTTGCACGATCCAGATGCCAAGATCGCACGTCTCCCGCGGGCTTGACTTGATGCTGGTTTGCGCGGTGCGGTTCTCGCTGCAGCGTTTTTTCGATCGCATCGTATAGCTTATCGCAGGTTGTGGTCGACCCACGATTTTCCATAATACCCTGCCGCGTTTTTTTGGCGATTTCGACCGGGAGGTCGTCATCCACGAGAATTTCGGCGATTGCCTTTGCACGCGACTGATATAGCTGATCGTGGCGATCGATGAATACACCCGCCGCTGCCTGGCGATTCATATAGCTTTGAACATCGAGCAATCTATGCTGGCTGGTCATCTGCTGACGGTCCTGGATGAGCACTCGAGAGAATGTCTGGTCATCCGGACGGAGCTCAAGCAAAGCCACGAAACGGCAATCGAGACGCTGGGAGGCCCTTTTTTTGGGTTCATCCACCACAATACATTCGATCGCTCAACGGGACTGAGTTCAGCGCCAAAACGATCCGGGAGTGACTCCGGCGACTCAATATCCAAACTCTGTTCATCGAACCGGCGGTCCCTGAGAAAACGGCTGCAACGAGAGTTGCAACGGAAAGCTCCGGGACGCGCTATTGAACAGAGAGATCTTCTCCACCTAAAAAAAAAGCATAGATCCTGATTGAGCAATGGCGTATTCACTACAACACGCAAACACCGCATAGCTATCTTCGCTATCGACCGCGTGTTCCATAGAGCATCCGGTCACTTGTCATGCCAACCGCTCACACGCCACAACGAACTCGGACCCTCACTTTACAAGTGGATTCGCTTCACAGGCCAGACCAGCGGATTGCACAGCTTTGCGCCAGACTAGACGGCTCGAAAGACCATCCCGAGAAAAGCAGCAAGCGCTAGCGCAGTAACGGCCGTTGCCTGGGCACATTCAAACGAAGTCCGCGTCACCATGAACCTGCGGGCGGCGCGAGCTCGGTTTTCTGCAAGTTCAACAAACCTGCCGAAGCCCGAAAGCGGGTGGCTTTTTCACATAACGGTAGCGCCTGCTGCCGCAGCGGCCATGGGCAGCCCACGGCAGGGATTGCAGCGCCCCCGAGACGCGGAGCGCGCCCGCAGAGAAACCCGATCCCTGACCTCCCACACCAAACCTATTTGCATAATCTATCTGCAACGTTTATGTTAAGCCTTTGTTTACATTAATAAACTTTACATAATTTAGATTCCCTTCCATGACGTCTTCAGCACGCCCATGGGATCGGAGCCCGCAAAAACAACAAGAAGAAGGGGGGCAGGGAGAATGAGATTCTCAGCTTCTTATGGGGGGCGCATCTTGGCGCTCCTGGTTATTCTGAGTGCCAGCAGCCTGGCCGTGACGGCGAGCGCTAAAAGGCCTGATCGAGGACCGCCGCCGCCGTCCGCCGGCTGTGCTGAGGGCGGCGACACGCAGCCGAAGTACGCGATCTTCCTCGACGGCTATCCCACGGGCCGTTGGCAACTGCTCGAGCTGCCCTGTCTCGACACCCAGCCGGAGAGCCCGGCCACACCCCGGGAACTGGCCCTGGACCTGCCGAAGAACCAGCGGCGCAAGTTCCAAATCGCCAACGGCGATGTCTTTTATTCCGGCGGCCAATATCGTTTTGTGTTTGCCGGGCGCACGGGTCCCGGCGATCACTGGGGTATCTGGGGCGGCGTGCTGGACATCAGCGGCGGCCGAATCACCGAGATTCATCCGATCGTACGAACTGCGGGTACGCGGGAAGAAGACCCTCGCTTCTCGGTGGATGGCCAGTCCATCGTCTACAAGAGCGACGGAACGATCCGGATAGTCAGTCCAGTGGATGACTGGGGCGGTCCGTACGCTGACTATCTTTTCGCGGACGCTACCGGCTGCGAACTGTGGGTGCCGGCAATGTTGGCCACCGGCACAGTGGCCTATGTGCGTCGATGCGGGCAAGACGAATTAGAGTGGGACCAATCCGATCGCGTCGTTTACGACAGCGGTGGCACACAAACGGAACTGCCCAGCTTGGGCGGCGGGCCGGACCGGTTTTCCCACTTTACGCCGTTTGGCGATCTGGTTTACTCACACTTGGATACATCCGCCGGTCGCGCCAGTCTCTGGTACTACAACCCGGGTAACGAACCCTACCAACTGCTGGACTGGACGGAGTCGGACGACGACCCGTTCGCCGATCGGCAAACTGACTACATCGCTTTTTCCGGATGGGGTGGCGATGGCTACGACCTCTACGTCACACGGCTGTCCACTCTGGCAAGCGGTTTGCCATTTGCGGTGAAGGTGACGGATGGCATCAACGTCCTGGGCACGGTCACATTCGGCTACGAGGAGACCCAGCCATGATCCCTTGCGCGGCGCTTGCCTGTTATGAACTTCGGTGAGGCGGGCGGCGCCAGGCTGAAGAACTAACCGGCCGCTCTCGACCCTTTCTCTGCTGCGCGAGCCAACTGTTCTGCGAGCGGCCAAGGTGCCAGCCCCCAGAACCCGTGAAACCCGTCACGGTATGCGCCCTTGCCGGAATCCCTGGTCCAGATCCAACTTTGTCAAAAGCCAAACCAGCGATCTGGAGCCTGGCGGTGGAAAAATCCCTTGAGCCGGGCGCGGTGGCGCCAGGCGGCGGCTCACGTCAGGACGAACTGCAGGTATTCGGAACGGCCCAGGTGATCGTCCCGGGACAGCGCATCCTGGACAACACGCTGCGAGCACACAGCTCACTTGGGTACCGACCGCCGGCAGCGGCAAACTCGCAACCCATACCGGACTTTCAATCAATCGGGAAAGCTGCGTAAACTCCCGCCGAACCCGGGCCAAAGTTCGCCGGCAAGCCAGATCTATGAACGTTCGCTACCCATCCATCATGGCCCTGTGGGCCGCCATGATCCTTGCCGGCTGTGGTGGGGGCGAGGCGCCGGAGCAACCGTCGGCCGCGTCCACCACTGCCGCGCCCGCAACTGATGCGAAGACGCTGACCATTGGCATCTCCCAGTTCCCGTCCACGATGCATCCCAACATCGAAAGCATGGTGGCCAAAGCGTACGTGGGCGCCTTTCTGGCTCGCCCCTTGACCCTGTGGAATGCGGATTGGGCGGTGGTCTGCGGAATCTGCGTAAAGTTGCCCACCATCGAGAACGGCCTTGCCGTGCTGGAGACGACACCGGATGGCGAGCCCGGGATCGCCATTACCTTCGAAATCCCGGCAGGGGCGGCATGGGGTGATGGCGCACCCCTGACGAGCGCCGATTTCCAGTTTGCCTGGCAGGTGGGGCGTAACGCCCAGACCGGGGCCAATAACACGGAGATGTATCGCAGAACCTATCAGTTCGACGTGGTCAACGAGCGCGAGTTCGTTCTGCATATCGACAGAGTTTCCTTCGACTACAACCGCTTCGGCAACCTGTATCCGCTACCCAGGCACCTGGAGGCCGAGCTCTTTACCGACGACCCCTACGAGTACCGGCATAGAACCAACTACAACGCCGATCCCACCATCCGCGGTTTATGGTTTGGCCCTTTCGTGCCGACAGACTTCCAGCAGGGCTCATCCGTCACGCTGGAGCGCAACCCGCACTGGTTCGGCCAGAAGCCCTACTTCGACCGGATCGTGATCCGTGCCATTCAGAACACCGCGGCCCTGGAAGCCAATCTCCGCTCCGGCACCATCGATATGATCGCTGGTGAGCTGGGTTTGCATTTGGACCAGGCGCTGGCCTTTGAGAAACGCCACGGCGATCAGTACAACATCATCTATAAACCGGGTCTGTACTATGAGCATATCGACCTGAATCTCGAGAATCCGATCCTGGCAGACAAGCGGGTGCGGCATGCCATCATGCACGGCATCAACCGCGCCATGATCAGCGACCGGCTGTTCGACGGTCGCCAACCCGTGGCGCACACCAGCATCAGCCCCATAGACAAAAACGCGTCAGACAACATTACCCGCTACAGCTATGACCCGGACAAAGCCAAACGCCTGCTTGACGAGGCAGGTTGGACCGAGTTTCGAGACGGGATTCGCTATAACCAGGCGGGGTCACCGCTGCGCCTGGAGATCATGTCCACTGCCGGCGATAAGACGCGGGAGCGGGTGCAGCAGGTTCTGCAAAGTCAGCTGGGGGAGATCGGGCTGGACCTTAGGATTCGCAACGAAGCTGCACGGGTCTTTTTTGGCCAGACGGCGCGGGAGCGTCGCTTCAGCGGCATGGCGATGTTCGCCTGGAGCAGCGCACCAGACAATGTGCCCCGCTCGACGCTGCATTCCTCCGAAATCCCCACAGCTGAGAATAACTATGCAGGTCAAAACTACACCACCTTCAGCCTGCCGGAGCTGGACGACATTATTGATGCGCTGGAACTGGAACTGGATGAGGACAAGCGCTTGCCACTCTGGGAACGCATTCAACAGATCTACTCCGAGGAGATCCCGATCATTCCCCTGTATTTCCGCGCAAACGCGTACATCCTGCCCAAATGGCTGAAGGGGCTGCGGCCGACCGGCCACCTGGATCCGTCCTCGAATGCCGCTGAACACTGGTACCGGCAGGATGGAGACACGTCGGGATGAGCGTGGGTGATCCCCCGCTGCTCTCGGTCCAGGAACTCTGCATCGGTTTCGACACGGACGAGGGGCTCGTCACCGTTGTGGAGGACGTGTCCTTCGAATTAGAGCGAGGTAGCACTCTTGCCTTGGTGGGCGAGAGCGGCTGCGGCAAGTCGTTGACGGCGCTCGCTCTCCTGCAGCTGCTGCCAGCTTTTGGCCGCATTCTGTCGGGCACCATCAAATTTCGCGGGGAAGACCTGGCCAGCTGCGAGGAAGTCCGTATGCAGGCTTTGCGGGGCAACCGGATTTCCATGATCTTCCAGGAGCCCATGACGGCCTTGAACCCGGTTTTCACGGCCGGTGCTCAGGTCGCTGAATCCCTGATCCTGCATCGTGGCATGAGTCGGCAGGAAGCCTGGGAGAAAAGCATCGAGATGCTTCAGGCCGTGGGCATCCCCGACGCCCGGTCCCGTGCCGACAGCTATCCCCATCAGCTTTCCGGCGGTATGCGTCAGCGGGTGATGATTGCCATGGCGCTGGCCTGCGAGCCCGACATCCTGATCGCCGACGAGCCGACCACCGCCCTGGATGTCACTATTCAGGCTCAGATCCTGGACCTGATGCACGATCTTCAGGAGCAGGTCAGCGCCGCCATCCTGTTTATCAGCCACGATTTCGGCGTGGTCTCCCGGATGGCCGACACCATCGCCGTGATGTATGCGGGTCGCATCATTGAAGTGGGCACGGCCTCTGAGGTGCTGCTGGATGCCCGGCATCCCTATACCCAGGCCCTTCTGCAAACGACGCCGCGAATTGACGAGACGCTAGAACGGCTGCCCGCCATCGAGGGCCGCGTCCCGCCGCCGGGCCAGCGCCCGACAGGCTGCTGCTTCACGCCCCGCTGCAACCTGGCGCGGGATATCTGTGGTCGCCAACGCCCGGACCCGGTGGTGTTGAGCACCACCCACGCGGCGGCCTGTCACGAGCTGAGCCCGCGGCAGGGGCAGTAGGCGGCATCGTGACAGGTGCAGTGCGCGAACCGGATCTCCTCGTCTCCGCGGTGGGACTGAGCAAGACCTTCGATACCAAGGTCGCCACGGCCTCCGGCTGGCAGCGCACCAAGTTGCAGGCTGTTTCCCAGGTCAACTTGGACATTGGTCGCGGCGAAACCCTGGCGCTGGTGGGCGAAAGCGGCTGCGGTAAAACCACCCTGGGCAGGTTGCTGGCGCTGTTCTACCCGCCCACCGCTGGCGAACTCATGCTCGATGGTCGAAGCGTCGTGGGCCTGAAGCGCAAACAGCTCAGACCGCTGCGGCGCCACGTGCAGATGATCTTCCAGGATCCCATGTCCTCGCTCAATCCGCGCCACACGGTGGAGACCATTCTGACGGAGCCCATGAAGATCTTCGGCCGCGAAACGGCGGCAACCAACCGGGCCAAGGCGGGCGAGCTGTTGGCGGCCGTGGGACTCCACAGCGAAGATCTGCGCAAGTACCCCCACGCGTTCAGCGGCGGGCAGCGGCAGCGCATCACCATTGCCCGGGCCCTGGCGCTGAACCCGGCGTTCATCGTGGCCGACGAACCCGTGTCGGCGCTGGATGTCTCCGTGCAGAGCCAGATCCTTAACCTCCTGAAGGATCTGCGCGACGAGTTTCAGCTCACCTATCTGTTCATCAGCCACGACATGGCCGTGGTCCATCACCTGGCCGAGCGTATCGCGGTGATGTATCTGGGGCGCATCGTGGAGACCGCCTCCCGCGATGCACTCTTCAGCCGGGCAGTGCATCCCTACACACGCGCCCTGGTGAGCGCCGTGCCCAGGGTAACGCCCCGCAAGGGCAAGATAGGCAGGCTGTTGCAGGGCGATCCGCCGAGCCCCATTGAGCCACCGTCCGGATGTCCCTTCCACCCGCGCTGCGCCCACGCCCGGGCCATTTGTCGCGAGGCCACGCCTGTTCTGGAAGCCAGCCCGCACGGCCCGGAACACCAGGTCGCCTGCCACCTCAAGGGCGAGCTGGCATGAGGCGCTTCCTGCTGATCCGCGGCCTGCAGTCGCTGCTGGTGCTGGCCATCATGTCATTCGTGATTTACGCCCTCATTGGACTGATGCCGGGCGATCCGATCGACCTCATGATCAGCGCTGATCCGCGAATGACTGCCGCCGACGCGGCGCGACTGCGGGCGCTCTATGGCCTGGATCTGCCGCTCACCGAGCGCTACTGGAACTGGCTGACCGCAGCGCTGTCCGGCGATCTTGGGTATTCGCGCCTGTTCGGGAAACCGGTGCTGCAGACGCTCCTCCCCGCACTCAAGAATTCATTGGTCTTGCTCGGCACGGCCTTCCTGCTCGCGGTCACCATTGCCATTCCCCTGGGCACGCTGGCCGCCGCGCGGCCCCGTTCGGCTGTCGACTATGGGATCAACCTGTTTGCCTTTGCCGGGATTTCGATACCCTCGTTCTGGCTGGCGCTGATGCTGATTATCGTCTTTGCGGTGCTTCTGGGTTGGTTGCCCGCCGGCGGCATCGCGCCGCCCGGCGCCGGATTGTTAGAGCATCTGCGCTACATGCTGTTGCCCGCTCTTACCCTGACGATCGTCAGTGTGGGCAGCTATTCGCGCTATACCCGTTCGTCCATGATGGAGGTGCTGCGTCAGGACTATATCCGCACGGCTCGCGCCAAAGGCGCCAGCCAGGGGCGCGTGGTTTGGAAACACGGCCTGCGCAACGCCATGATCCCGGTTGTGACCATTCTGGCACTGGATTTCGGCTTTCTGTTCTCGGGAGCTCTGATCACCGAGACCATCTTCTCCTGGCCGGGCATGGGCAAGCTCATCTTCGACGCGGTGATGGGCAACGATTTCAATCTGGCTCTGGTGGCATTGCTGTTCGCAACAGGGGTCACCCTGGCTGGCAATCTCCTGGCCGATATCTGCTATGCATGGCTGGACCCGCGCATCGTGATCGGTGGCGACACGTCGTGAACAGCAACTCGCCCTTCGTTCTGGCCATGCGCCGCTTCCGCCGCCATAAGCTGGCCATGGCGAGCGGCGTGCTGCTGCTCGCCATGATCGGGACGGTGGTCTGCGCACCCTTGTTTGAGATGCTGCTGGGCGTTGATGCCAATCAAGTGGACCTTTTCAACCAGAAGGCGCCCCCCTCCGCCGAGCATCCGCTCGGCACGGACGAACTGGGGCGAGACGTGCTGCTGCGTTCCATGTACGGCGGTCGGGTGTCCTTATTCACCGGGCTGGTTGCCGCCCTGGCCGCGGGCACCATCGGAACCATCATTGGCCTTCTGGCCGGCTATTTTGGCGGGCGCCTGGATGCGATACTGATGCGCACCACAGACAGCGTGATCGCGCTGCCGTTGCTGCCGCTGCTGATCGTGTTGGCGGCGATCGACCTGAGCAAGCTCGGCCTGCCCCGGGACTTGATCGAATCAAGCATGATCAGCTTCTATCGGATTATCATCATCGTGGCCCTGGTTGGTTGGACCACCGTGGCGCGCCTGGTGCGCGGTGCCACACTGAGTCTCAAAGAAAGAGAGTTCGTGATGGCGGCTGAAGGCGTGGGGGCCAGCCATTTCCATATCATGTTCCGGCACATCTTCCCCAACCTCATCTCGCCCATCATCGTCGCGGTGACCCTGTCAGTGGGCAATGTGATTCTGCTCGAGTCCGTGCTGAGCTTTCTGGGCCTGGGCATTCAGCCACCCGTCCCCAGCTGGGGCAACATGCTCACCAACGCACAGGAATTGGTGTGGGATGCGCCCATGCTGGCGGTCTACCCGGGTCTTCTGATCTTTATCACGGTCATCGCCGTCAACTTCCTGGGCGATGGGCTGCAGGACGCCTTCGATCCGAAGGCTGAAAGCTAAGCCTTCGGAAAGAAGCCTCCCAAGCCGTTCGCCGGCGACGCGGGCAGAACTAGGGGCAGGTGATCGCGCTGCCAGCTGCGCCGTCAGTGGAGTCAATGGCCGACCAGTCCGTTGATTTGGCCATGGTGAACAGGCAGCTTGCCGAGCTGCTGCCCGCATCCAACTTCGGCCCCGCCATGCCGGGCGAGCTCGAATAGCCCCACGAGTTCACGGAGATCACGGGCCCGCTGCCCGATGACAGCGGCTGAATCCACGGACCGCCGGAAGACCCTCCCGACAGAC
Organism: Gammaproteobacteria bacterium; assembly: GCA_041556855.1. Taxonomy (GTDB): domain Bacteria; phylum Pseudomonadota; class Gammaproteobacteria; order Steroidobacterales; family JBFFHS01; genus JBFFHS01. The sequence continues at coordinate 8,887 of JBFFHS010000092.1, forward strand.
CGCAGCTCGGCAACCACCAGTTTGCGGAACCCTCTGTGGTCATGTCCTCAGCGCAATACATGAATTTTGGATCCTCGCTGTAGGAATAGCCAAGCGCATGCGTGAAGTCGAGCGAGCCCGCACCGGGATCGTTATCGTCCGTGTAAGGGTTCGCGAAGCTGACAGTGAGCGTGCTGACCGCGCTGTCCAGCGCGTCCGGCGCTGCCCGCCCCGAATGGGCCCCGCTGTCGTCAACTACGTAATAGGCGTAATCCCAGGGAATGTTGTTCGGGAAAGTCCTGGTGGTCCATTCAACGTCAACGACGCCGAAAGACGCGACCCAGCAACCCAGTGGGTCGTTGTTACAGTTGGTGTCCGTCCCCGACCCATCTGTGTCGGCCTGATTGGGTATGAACAGGACGTTCCGCGCAAAAGCCTTATTCACGTCGTCGTACACGCAATGGGCAGCCGTCAGAATGATCGATCGTCCCGGCGTGGCGTCGCTGACAACCGTTCCGGAGCACACGTAACCTCCCCATGGCCCCTTCCCTTTAGCGTTATTCGGCATTTCGAAGTAGATGCGTCCAGCCGCCGTCTGCACGGCACCCTGGTCAGTCCATTGGGCGTTGCTGACGGTGTCGGACGCGCTATTGCCCCCGCCATCGCCGGTATCACCAGTATCACCCGTACCACCGGCACTGACCGTGAACGCGACCGGGCCTTGCAGCGCTCGGTTGCCACCCTTCTTGGCGTTGTCCTTGGCCTCGACCGACCAATTCCAACCGCCGTCGCTGAAACCCTGCAGCGTCACGCTCCAAGAATTATCACTCCCCTCACTCGCCTGAAACGTCTGCGTCGTGACACCATCGGGATACCCGATAATGAACGACACCGATCGAACACCGCTTTCTGCATCCGTGACCGTTGCGGAGAAGGTTGCTGAGGCGCCGATCACGGCACCTGGCCCGGGCGCCATATCGGAGATCGACGGCGCGGTCGCATCATTATTGCTGCTCGGCGGTCCCGCCAACGGGCGCGGAGAAGATGTATCCCCTGCGGCGCTGATCTGATGGCCATAGGGTTGCAAAGACCCATCCTGCCGCCGCAGATAGCCCAGCCCACGGGGATCGATCACAAGATCCCGGGGCTTCGCCGTCTGGCGACGGTCCTGTGTCCAATGCTCAATCACGCGGGCCTTGCCGCCGTCCATGGCGCCGGTGTTGCCAGACCCAGAGACTTGAGCGGCCGCGTTGCCTGCCAGCAAAGACACGGCCAACGAGGCTGCTGCCATGCTCGCTGCACGTAAACGGGTACCCTGACAGTTCATCGGCCTACCTCCTGCTTATTCTTATATATCGGCCAGATGTATATGAATAATATTGGTATTTTAAACCCATCTTGCCCCGGGATTGGGCCGAATCCGACATAAATACAAAAGATTACCCGAATCCGTGTTCAATGCCCTTTCCCATAAAGCGGAGGCCGGACGAAACGTCCGGCCTCCCTATTGCAATCGCCTTGTAAGGCACAGGTTCGTGCCGGCGATCTATCGCACCTTATCGTACGACCGATCCGTGCACTTCCCACACAGACAAAGTGCCCTTGCCCAGCGAGGCATTGGCATCAGCATCGCCGGTACCCTCAACAACTTGGGCATTGCGACGCAGTCGCGCATAGGCTTCGATGACGTGCGAACCGGAACCGATGTTATAGGCGAGGAAGTTGAACGTATGAGCAGCCTTGGTATCCAGGATCAAACCGATCTCCTCGTCCGTGAAGGTACACTCATCAAAACTCACGATGAGGTCGCCATCCATGTCAGAGCAGTCCATGACGCCGCCGAGGCTGGCCCAGAGTTCCTGCTTGCGCTTGTCGAAGGTGACCGTACCAGGAAGCGCCGGAACGCCATCCACGGTGACATACATTTCAATTTCGGCATCCGCCACAGAGGAGCTTCTCTTGCCCTTCTGGCTCTGCACCATGGTCATGGTGAACAGGCTGGTCTCGAAAGACAGGCCGATGACCAGGTCTTTCGGCTCACCGCTGTTCTTCAGCGAGGTCGTCAGCACCTTGGTGAAGCCCTCCGAGTCGGAAAGACCGGCGTAATTGGCCGCCGCACCGATGACCGCCGTACCGTTGTCGGTGTAGGCTGAGGCCGTGTTGTCCGCCGAAACCAGCGAAGGTGAGGCGATCAAGCCAATGATCACTGCCGCCGCGGGCAGCTTGTTTGCAGAAAATAATTTCATTTGTCGTACTCCTTGTTTTTGTCGTTCTTCCTTTGTCTTCTTTATGAGTCGTACAAGGCTTAAATTGCCGGCGAAATGTGACCCAAGTACGCCTACAGGGGATCATTCGACGACATAATTCCGGAAATATCGTGAAAACTGTGAACTGGGTCACAATTTACGCAGGCTGGCTTGGAACCGAGAAAATTATGTGATCCTGAGTTGCGCGGGATATCAGCCGGGTTTGCTTTCCCGGGCGTTCCTTGCACCTGATCTGGTGGAGATGATCCTGGATGGGCGCCAGCCACGGGATCTAACGGCTGAGTGGCTCAGCAAACACCTCAAACTGCCCGCGGTGTGCGGGGCTTTGGGCGCGATTGGGCTCTTGGAAAGACCGTTTCGAGAAAGCTCAGGAAAGACTGGCGGAGAGGGAGGGATTCGAACCCTCGAAGGGCTTTTAACCCTTACTCCCTTAGCAGGGGAGCGCTTTCGACCACTCAGCCACCTCTCCGCGTTGGGCACAGCATTCTAGCGGCTCGCTGCAAGCCGCGACAGCGTTCGGTGATCGCAACCGGAAAAACGTCAGTCGCCCGCGCTGGCCACCCTCGGCTTGAGCGCTTGTTCTTGTTCCTGCTCTTTCTTGATCCGCTCGAAAATCTCTTCCCGGTGCACGGATACTTCGCGGGGCGCGTTGACGCCAAGACGAACCTGATTCCCTTTAACCCCAAGGACGGTCACGGTAACGTCATCCCCAATGACCACCGTCTCCCCCACCCGTCTGGTCAAGATCAGCATAGCCAAACTCCTTCTTGTCCCTGGCGGCTGGTCGCTCGATACCGGGGCATCCTGCTGCCCCCGCTTTCCTTTCGAGCATTGGACCCAGCGCCGGTCCTTTCCTAGCCCGATCCGGCGACTTGTTCTAGTTAGAGGCCGGTAACGGGCTGGCATGGTGCGCGGCTCGAGCGCCCCAATGTCCAACGTCCAATGGTAATCCAATCGGGCTTTGGGGGCCAACTGCCTAATTTTGAAGAGTATTAGACTTAATCTAAGCGCTACTCGAGGGCCTGGGCAACCTGTCCGGAAACCAGCGTCAGCGCTTCATCCAGGCGGCCAGGCTCGTTGCCGCCGGCCTGGGCCATGTCGGGACGACCGCCGCCCCGGCCGCCCACCCGCTCGGCAACGGGCTTGATGAGGTTCCCAGCCTGCAGGCGGTCGGTCAGATCCTGGGTGACACCGGCCACCAGCCGAACCTTGTCATCCTCCACGGCCCCCAGCACCACAACCCCGGAGCCCAGTTTGTTCTTCATCTGGTCCACGGCTTCGCGCAGGGCTTTGGCATCCGCGCCGTCCAGCCGCGCAGCCAGAACTTTCACGCCGGCGACCTCCTGGGCCTCTGCGAGCAGATCCCGGGCACCGCCACTGGCCAGCTGGGCCTTCAGCCTGGCCAGCTCCTTTTCCAGCGACCGGTTGCGCGCCAGAACCTGGCTGACCTTCTCGACCACATCGTCCCGACCGCCCTTCACCAGGCCAGCCACCTGCTTCAGCGTATCCTCGCTCGCCGCCACCTGGACCAGGGCGTTGCGCCCAGTCACCGCCTCAATGCGCCGCACCCCGGCGGCCACACCTGATTCCGCCAGGATCTTGAACAACCCGATGTCGCCGGTGCGTTGCACGTGGGTGCCGCCGCACAGCTCCACGGAAGACTCGCCCAGACGCAGCACCCGCACCTGGTCGGCGTACTTGTCGCCGAAGAATGCCAGCGCACCCGCGGCCAGGGCGTCCTGGTAGGACATCTCCTCGGTGTCCGCCGCCGCATTGGCGCGGATCTCCCGATTGACCCGTGCCTCGATCTGCGCCAGCTCCGCAGCGCTGACCGGCTGGAAATGGGAGAAATCAAAGCGCAGCCGCTGGGGATCCACCAGCGAGCCCTTCTGCTGCACGTGCCCCCCCAACACTTCCCGCAAAGCAGCGTGCATGAGATGGGTTGCTGAGTGGTTCAGCACCGTGGCGCCGCGGGCCGCGGCATCCACGCTGGCAGACAGCGTCGCCCCCACGCTTAAGCTGCCCTCCGTTACCCGACCCAGATGACCCACTGCGCTCCCCAGCTTCTGGGTGTCGCTGACGACAAAGGTGGCACCATCGGCGCTCACCAGGGTACCCCGATCGCCCACCTGACCACCGCTCTCGGCATAAAAGGGCGTGCGGTCCAGGACCACGATGCCCGCCTGCTCCGCCGGCAGGGACTCCACCGCCTGGCCATCCACCAGCAGCGCGACCACGCGACCCTCGGCGCTGGTGGTCTCATAGCCGAGGAACGCAGTGTCAAGGTCCAGGGAGGGCAGCTTGCCGTCCCCGGCCTGAAATTTGCTCGCCGCCCGGGCGCGCTGCCGCTGGCGCTCCATGGCCGCCGCAAACCCCCTGTGATCTATGGTCAAACCCCGTTCCCGGGCAATGTCCGCCGTCAAGTCCTCGGGGAAGCCATAGGTGTCGTAGAGCTTGAAGACGGCCTCGCCCGGAATCTCACTGCCGGACAAATTGTCGATCGCCTCCTCCAACAGGCGCATGCCCTGGGTCAGAGTCTCGGCGAAGCGTTCCTCCTCCTGGTGCAGCACCCGGGTGACCTGCTCGGCAGCCTGGTTCAGCTCCGGGTAGGCCGCGCCCATCTCCCGCTCCACGGAGGCCACCAGCTTATGAAAGAAGGGCTCCGCGACCCCCAGCTTGTAACCGTGCCGGATGGCGCGGCGCACAATACGCCGCAGCACATACCCGCGCCCCTCGTTGCCCGGCATGACGCCGTCGGTGACCAGGAATGCGCAGGCGCGGATATGATCGGCAATCACCCGCAGGGAACTGGACGCCAGATCATCGGCACCGGTCACGCGGGCAGCATCTTCAATCAGCGTC
>JBFFHS010000093.1:0-13993 GCA_041556855.1 Gammaproteobacteria bacterium
GCGGTTGCCGCAGGCGCTGTCATCGTGGATAACACGTCGGCATTCCGCTACGAGGCCGATGTGCCGCTGGTGGTCCCGGAAGTGAACCCGGAGCGAGTTGCGGACTTCGCCGCCCGCGGCATTATTGCCAACCCTAACTGCTCCACGATCCAGTTGGTGGTGGCTTTGAAACCGATTTATGACCATGCGGGTATCGAACGCATCAACGTGGCGACCTACCAGGCCGTATCGGGCGCCGGCGGGGCCGCGGTGGAGCGCCTGCTGGCGGATTCGCGCGCCCGGCTGGCGGGCGAAGAGCCGGGGCCCAGCGGCGGGATGCCCTCCAATGCGTTCGATGCCGTCCCCCAGATCGATGCCTTTCAGGAGAACGGTTACACCAAGGAAGAAATGAAGATGGTGTGGGAAACCAGGAAGATTCTGGGTGACGATAGTATTATGGTGAATCCTACGGCGGTCAGGGTTCCCGTGCTGTTCGGCCACTCGGAAGCGGTGCACATCGAAACCCGAACTAAAGTCACAGTTCAAGACGTCCAGAAATTGTTAAATGGCGCCCCAGGCGTGAAGTTGATGGACGCAAGAGAGCCCGGCGGTTATCCCACGGCGGTTACCGCCGCAGCCCATGAGGATGCGGTCTTCGTCGGTCGTATCCGGGAAGACCTGTCGCACCCTCGGGGCATCGATTTGTGGGTGGTGTCCGACAACGTGCGCAAGGGCGCTGCGCTCAACAGCGTCCAGATTGCCGAGATTTTGGTAAACGACTACTTGTAAGGTATGGTTACGCCTGAAAAGTCAAGGAGTTTGTCATGCAACAGAGGCAACTCTTTGAGTTATAGGGCGGAACGGAAGCTTGGGGGGCATTCCATGGCACGATGGGCGCGGTGGGTTATTGGGCCATTCCTGGCAGGCCCGCTGAGCGCATGGGCGCTCGGACTCGGCGAGATCGAGCTCAAGTCGGCGCTCAATCAGCCGCTCAACGCGGAGATCGAACTGGTATCGGCCACCAGCGAGGAGTTGGAAAGCCTGCGCGTGGAACTGGCCCCGCGGGACACGTTCGAGCGCTACGGGATCGACCGGCCTGCATTTCTGTCCGATCTGCTCTTCAGCGTCAACCGGAATGCCAGCGGCGGGGCCATCGTACGAGTGGCCTCGGTGCAGTCCATTACCGAGCCTTTTGTCACCATTCTGGTGGAGGCCAGCTGGGCCCGTGGCCGTCTGCTGCGTGAATACACGGTATTGCTCGACCCGCCGGTGCTGATGCCGGCCCCGGCGACCCAAACCCTGGTGGCGACCCCGGCCACCGGGCCTGCCCGCGGCGATCAGGCCGGCCGTATCGCCCGGCCGGCAGCCGCTGGGACGCCGGCGCCAACAGCCCAGCCGCCGGCCCCCGCCGCAAGGGAAGTCGCGCCGATATCGCGTCCGGCGGCTGGCCCTGCTGGCGGGACCTATGGGCCCGTGCAGCGCGATGAGACGCTGTGGTCTATAGCGGCACGCTTCAGGCCCGGCGACCAGGTCAGCATGAATCAAATGATGCTCGCCATCTACGAGGCCAATCCGCAGGCATTCAACGGCAACATCAATGAACTGCGCCGCGGAGCCATTTTGCGCCTGCCCGATCTAACGGCCGCCACGGGTGTGAGCGCCACCGCTGCGCGGCAGGAAGTGGCGCGGCAGAACTCCGCATGGCGTGATTCTGCCCCAGCGGTGGCGGCCGCGTCGGAACCGGCGGCCAGGCTTCGCCTGGTGAGCCCGGATGACGGCAGCACAGGTACCCGACCCGCAGCGAGGGGTGCCGATGGCGCCCGCGTGGGCGAGCTGGAAGGCGAGGTGCAGCGGCTGCAGGACGAGCTGGCCGAGACGCAGCGGTTGATCAATATCAGGGATTCGCAACTTCAAGAGCTGCAGCAGCGCCTGGCGGCAGCCGAAGCCGCCGCGGCGGACGGGTCCCTGCCCATTGCTGAGCCGGCGCCGGCTACCACGTCACCCGGTGTTGATCTGGAAGCTGGGGAACTGGCGGGGGAGGCGCTGTTCGCCGACCAGGGTGAGGCGGCCGACGTCCCGACCGTAGAGGAGCCGGTAACCCAGGCGCTGCCCGAAGAAGCCGTAGATGCAGAGCCGGCACCGGCAGCGGTGGCACCACCAGCCAGCACCCGGGTGGTGACCAGGGCGCCGGCCGAGCCGTCACTGCTGGCTACGATGCTGGGCTGGCTGGGTAAACCGCTGTTGTGGATTCTGTTGGGCGTGGTGGCGTTGGCAGGTACCGCCGTATGGTATCTGCGCCATCGGCAGGAGTCGGTTGAGGACATTACCGGGCGCTGGGAGGCCTTGGAGGCTGAGGCCGAGCACGAGTTTGCAACGGACGCGACGGATCAGCTGCGCGCTCCGTTGCCGGCCGCGGACGAGGGTTTCGTGGTGGTGGAACAGCCCACCGAGGCGGAGCAGACGCAGCCCGGCCTGGAAGTGCTGCCGGAACTCCCGGCGGCAGCGAGTCTCGATGAGGAGACCCTCTCAAGCCAGACAGCCATCGACTTGGATCAGGCGGATCCGGTCGCCGAGGCCGACTTCCACATGGCCTACGGTTTATATGATCAGGCAGCGGACTTGCTGAGCAAGGCGCTGGCGGGGGATCCCGACCGGCGCGACCTGAAGATGAAGTTGCTGGAAGTCTTCTTTGTCTGGGGCAATCATGATCAGTTCCTGGAGACGGCTCAGTCACTCCATGGGGACATGGGTGAAAGCGGCGACCCGGATTGGGACAAGATCGTGATCATGGGGCGCCAGATCTGTCCAGATGCGGAGCTGTTCGCACAAGCCCCGGCGCCCAGCGCAGACATGGTGGACCTGGATCTGGAGGTCGGTGCGGGTTCGGAGCTGGACTTTTCCCTGGATGAGGAAGCCGCCGGCGAGGTTGATTTTGATCTGGATTTTGGCGCTGTCGACGAGACCGGGGTCGCCGGTGGGGAGGCAGAGTTGATGGCGGCCATTAGGGCGGAGCCTGCGTCCGAGAGCGCTCCGACGGACGCGGCCGACACCTTCAGCGGGTCGGGTCCCGATCTGGAGGATCTGGATATCGGCGCCCAGACGGCGGCTGGTCTGGAAGCTGCGATGCTGGGAGATCTGGCGCCGCCGGAGGCTGAGAGCGAGGCCGAGTCCCCGCTGGACCTGCCAGAGTTCGCGGACCTGGATCTGCCTGATGACGCCCAATTTCTCGAGGGAGAGGCAGCTACCGCTGAGATGCCCACCTTCGAAACGCCGGCGGCAGCCGAGTCCACAGCGGATCTCCCCACCATCGAAACGCCGGCGGCGGCCGAGTCCACAGCGGACATGCCCGCCATCGAGACGCCGGCGGCGGCCGAATTTGCCGCGGACGACTTTACGGCGGACATGCCCGCCATCGAGACGCCAGCGGCGGACGACTTTACGGCGGACATGCCCGCCATCGAGACGCCAGCGGCGGCCGAGTTCACGGCGGATATGCCGACGTTGGAAGGTCTGGCTGGCCCAAGCGACTCGCAGAGCATGGATACGCCGGCGGCGGACTTCCCCACCATGGAAATGCCCTCCATGGACGCCCAGGGCCCGGTTAGCGGCACCGAGCAGTTGCCAACCCTGGATGAGCCCGCGGCGGCCTTTCCGCCGTCTTCGATGGTGGAGAACACGGCTGAGATCAACCTGGATGATCTGGGCCTGGATATCGAAGGCCTGGCGGACGAGTTGCCCCAGGAGCTGGCATTGGATGATACGCCCCTGCCAGCCGAGGACCTGCTTTCTGCCACCGGCGTGACGGAAATGCTGGGCGGCGATCAGCTGGATCATGTCGACTCGGAAGTGCTCCCTGAAGAGGAAGCGACCCCGTTTGCCCACAGCCTGGATGAGGGGGCTCACGACACCGCCGAGATCTTTGCAGTCCCGGATGATGGCGAAGACGAAGTCGCCATCGAGCTGCCCATCGCAGACGAGGACGATTTGGATCTGAACCTGGATGATCTAGATCTGGCCGTGGTCTCGCTGGAGGGCGATACCGTGGAGCAGCCGGCCGCCGAGGAAGTGGCTTTCTCCGAGGATGTCTTCGACGCCAAGGCGGCCGCCGCCGCGGCGGTCGATCTCGATATCGGGGGCGCCGTCATCGGCACCGCAGACTTCAGCCCCTCGGAAGAGGTTCTGGCCCTGGATCCGCAGACCATGACGGAAGTTGGGACTAAACTGGATCTCGCGCGCGCCTACATTGATATGGGCGACCCCGAGGGGGCTCGCAGCATTCTCGAAGAGGTGTTGCAGGAGGGCGACCAGGGCCAGCGCCAGGAGGCTGAAGGTCTGATGGAGTCGCTCAGCGCTTGAGGCGCGTTGCCCTCGGCGTCGAATACGACGGCACAGGATTCGTTGGCTGGCAGAGCCAGGCCAACGGCCGTGCCGTCCAGGATATCCTCGGCGCCGCCGTGGCGCAGGTCGCGGCAGAGCCCGTTGTGCTCACCGCCGCCGGCCGCACCGATGCTGGCGTCCATGCAGAAGCTCAAGTGGTGCATTTCGATACCTCGGCGCGCCGAACGGATCGTCAATGGGTGCTTGGCATCAATTCCCACTTGCCGGAAGACGTCGTCGTGACCTGGGCACGTTCCGTGGACGGCGACTTCGATGCGCGCCGGTCGGCCGTCTCAAGGACCTACCGGTACCAGCTGTTGCGCTGCCAGACGCGCTCCCCGTTGTGGCGGCAGCGATCCATGTGGGTGCGCAAGCCTTTGGATCTGGGCACGATGTCAGCCGCCGCGGTCTACCTGCTGGGCGAACAGGACTTCTCCGCGCTGCGCGCCGCCGGTTGTCAGTCCAGCTCGGCCCAGCGCTGCGTGACTGCCATCAGGATGGCCTGGCGGGCACCCTTCGTGCATATCGATGTGACTGCAAATGCCTTTCTGTATCACATGGTGCGCAACATGGTGGGTTTGCTGGTGCGCGTCGGGAGTGGTGCTGCGGATGCGCCCTGGGTCGCCGCTGTGCTGGCGAGTGGTGATCGCAGCCAGGGAGCGCCTACGGCGCCCGCTCAGGGGCTCACGCTTCGCGCCGTCACGTACCCGGAGCGTTTCGGTGTGCCAGCCCACGGTCGGATTGCCCGGGATGAATAGACAATCATGTCGCGGGCAGTGTCTGCCCATGTGGGCCGCTGCCCCACGCCTCTCCCGGGTCGGTTTTTCGTTATGATGCCCCGCATCCGAATCCTGCCCACGGGGGCTGAGGTCCGCTCATGAGCTGGTTCGAAAAGCTGATGCCGTCGCGCATCAAGACCGAGCGCCGGACCCGTTCCGTGCCGGAGGGCCTGTGGATCAAATGCCCCCACTGCGCCGCCCAGCTTTATCGAGCGGAGCTAGAACGCAATCTGTTCGTGTGCCCGAAATGCGGCCACCACATGCGAATTGGCGCGCGGGAGCGGCTGGAAATGTTCCTGGACCCTGATTCGGGCACGGAGTTAGCGGCCAATCTGGAGCCCCAGGATCCCCTCAAGTTTCGTGATTCCAAGCGCTATCGTGAGCGCATCAGCCAGGCGCAGCGAAACATCGGTGAGAAAGATGCGCTGATCACCATGGCGGGCACCCTGGAGGGAATCCCTCTGGTCGCCGCGGCGTTCGAGTTTCGTTTCATGGGCGGCTCCATGGGGTCGGTGGTGGGCGAGCGCTTTGTTCGCGCCGTTGCCCATTGCCTGGAACACGGCAAGCCGCTGGTGTGCTTCAGCGCGAGCGGCGGCGCGCGCATGCAGGAAGCCCTGTTCTCCTTATTGCAAATGGCCAAAACAAGCTCGGCTCTTGCGTCCCTGTCCGATGCTCGGCTGCCCTACATATCGGTGCTGACGGATCCCACTACCGGCGGGGTGTCGGCCAGCATGGCAATGCTGGGGGATATCAATATCGCCGAGCCCAACGCGCTGATCGGCTTCGCCGGACCCCGGGTCATAGAACAGACCGTGCGCGAGACGCTGCCCGAGGGCTTTCAGCGCAGCGAATTTCTCCTTGAGCACGGCGCGCTGGACATGATCGTGGATCGCCGGGAAATGCGTTCCACCATCGCCGCCCTGCTGGCGAAGCTGACCGACCGGCCCAGCCCGCCGTAACCCGGCCACCCCCGAACGTGCGCCGACCTGGCTATGCGTTTCAAAACTCTGGATGAGTGGCTGCAATGGCAGCAGACCCTGCACCCCAGCAAGATCGACCTGGGGTTGGAACGGGTGCAGGCAGTACTGGACCGTCTGGCGCTGAGGCAGCCGCCGTTTCGGGTGCTCACGGTGGCCGGGACCAACGGCAAGGGCTCCAGCGTCGCTCTGTTGTCGAGTGTGCTCCAGGCGGCCGGGTTGCGGGTGGGCACCTTCACATCCCCCCATCTTTTTCAGTACAACGAACGCATCTGCGTCCAGGGTGCCCCCATCGAGGATGAACAGCTGTTGCGCTGTTTTCATACCATCGATGCAGCCCGCGGCGACACGTCCCTGACCTACTTCGAATTCTGCACGCTGGCCGGGTTGCTGCATTTTGCCCGCCAGCACTGCGACGTGGCGGTGCTGGAAGTGGGCCTGGGCGGCCGTCTGGACGCGGTCAACGCCGTGGATGGGGATGGTGCTCTAATCGTCAACGTCGGCATCGATCACTGCCGCTGGCTGGGCGACACCCGCGAGTCGATCGGTCGTGAGAAAGCCGGGGTGTTCCGCAGCGGCCGGCCGGCTGTTATAGCCGACCGACAGCCGCCTGCGTCCGTCCGGCAACATGCTGCCGCCATCGGTGCGCCGCTGGTCTGCCTGGGGGAGCATTTCGACTGGCGAGAGCGAGCCGAACGGTGGCATTACCTGGGACCGACGCGGACCTGGCTGAGCCTGCCGCGGCCAGCACTGCCCGGGCGTTTTCAGCTGGACAACAGCGCCGGCGTGCTCGCCCTGCTGGAGGCGCTGCCGTGGCACTGGCAGGTTCCGCGGGCGGCCGTTCGCCGCGGTTTGCGCGAGGTGCGGCTGCCGGGTCGTTTGCAGCGCGTCGAGCGGGCCGGTGTGGAATGGGTCCTGGACGTGGCGCACAATGCACCGGGTGCGGCCCAACTGGCCACAGAGCTCGAACGGCTGCCACCCCGCCGGCACACCTGGGCCCTGTTCGCTGCCATGCAGGACAAGGATCTGCCGGGCATGATCCAGCCGCTGCTTGGGCTGGTGGACGACTGGTGGGTGTGCCCGCTGGACAGCCCGCGGGCAGCTGCCCCTGACGATCTCCAGGCCTTGTTGCGTGCTGCCCGGGCCCGGGTGCATGGCGCGGATAATGTGGACCAGGCCTGCCATGCTATCGCTCAGCAGGCAAGGCCTGGTGACCGCGTGATCGTGTTTGGTTCTTTCTACCTGGTGGGGCCTGCCCTGCAGGCACTTGGGCTATACTCGCGCCCAGTTTCCCAGGTGGGATGACGCGAGTCGTGGATCGGTCGTTGCAGGAACGTCTGGCCGGCGCCGTGGTGCTGGTGGTTCTGGCCGTCTGGCTCATCCCGCAGGTCCTGGATGGCCCTGAGGAGGGCGGCGAGCGGACCCAGCAGACCCTGAGCCTGCCCGCACCACCGGAGCAGCAGAACCAGCGCACCCAGACCATTCGCCTGGATGACAAACGCGCTGCGCCGGCCCCCAAGCCGGCCCGGCAGCCGGCTGACACGGCGGTCGAGGCGACCGCGCCGACGGTCAGAGCGAAGCCCGCCCCAGCGCCCGCCGCGGAGGCGGGCTGGTTTGTGCAGCTGGGGAGCTTTGCCGAGCGAGCCAATGCCAGTCGTTTGGCAGACACGGTGGCGGAGTTGGGGTTCAAGACCGAGGTGTCCCGCCACACCGCCGGCACAACCGTGCTGCACCGGGTTCGGGTAGGCCCGCGCCCGTCGCGCGTTGCGGCGGAGGCGCTGGCCAGCGATCTGGCTCGGCGGGGCTATCCAGGGCAGGTGGTGCAGGATGGTTGACGCCATCTTGCTGGCACTCCTGGCACTGTCTACGGTTCTTGGTCTGTGGCGGGGCCTGGTGAAGGAGGCGCTGTCCCTCGTCACCTGGCTGGCCGCGATCTGGTTAGCCTGGCGTTTTGCCTGGGTCGCGACCGGCGTTTTCGATCCCTGGGTCGAGGCGCCAGAACTCCAGCTCTGGGCAGGGCGCATTCTGATTTTTCTGTTGGTTTTGATTATTGGCGGGGTCGTGTCCTGGCTGATCGCCATGGTGGTGCGGCATTCACCCTTAAGCGGCAGTGATCGCGCCTTGGGCGCGCTGTTTGGTTTGGGCCGCGGGGCGCTTGCCGTGGGGCTCATCACCATTGTGGTGGACTTTGCGGGCTACTCGGAGGCGACCTGGTGGCGAGCCGCCAAGTTGCGTCCCTATGGAGACCAGATCGCCAGCGGGATCCGTTACTATGCCGCCCTGGGGGGCGAGTATCTGAAAGACCAGGACCTGATTACGGCGCGGGCCCCGGAGCCTGGCGTCCGGCGCGGCGTTTAAACCAAAGGAAAGGCACGAGAGTATGTGCGGCATCGTAGGCATTGTGGGTCAGGGGCCGGTGAACCAATCCATCTACGATGTGCTGACGGTACTGCAGCACCGCGGCCAGGATGCCGCCGGCATGATGACCGAAGAGAACGGACGGCTGTTTCTGCGCAAAAGCAATGGTCTGGTGCGGGACGTGTTTCAGCAGCGTCACATGCTGCGCCTGCGCGGTCGTATCGGCATCGGTCACGTGCGCTATCCCACAGCGGGCTCCGCCAGTTCCTCCGAGGCCCAACCGTTCTACGTCAACTCTCCCTTCGGTATCGCCCTGGCCCACAACGGCAACCTGGTTAATGCCCAGGAGCTGAAAGGCCTGGTGGTGCAGCGCGACAAACGTCATCTCAACACCACATCGGATTCGGAAATTCTGCTGAACGTGCTGGCCCACGAACTGGCGACCCGGGCGGGCAGGGACGGCCTGACTGGCGAGGCCATCCTGAAGGCGGTGGAGGCGTTGCATCGGCGCTGCTCCGGCGGCTATGCCGCCGTGGCCATGATTATCGGGTATGGCCTGGTTGCCTTTCGAGACCCCCATGGCATTCGGCCCATCGTGCTGGGCAAGCGGGAGACAGCGGAGGGGATTGAGCGCATGGTGGCGTCGGAAAGCGTGGCGCTGGATGCCCTGGGGTTCACGCTGGAACGGGATCTCAACCCGGGCGAGGCGGTATTCATCAATCACCAGGGCGAGCTGATCAGCCGGACGGTTCCGCGCCCGGGCGGCTATTCGCCGTGCATTTTCGAGTATGTGTACTTCGCCCGGCCTGATTCCATCATCGACAAGATTTCGGTCTACAAGGCCCGGCTGCGTATGGGCGAGCGCTTGGCAGACAAGATTCTGCGCCTGCGCCCGGATCATGAAATCGACGTGGTTATCCCGATTCCGGATACGTCCCGAACGTCTGCCGTCCAGGTAGCCCATCGCCTGGGCGTGAAGTATCGCGAGGGTTTTATCAAGAACCGTTATATTGGCCGAACCTTTATCATGCCCGGTCAGGCCGAGCGGCAGCGTTCCGTGCGCCGCAAGCTTAACGCCATTGATTTGGAGTTTCGTGGCAAGAATGTGCTGCTGATCGACGACTCCATCGTGCGCGGCACCACGTCCCGGCAGATTATCGAAATGGCGCGCGAGGCGGGTGCCAAGAGGGTGTATTTTGCGTCCGCGGCGCCGCCGGTGCGCCACCCCAACGTGTACGGGATCGATATGCCAGCAGCCAGCGAGCTGGTGGCCAACGGCCGTAGCGAACGGGAAGTGGCGGAGATGATCGGCGCCGACTGGCTGATCTATCAGGATCTGGACGATTTGGTCGCCGCGGTCAGCTATGACAACAGCGGCATTCACGCTTTCGATACCTCCTGTTTTTCCGGTAATTATGTGACTGGGGACGTCAGCCCGGGTTATCTGGAGGGGTTGGAGAAATCCCGCTCCGACGCGGCCCGGGCCAAGCGAGACGCTCAGGCGCTGGCCGACGAGGATGACGGGGACGACAGCATCCAGGCCATGGCCGGGGGTCTGTGAAGTCGCGCCCGGGCGTCGATGCAGTTTCTCATCATCGACAATGACGCAGAGTACCGCTCGGTGCTGCGTTATCACCTGCAGGTGGAATGGCCGGAAGCGATCGTCAATGAGTATGAGCCGGCCACTGCAGGGCGTCTGCCGGACGATTTTCGGGGCGGAAACAACGACCTGATCCTGTTGGCTGATCCACTCGACGAGGAGCGGGGTCTGGATTGGTTGCGCCGGCTGCGGGCCGGCGGTAACGACGTGCCGGTTATCCTGTTTGCCGAAAACGGGGATGAGTTTCTGGCCGTGGAAGCCATCAAGGCGGGGGCGGAAAATTATTTCCCCAAGCATAGGGTCAAGCATCAAGGGCTGGTGGCCGCGGTTCGCGCGGCTTTGGATCAACGGGATCCCCTCGCGTGGACCGGCGAGCTGTTCGGTGACTCGGCCAGCGGAGCGCTGAAGGGACTTGGTGGACATCGTTTCGTCCGTCGCCTGCATGGCGGCGCAATGGCTTCGATCTTTTTGGCAGAGAACGAGTCGAGCGGCGAGTTGCTGGCCTTCAAGGTCGTGCGGCAGGTCCCCGACTCGGGGGCCGAGCGCCTGTTTGACCGGTTTCTGCAGGAATATGAAATTATCGCCCGCGTCGATCACCCCAACGTGGTTCGTATCATGGACCTGGGGGTGGCTGATGATCATGCCTATATCGCCATGGAGTACCTGGCGGCGGGCAGCCTGGCGGAACGTGTGGGCCGGGAGCTGCACCCTGATACCGCGCTTGAGTACACCGCGCAGATCGCCCAGGCCCTCAAGGCCATCCATGGTGCAGGCGTACTGCACCGCGACCTTAAACCCGCCAACGTGATGTTTCGCGAGGACGACACCCTGGCACTGATCGATTTCGGGTTGGCCAAGGAGATGCGCCAGGCACAGATTACCGGCACTGGACAGATCTTCGGCACGCCCTATTACATGAGTCCCGAACAGGGCCACGGCGGCGATTTGGATGAGCGCTCTGATATCTACAGCCTGGGCGTAATTTTCTACGAGCTGTTGACCGGCCAGCGACCGTTCGTGGCCAGCTCGCCCTTTGCGTTGATCTATCAGCACAGTCACGCAGAGAGGCCGCGCCTGCCGGACAGCCTGGCGGACTATCAAGATCTGCTGGACCGCATGCTGGCGGCGGATCCTGCCGAGCGGTGTCAGACGACTGACGAGGTGTTGCAATGGATCGAGCAGCGCTGAGCGACGCGGCGACGGCTTTTCTGGCCTGTGCGAGCCCGGCCGCGTGGCTGGAGGCGGCGGCCGAGGATCCGGCTACCGTGCTGATCGATCATGCCAACTGCGAAATGAAGGCGGCTTCCACAGCGCTGGGTTTCATATATCGCTATCCCGAGGACCGGGATTTGGCTGCCCGGATGAGTCGGTTGGCTCGAGAGGAGTTGCGCCATTTCGAGCAGGTCCAGTCGCTGTTGGCCCGACGCGCCATCGCGCCGGCCTATGTTTCCGCGTCGCGCTATGCCGCCGGGTTACGGGAGACCGTGGCCAGGTCCGAGCCCGAGCGGTTGTTGGACAGCCTGCTGGTGGGGGCGTTCATCGAAGCCCGCTCCTGCGAGCGCTTCGAACAACTCGCGGGGTGTGTGGACGCGGAGCTGGCCCGTTTTTATCAGGGGCTGTTGGCCTCGGAAGCCGGCCATTTTCGGGTCTATCTGCAGCTGGCGCAAAGCCGGGCGCCACGCAACTATCCCCTGGCAGAGCGGGTGGCGGCGCTGCGGGCTCGAGAGGCAGCGCTGATCAGCGAGCCCGATTCACAGCTGCGCTTTCACAGCGGGCCGCCGGTCCAGCCGCGCGGCAGCGCCTGAAGCTCAAAACCCTCGGCGTTCCAGCGCAGGGCGCTGCCCTGGTGGTACCAGTCGCCCAGCACGATGCGGGTCGCCGGACCGGTGGGCAGCCTAAGGGTATGGATGTTGGGCCGATGAGTATGCCCGTGCAGCAGCAGGCTCACCCCGTGTTCCACCATGACGGCTTCCACCGCCCCCGTGTTCACGTCCATGATGTCCGCCGGTTTCTCCGCGGTGTTGGACTGACTGACGAGGCGCGCCTGACGGGCCATGGCCCGGCGTTCCGCCAGCGGCTTGGCAAGGAAACCCGCCTGCCACGCTGGATCCCGCACCATGCTGCGAAAAGCCATATATTCGCGGTCATCCAGGCACAGACTGTCACCGTGCAGGAGCAGCACCCGTTGCCCGTAAAGATCGATGATGGTGGGCTCGGTGAGGCGGGTGCAGCGCGCGGTGGCGAGAAACTCATCGCCCACCAGAAAGTCCCGGTTGCCGGGCATGAAGTAAGTCGGGATGCCATGCTCGGCCAGGTCGCCCAACCCGCAAGCCACGGACTGGCCGACCGGATTGTCGTCATCGTCGCCGATCCAGGCTTCAAACAGGTCGCCGAGGATATACAGGGCTTCGGCCTGGGTTGCCGGCCCCTGCAGGAACGCCTCAAACTGGGCGCAGATGTCGGGCCTGTTTTGATCCAGATGCAGATCGGAGATGAACAGCGTGGTCATTCAAGCTCTTTCACTGCTTCAATAAAGATGCGTTGCACGGGCACGCTGCGGGGAAAAGTGCCCGGCGGTCCGGCGCTGGTGGGCTGGTAGCCGATCTCGTCGATGACGTCCATGCCCTGGACGACGCGGCCGAACACTGTATAGCCCCAGCGTGCCGGGTTGGGATCTAAGGCCACATTGTCCACCAGGTTGATGTAGAACTGGGCGTTGCCGGAGTGAGGTTCGCCTGTGCGGGCCAGACCCACGGTGCCGCGGCGATTACTCAGGCCGTTGCCCGATTCGTTCACGACGGTGCGATCCGTCTCCTTTTCCCTGAAGTCGGCGTCGTAGCCACCAGCCTGAGCCACGAATCCCTGGACCACGCGGTGGAACAAGGTGCCTTCGTAATGGCCGCTGCGCACGTAATGGAGAAAATTTTCCACGGTCAGCGGTGCCCGCTCCCGGTCCAGCTCGATGACGAACTCGCCCAGGCTCGTCTTGATGCTGACGCGGGGCGTTGCCGCCGGGGCCGGCTCACTGCCCTCCTGGGCCAGCGTCAGGGCGGGCAGCACCAGCGCAACACATAGACTCTGTCTCAGGGCGTGCATCATGTTCCTTCCGGTTCGGTACGCTGGGGGCATGATAATCAATCGGCGTGACCCTTTGCAGGGTAGGGCGCCTAGAAAGTCAGCCCGCGTGGCGCGCCTCGGCAGCGCTGAGGGTGTTCTGCAGCAGGGTGGCGACGGTCATGGGGCCTACACCGCCGGGAACCGGGGTAATCCAACTGGCCCTTGCGCGAGCGGGTTCGTACTCCACGTCGCCCAGCAGGGTGCCGTCCGGCTGGCGATTAATACCCACGTCCAGCACCACGGCACCTTTCTTGACCCACGCGCCGGGAATCAAATGGGGTTTCCCCACGGCGACGCAGAGGATCTCAGCCTGGGACACGTGGTGTTCCAGGTGCCGGGTGAAGCGATGGCAGACCGTGGTTGTCGCACCCTCTAACAGCAACTCCAGGGCCAGGGGCCGGCCAACCAGGTTGGAGGCCCCAACCACCACCGCATGCTGGCCTTTCACCGGGATCTCGCAGCGATGCAGCAGGGTCATGATGCCGTAGGCGGTGCACGGCCGTAGCACGGGGATACGCTGGGTGAGCCGTCCAATGGTATAGGGGTGAAAGCCGTCCACGTCCTTGCTGGGCAGGATGCGCTCGATGACCTGGGTCTCGTCGATGTGGTCGGGCAGCGGCAGCTGCACCAGGATGCCGTCCACATGATCGGCATCGTTCAGCTCGTCAATCAGGGTGAGCAGCTCCGCCTCCGGCGTATCGGCCGGCAGGTCGTAATCGAAGGAGGCAAAGCCCACTGCGTCACAGGCCCGCCGCTTGTTGCGCACGTAGATCTGGGAGGCGGAGTCCGCGCCCACCAGGACCACC
>JBFFHS010000094.1:0-13747 GCA_041556855.1 Gammaproteobacteria bacterium
CTGTTCGGTGACTACCCGCTGCTGCAGATCAACGGGCCCCAGGATGTCGGCGGCGGCCGGATGATCCCGACCACGTCGGCGGATCAGTACGCCGCGACCCTGGCACGCTGGTTCGGGATCGCCGACACCGAGCTACCCCTGGTGGCGCCCAATCTGGGCAATTTCGCCCTGCAGGACCTGGGTTTCATGCTCTAAGCTACAGAGCCCGGCCGCTATGGACTAACCTGGAGGCCTGGGCCAAACTGAGGGCGCGCGATCGGGCATGGGGGCAATCATGGGCGTAGAAACCAGATCCGTCGATCAAAGCCGACGCCGTTTCTTGCAGAGCCTATCGGCCGGCAGTGCCGTGCTGGCGCTGCGCTACGCGCCGGCTGCCGCCCAGACCGCGGCCGATAACGATGCCGGGACCTACCGGGCCTTCGAAGATCTTTACCGGCAGAAATGGACCTGGGACCGGGTCGTACGCGGCACCCACGGCATCAACTGCGCCGGCACCTGTGCCTTCAACGTTTACGTGAAGAACGGCATCGTCTGGCGAGAGGAGCAGCAGGCAGAGTACGGTGCCTCGGGTGACTCGCCAGACTACGGTCCCCGCGGCTGCCAGAAGGGCCTGCGTCATTCCAAGTACATGTACGGTCCCCAGCGAATCCTCTATCCCATGAAGCGAGTCGGTGAGCGCGGGGACGGCAAATGGGAGCGGGTGACCTGGGAGCAGGCCACAACCGAAATCGCCGACTGCTTCATCGATGTAGCCACCCAACACGGCCCCCAGGCAATTTCCTTGGGCACCGGAACCCAGTTGTCCCTGAAGAGGGCGTCCATGGCAGGTCTGAGCCGTTTTGGCGCCCTCAACGGCCTCACCATGCCGGAGATGTATTCCGGCGTCGGCGATCTACCGTCCGGGCTTTGGGCGACCACGGGCGAAAACATGAACGGCGACACCATGGGCGCCATCTTTCAATCCAAGTGCTGTCTGGTCTGGATGAGCAACCCGGCGGCCACCCGTATTCCGGACGCCCACTTCTTCTGGGAGGCCAGGTACAACGGCACGGACGTCATCGCCATCTCGCCCGATTTCACGCCGACTGCCATGCATTCAAGCTACTGGGTCAATCCCAAGCCGGGCACCGACTCGGCGCTGGCGATGGCCATGGCCCACGTGATTTTGCAGGAGAAGCTTTACAAGCCCGCCTACATCAAGGAGCAAACCGACCTGCCCTTGCTGGTTCGCGCGGACAACGGACGCTTCCTGCGGGCCAGCGATGTGCAGGGCAACGGCCCGGGAGACAACTCGGACAACAATTTCTATGTCTGGGATTCCGTCACCAACCAACCGGTCCGGGCGCCCGGGTCCGGCAGCGATGAGGGGCTGGCCGCTACCCTTGATCTGGGCGACGTGGATCCGGCGTTGGAAGGCCGCTGGCAGGTGCCTACACCGGCCGGGACCGTTGAGGTCACCACGGTCTTTGAGCTCACCAAGGTTCGGGCAGCCGAGCACGCGCCGGAGAAGGTCGCCGAGCTGACCGGGGTCAGCCCCAAGGTGATGACCCGGGTGGCGCGGATGTTCGCGAAAGCGGACCCGGCGATGATCTACATGGGCTACGCGGCCTGCAAATGGGTACACGGCGACCTGTTGCAGCGCGCCATGCTGCTGCTCCTCGCCCTGACCGGCAATACGGGCAAAGAGGGCGGCGGTCTGCAGGTCGCCAATGCCGCAACAAGCGGGATGGGCTGGCTCTTCAAGGACACCGAGAACCTGGGCTCACGGGTCACGTCCACGAGCAATTGGGATTACGAAAACGGCAACATGAAACAGCTCAATGCCCAGCTGTTCGGGCGGGAACTGGCCGACAACTGGGATCGCTATTACCAGGAGAGCCTGGAAAGGCGTTGGGCGCCCAGCTTCAGCGAAAAGGGCTGGAAAATGGGTATCTTCGCGGGTCAGAACCCGGCCAACTGGCGCGCCGCGGGCAAACGCTGGCGTGAGGAGATATTCGACAAGCTCGAGTGCATCGTGGCGATGGCCCCGGACATGGGCATCACGCCCTTCTACGCCGACTACGTGTTGCCCATCTCCCAACACTACGAGCGCATCGACGTCGTCATGCAATCCCGCCTGCCCTACATGCACGTCCAGGACGCGGCAGTGCCCCCACTGGGCGAATCCGTGGATGACTGGGAGGCTTTCCGCAGGCTAGCCGCGGCGATCAGCCAGCGCGCCGGGGAACGAGGTATCGAGGCCTTCGAAGATGACATGGGCGACCGCAAGATCACCCGCGACCTGAAACGCCTGGAAGAGCTCTACACGCTCGATGGGGAACTGAAAAACATTAAGGATGTGCTCGAGCGCATCATGGCCGACACCTTCGGCATCCCGAAGACGTCTTTCGACGAGATGGCCGCCAAGGGCATCCTGAGAGTCAATGGCTCCGAGGGCACCACGTGGAAGGGCTACGACTCGCCCTTTAAAGCCGCGATCAATAACAGCGTTGCCGAGAAGAAGCCCTACAAGACGCTAACAGGACGGCAGCAGTACTACATCGATCACGAGTGGTTCCTGGAGCTGGACGAGGCGCTGCCCGGCTACCAGGAGCCCCTCTCTATCAAGGGCTATCCGCTGCGCATGATGATGGGCCACGCCCGACACCGGGTGCACAGCATGTGGGGCGATGATTCTTTTCTGCTCAGCCTGCAGCGGGGAGAGCCGGATATTTACGTTAATCCCGACGATGCAGCCGACCGGGACGTGGCCGACGGCGATTTGATTCGCATCTTCAATCCCATGGGCGAGTTTTTTGCCATCGCCCACTTGAGCGCCGGCGTTCAGCCGGGCATGTTGTTCATGTATCACGGCTGGGATCCCATGCAGTTTCGGACCCGGATGAACTTCGGTGGCGTCGTCGCCACCGGCGGGGTCATCAAGCCCGTGTCCATGGCAGGCGGGTATGGGCATATCCACTACCGGGGTGGTTCCTGGTCGCCCAATCAGACCTACAAGGATTTCACCTGCAATTTCGACAAGGCCCCGGCGGATCTGGGGCTGACGTGACCATGCAGCCCGGTCGGTTTGCATCGCGCCTCGATCAACACTCGACCCGGGCCATCTTGGAAAAACGATATCCCGCCAACACTGACACATAGCCGGCAAGCTCACCGTCCAGCTCGGCATCACCGCTGTCCACGCGCAGGCACTTAAGCTTGCGGAGCTTCTCCCGGGTACTGATCACCACAACCTGATCCGGACCTACGCGGCGGATCACCGCGGGCGTGAACTGCTTGTTGCCGCGCCCGAAGATAAAACCATTACCCCCCAGGGGCGTCACCACAATATGGGCCACGGGATGGTCCTGCAAAAGGTTGAGAATGTCCTGCTCATTCAGATCGCGGCCCACCAGCTCACCGTTGCGCACGGCATCCACGCCCAGCAGGGTCTTCGGCACGCCCAATGCATCGGCGACGGCCTTCACCGTCGTTCCCGGACCCAGCAGATACAACGCCTCGGGCTTCAGCGTTTCCGCCAGGTAAGCCCCGACCTCCTGTTTTGCCTGCTGCTCGCTGACGCCGCCTGAGGCCTCCTTACCACCCTGAATCAGCCTGGCCACCTGGGGCACGCACAATGCCCCGTACAGGCTCGCATCCAGACGCCCGGCCCGAAACGCGTCCTCATCGATATCCAGCACGTCTTCCTCGCCCACTTGCGCGCCGGCCAGCCACGCGTCCACCATCTCAGCCGCTGCCCGGGGGCTCACGGCGAAGACTGCGCTGTAGACTTTTACCCCCGCGGGCACGGCAACAACCGGTGTTCCAGCTGGAACCGCATCGCAGATATCGCGCGCCGTGCCGTCACCGCCCACGAAGACGATCAGCTCGGCGCCGGCAGCCAGCATGGCCGCCGCGATGCGGCGGGTATCGGCAGCGCTGGACGCGCCCTGAAGCGCCCCGACCACGGTTGCAGGAATACCAGCCGCCGCCAGGCAGTCCGCGCCCATGGCCCCCGGCGCGGTAAGAAATTCAAGCCCGGCAACGTTGGTCAGGTGCTCAAGGCACTCCCGGGCACGCCCAGCAGCGCCGGGCCGCGCGCCGAGCTCCACCGCCCGTTGATACATCTCCCCGTCGGTGCCCTTGAGCCCGACACTGCCGCCCATGCCGGCAACGGGATTGACGATCAGGCCAACGCTACGCGGGTTAGGGCGCCCCACCGGGTCGCTCACGGCCCCGGCGCGCGTCTCATGAGTCGGTCAGACGGCGACGGATCAGCAGAAAATCCCGCACCACCTGATCCGCGTTCTTGGGCGAATTAAAGACGGCAACGTATTCGCCAGCGGGATTTACCATGAACACGGCACCGGAGTGGGTCACCGTGTAGTCCTCGCCATCGACCGACATTTTGTGGACGCCGACGCCAAAGAAATCCAGCAGCGGTTGCAGATGCGGCGCGGGGCCAAACAGGCCGGTCGTGGTGGCCCCAAAAAAGCCTACATATTGCGCCACCTGTTCCCGATCGTCCCGCTCCGGGTCTACGCTAACAAACACCAGCGAAGGGGCTGCCAGGCTGCGCTCCTCAAGCGCCGCGCGCGCGTCTGCCAGAATACGCAGTGTCAGGGGGCAGACATCCGGACAGTGGGTGAAGCCGAAGAACACCAGACTGTATTGCCCGCGCAAATCACCGGGTGTGAACGGATCGCCCGTGTGCGCCGTCAAACTGAATTCGGGCACTGGCCGCCCCTCAGGGAGCAACGTGGCAAATTCCGGCTGAGGTGGCTCTGTGTTGAATAACCCCACAGTCATGACGCTCACAGCCACCAGCAGCACCAGACCGATCACAAGAACACGTATTACCGGACCGAACATCTGTTCCTTACTCCGCCCCAGCTAAGGGTAGCTTGACGACGCTCAGCGCGACCATCCCTGCAATCAGTATCCACAGACCCACCAGAATCGCGGTACCGTAGCGATACACATGACGGATCTCGCGCTCGCGGGCTTCACTGGAGCCTCCTGTTTCGATGACGGCCCAGATCTTGAAGAAATGAATAATCGAGAAACGGATCCCGACGCCGCAAGCCAAAACGCCGGCGAACAACAGCAACTTCCAGGCTAGCCAGGTGGGCAGACTAAAGGTGCTGATCAGCGCGCCAATGCCAAGGACTGCCAGCCCCACCATCACCAGGTAACGCAACCCCCGATCAGCGGCAGCCAGGCGCTGACCGGCTGCTGTTTTGCGTCGTCGATGGGTGATCTCCACTAATACCAGCCACGCTCCAGCGGCGATCCCTGCCCCGACAGCGGTGTTGGTGCCGCCGGGCAAATAGCCATACAGCGCCGCCAGGCTGGTACCCAGACCCAACTGCAAAATCAAGGCGTACCGCACATGCTGGTCCACATCCAGCACATGATCCATCAGCCTGTCCCGGGCCGGGAAGGGCATGTCCCGGGACCAGCACACGTGCCGATAGGTACTGTTGATCACGAACTCCGAACCAAGCCAGTAGCCGAGCACCCCGATGTGTGCAACCAGGAGAATGTGCTCCAACACGATATCGCCTAACCGCCGACAAATGTCCGGTGAACGCGGCCCCGGGCCCCGATTCCTTGCGGCGCCGCACCAATAGGTGTTAGATGTTCCCATGCGCGGAGTGATTCTGAAAGCGCTGATGGGCATCATGCTGTTCTGCAGCGTGGAATCGTCCGTGGACGCACACGCCCTGGTAGACCATCACGACGACCATACCCATCACCTGCCGTCCCTGGGCCCGGATCCTGCGGACCACGACAGCGATCATGATTGTCAGCATGTCTGTCACTGCGCCGCGCATATGCCCTCAATCGCCACCGGCAACCACAGCCTGAGTTGTTTCAGCACCGGCCAGCGTCCGATCGCCGCGGCCATCGTCAGTTATCTGTCCCGCACCCTGGCGCCGCCTCTCCGTCCACCCAACCGGTAGATCCCGGCAAGCCGCGCGTGGCGCTTCCGGCCCGACCGGGGCGCCCATTTAAGCGTTCCTTTCGGACGGGATCCATGACGAGAACGACAAGCAGACCCTACCGGCACCCGCGGTTGCTGCGGGCGCCCCTCTTGGCCGCGTTGCTTCTGGCCGCGCCGCCGCCGCCGGCTGCCGCGGCGCCGCTGACGTTGAGCGCCGCAATCCAGCGGGCGCTGGCCGGGCATCCGGAGATCGCCAGCGCCGAGCTCAACCTGCGGGCCGAGCGCGCCCGCCGCGACGAGCTGGCCCGCACCTCACCCTGGATCCTGAGCGCGGAGTTGGAAAACGTTGCCGGCTCGGGCGAGTTCACCGGGCTGGATCGGGCCGAGACCACTGTGGCAGTGTCCAAGTTACTGGAGCGCGGCGACAAGCCTCAGCTGCGCCAGGAGATGGGTGACGCCGCCGTTGGTGTCAGCAACGCTCGGCACGAAGCTCTGCGTGTGGCCGTGGCAAGCCACGCGGCGGATGCGTTTATGACCACCCTGGCGGCGCAGCGGCGTGTGCAGGTCAGCGGGGAGTCCCGCCGCCTGGCAGAGACCATCCGCGACACCGTGCAGCGTCGGGTTGACGTGGGCCGATCCGCGGAGGCCGAGCTTGCCACTGCCGACATCAGCCTGGCCCGGGCCCGCAGCATTGAACGGCGCGCGGCCAGTGCCCTGCAGATCGCCCGGCGCAACCTGGCGGCCGCGATGGCGGCACCCGAAACAGATCCTGGCACGCTCAGCGGCGATCTGTTCGCGCTGCTGCCCGGAGCTGATTTCGCTGCCTTGGCGGCGCGCCTGGACGCTAACCCGGAGCTGGCTCGTCTCCGCCAGGAGCAGCTCGTGCGCGCGGCGCAGCAGCGCCTGGCTCGGGCGGAACGCCGCACGGACCTGACCCTGGGTGCGGGCGTACGCCGCTTGGCGGAGTCCGACGACACCGCCCTGCTGCTGTCCGTGAGCGTTCCTCTGGGCCAGCGCCGCCGCGCCGAACCCGTCACCGCCGCGGCGGATGCGCGGGCAGACGCCGCCCCGCTGATGCAGCAAGCCCGGCGCCTGGAGCTTCGGGCAGAGCTCTTCGATCTCGCCGGCAGTCTGGACGCGGCGGCGGATGATCTGCGCGTGCTTCAGGAAGAGATCGTTCCGCTGGCGGAACGGGCTGTGAATCTCTATGAACGCGGTTTCGAGCGGGGTCGCTACTCCCTGTTCGAGCTCAATGCTGCCCAGCAAACTCTGCTGGAGGCCCGGCGCGACGCCATCGACCGGGCCTATGACTACCAACGTCTGGCGATCCGCATCAGGGGACTATTGGGTGAGATGCCGCATCAGGGAGCACGACCATGACCAACAACCGCTGCCAATGGGGGTGGGCCCGCATTGCCGCGCTGGCCTGCCTGCTGTCAATGCCCGCCTTCGCAGCCGATGACCACGACGATCATGGCCATGACCATGAGGAGGAGGCTCGGGGACCTCACGGCGGCCGCCTGCTGGAATCCGGCGACTTTGCCATCGAGCTCACGGTCTTCGAGCTCGGCATCCCGCCGGAGTTTCGCATCTACGCCTATCACGATGGGGAACCGTTGGACCCCGACGAATTTACGGTCACTGTCACCCTAACTCGGTTGGGAGATGAGCGTGACCGTTTTGATCTGGTGACGGAGAAAGACTATTACCGCAGCGTACAGGCGGTTCGGGAGCCCCATTCCTTCGACGTTCGCTTGACCGCAACTCGCGGCGATGAGCACTTCGAGTGGGCCTACGAAAGCCACGAAGGACGTACCGAGATACCCCAACGGATCGCCGCTGCCGCCGGTATCAACGTCGCCGCCGCCGGCCCGGCCCAGCTCTCCCAGACCATCGAGCTGACCGGCACCGTGCAGGCCAACCCGGCCAACATCTCCGAGGTGCGGGCACGCTTTCCCGGCGTGGTGCGGCGGGTGCTGCGCGACGTGGGTGACGTAGTTACCCAGGGCGAGGCCCTCGCTCGGGTGGAAAGCAACGAGAGCCTGCGCACCTTTGTGGTGGAGGCGCCCATCAATGGCCTGATCGTGGACCGGGACGTGCAGGCCGGTCAGGTCACTGCCGACCAGGCGCTGTTTGTGATCGCCGATCTGGGCCAGGTCTGGGTTCAGCTGGACGTCTTCGGGCGTGATCTACCGCAGGTCGCGGTCGGCCAGCGGGCCGAGATCAGCACCCTGGATGACCACACCGTGACGGGCACCATCGACTGGATATCGCCCCTGGTCTCCCATGGCAGCCAGAGCGTGCGCGCCCGGGTTGTGGTGGACAACCGGGAGGGGTTGTTTCGTCCGGGACAGTTCGTGCGCGCTCGGGTGCGCATCGCCACCATGGATGTGCCCCTGGCCGTCAAGCGCAGCGGGCTGCAGCGTTTTCGGGACTTCGACGTGGTGTACGCCCGGGTCGGAGAAACCTACGAGGTGCGCATGCTGACCCTGGGGCGTCATGACGAGACCTTCGTCGAAGTTCTGGACGGCATCGATCCGGGCACTCTCTACGTCACCGACAACAGTTATTTAGTGAAGGCAGACATCGAGAAGTCGGGCGCCAGCCACGATCATTGAGGAGCCCGGAATCGATGTTGGAAAAACTCATCAGTTTCTCCCTGGAGCAGCGCTGGCTGGTGCTGGCCTTCGCCGTGGGGCTGGCAGGCTTGGGAATCTACAACTATGGCCGCCTGCCCATCGACGCGGTTCCCGACATCACCAACGTGCAGGTGATGATCAACACCGAGGCACCCGGCTACACGCCGTTGGAGGCTGAGCAGCGCATCACCTTCCTGGTGGAGAACGCGCTCGCCGGCATGCCGCGACTCTCCTATACCCGCTCCCTCTCCCGCTACGGCCTGTCCCAGGTGACTGCCGTATTCGAGGATGGCACGGACATCTATTTCGCCCGCCAGCTGGTGGGCGAACGCCTCAACACGGTGAAAAGTCAGCTGCCCGAGGGTCTGGAGCCCGCGATGGGGCCCATCGCCACGGGTCTGGGCGAGATCTTCATGTACAACGTGGCGGCAGCACCGGGTTTTGATCATGACCCCATGTTCCTGCGCACCGTGCAGGACTGGATCATCCGGCCCCAGCTGCGGCAGGCGCCCGGCGTGGTCGAGGTCAATACCGCCGGGGGCTTCATCCAGCAATATCACGTGCTGCCCGACCCGGACAAGCTGCTGGCCTACGACCTGACCTTCAACGACATCGTTCGCGTCCTGCTGCGCAACAACAACAACGTGGGCGCGGGCTACATCGAGCGCAGCGGTTCCCAGTATCTGGTGCGCTCCCCCGGGCAGGTGACCGATATGGACGACCTGGCCCGCATCACCGTGGCCCACCGCAACGGCCTGGCGATTCCCCTGGCCGAGGTCGCGGAGATCCAGCTGGGTCATGAGCTGCGCGCCGGAGCGGCAACCCAGGACGGCCAGGAGGTCGTCCTGGGCACAGTGTTCATGCTGATGGGCGCCAACAGTCGGACGGTGGCGGCAGCCGCCGGCGAGCGTCTGGCGGCGATTCAGTCTTCCCTGCCCGAGGGCGTCGTGGCGGAAGCGGTCTATGACCGCACGGTGCTGGTGGACAAAACCATTGCCACGGTCACCAAGAACCTGGCTGAGGGTGCGCTGCTGGTGATCGTGGTGCTGTTCGCCCTGCTGGGCAACTGGCGCGGCGCTCTGGTGACGGCGGCGGTCATCCCCATGGCCATGCTGATGACCATCACCGGCATGGTGGAAAGCGGTATCTCGGCCAATCTCATGAGCCTGGGCGCGCTGGACTTTGGTCTGATCGTGGACGGCGCAGTGATCATTGTGGAGAACTGCCTGCGCCGACTGGGCGAGGCCCAGGGCGATGGACCGCTCCCGGATCTGGCCACCCGCCTGAAGATCGTCGCCGCCGCCACCCGGGAAGTGGTGCGTCCGGCCGTGTTCGGCGTCACCATTATCCTGGTGGTATATCTGCCCATCCTCACGCTCACGGGCATCGAGGGCAAGATGTTCCGTCCCATGGCTCTGACGGTTGTCATGGCGCTGCTCTCGGCACTCATCCTCTCCGTGACCGCCGTGCCGGCGGCCGTGGCGCTACTGGTACGGGGTCGCGTTGCGGCCCGGGAGAACGCCGTGATGCGCGGGGCGCTGCTGCTCTACCGGCCGGCGCTGCAGTGGGCGTTGCGCCACCGTTGGCCCGTCCTGAGTGCGGCAGTGCTGCTGGTGCTGGCCAGCGGCCTGCTGGCCACACAACTGGGGCGGGAATTCGTGCCTGAGCTGGATGAAGGCGATGTGGCTATGCACGCCCTGCGCATTCCGGGCACCAGCCTGTCCCAGGCGGTCGAGATGCAGGGGCAGCTGGAAGCCGCCTTGGCTGACGTGCCTGAGCTCTCCCACATCTTCTCCAAGATCGGCACGCCGGACGTGGCCACCGACCCCATGCCGCCGTCGGTGGCGGATACGTTTCTGATCTTCAAGCCGCGCAGCGAATGGCCGGACCCGCGCAAGCCGAAGGCGGACGTGGTCGCGGATATTGAGCGCCTGGCGCTGACCGTGCCGGGAAACAACTACGAGTTTACCCAGCCGATCCAGATGCGCTTCAACGAGCTGATCGCCGGCGTGCGCTCGGAACTGGCGGTCAAGGTATATGGCGATGACCTGGACACGCTGACGGAAATCGCCGCCGACCTGGAAGCCGTGGTAGCCAGCGTTCCCGGCGCCGCCGATGTGCGCACGGAGCAGGTTACCGGGCTGCCGACGCTGACCGTGACGCCGGACCGGGCCCGTCTGGCCCAGCTGGGTCTGTCCATTGCGGAAGTCCAGCAGACGGTAGCCACTGCCATCGGTGGCACCCCCGCCGGCCAGGTGTTCGAAGGTGATCGGCGGTTCGACATTGTCGTGCGGCTGCCCGAACAGCGCCGCAGCGATTTGGACTGGCTGGCCCGGCTCCCCATCCGCCTGCCGCCCGCGACGCTGGAAATTCCCGGCGACGCGGATCTGCTCGGCCCAGCCATGATTGCGCCGGAGACGATTCCCCTGCAGGAGGTGGCCGATCTGAGCGTGACCATTGGTCCCAATCAGATCAGCCGCGAGAACGGCAAGCGCCGTGTATTTGTGACCGCCAACGTGCGGGGCAGAGATCTGGGTAGCTTTGTGGCCGAGGTGCAGGCCGCGGTGACAGAAGACATCGACTTGCCGACGGGCTATTGGCTTGACTACGGCGGCACCTTCGAACAGCTGATTGCCGCCAGTCAGCGGCTTGCGGTGGCCATACCGGTCGCGCTGCTGCTGATCTTTCTTTTACTGTTGTCGGCTCTGGGCACTGCCAGGGACGCAGCGCTGGTGTTCACTGGCGTACCCCTGGCACTGACAGGCGGCATCGCCGCCCTGATGCTGCGCGGCATGCCGCTGTCCATTTCGGCGGGCATCGGCTTTATTGCGCTGTCGGGCATTGCCGTGCTCAACGGGCTGGTGATGCTCTCCATGATCCGCGATTTGGAACAGCGCCTGCCAGCCCGGGAAGCCATTGTCGAGGGCGCACTGCGGCGGCTGCGGCCGGTGCTGATGACTGCGCTGGTCGCGAGTCTCGGCTTTGTGCCCATGGCGTTCAATGTGGGCACCGGCGCGGAGGTGCAGCGGCCTTTGGCCACCGTGGTGATCGGCGGGATCGTGTCCTCCACGCTGCTGACCCTGATCGTGCTGCCTGTGTTGCGCTATCGGCGACAGCCGGACGGGTTGGCCGGGCGCGCGGAGCCTCAGGCCCAACCCGCCGGAAGCTGAGGTCATCCGGTGATCAGGTCCACGCCGCGGCTTCCTCGATGCCGCGGCGGAACGCGCCGCGCCCGAGCAGCAGCAAACCGATGGCCGGCGGCGTCAGCATGACACCCGCAATGGCCATGGAATACTTCACATCCTGGGGCGCGCCGAAGTAATAGTCGGTGAGCACCCCCACCAGCAGGGGACCCAGGGCGAGCCCGGTGATGTTCACGGCGAACAGATAAAGGGCCGACATCTGGCCCCGCATCTGGTTCGGCGTCAGGGCCTGCATACCCGCCGCGACCGGGCCACCCCAGGAGGCGGAGAAAAAGTTGAACGCGGCCAGCGCCGCCAGGGCCACCCATTGGTTGGCGAACAGCGTCGCGCTGCTGGCCAGGGGCAGCAGGCCAATGGCCGCATACAACAGCACGCGCAGGTACGCGCCTGAGCGACCCCGCGCCAACAGCCAACTGCACAGCGCCCCGCCGGACAGGGTCGCTGCAACGCCGGTCAGCAGGATGCACAGGCCAAACAGCACGCCGGCCTGTCCCGCGCTCCAGCCGTGCACCCGGATGAAATAGGCCGGGATCCAGGCCGCGAAGGCATAAGACAACATGGTCAGCAGACACGCGGGCACAATCAGCGCCGCGTAGCTGCGCCAGCGACGGACCACAAACCGGATCACCTGGGACAGCGGCAGCGAGTCCGCTGGGACACCGTCCGCACCGGTCAACAAGCCCCGGCGCAGCGGCTCACGCACGGTCAACATCAGCGCGGCGAGGGGGAGACCGGGCAGACCCGCCGCCACGAAGGCCACCTGCCAGGGTTTCAGGGGGCCAATCAGGGGCAGCTCAAGAACCTCTGCCCCACTGACCAGGCTGATAATGGCCCCGCCAATCATGAATGCCAGACCGCTGCCGATCGCCACGGCCATCACATAGATGCCCATGGCCAGCGGCAACCAGCGCGGCTTGAACAGATCGCTGATCATGGAATAGGCACAGGGCGTGAGCGCTGCCGCGCCGACCCCCACGCCGAGACGGGCCGCAAACAGCTGCCAGTAACTGCCCGCCAGCCCGCACAGCATGGTCATCACCGACCACACGCTGGCACCCCCGGCAATGATCAGGCGCCGCTGGTAACGGTCGGCCAGCCGACCGAAGGGGAACCCCATGAGCGTGTACAACAGCGCAAACGCCGTACCCACCAGCAGACCCATCAGCGTATCGCTTGCCCCCAGATCCGCCTTGATGGGCTCGATCAGCAAGCCCACGATCAAACGGTCAATAAAAGAACTGGTGTACAGCAGTATGAGAATCCCAAGCCCATACCAGGCAACCCGCGGCGCAGGATAGGGCAGCTCGCCTGACCCAGACATCAGGCCCGGTTAGTCCAGAGAGTTACACAGCTCGCCCAGACGCCGGTAGGTGGCCCAGGCATCCAGATCGAAGGGGGGCAGACTGAAGACGCCGGCGGGCGAGAGCACGGGAATATCCACGCCGGCTTCCCGGTAACGGCCCAGCCAGTCCCGCGCGTAGCTCTCCGGGCCGGCGATACCCAGGGCATCGATCTGCTCGTCGCTTAAGCCCTGTTCCGCGTCGAAGCCGTAGGGGGCCAGGGCGGCTGCGTAATAGGGTAGCTTGAGATAGCCCTCAATGGTGCGCCGCAAGAGGGGCCGGGCTTCCTCCCGACTATCCCGCAGCACGGTGTTTACAAAGCTCACGACCCGGACGTCGGCGGGGTCCCGCCCGGAACGAGCAGCGCCCTCCGCCAGCAGCGAACGGACCAGCGGCACCCGCTGCTGGGGTGAAAGACTGAGCATCACTCCGTCGCTGACCTCGCCTGCCAGGCGAATCATATTTTCGCCCAGCGCGCCGATGAACAGCGGCACGTGGCCCGCGGGCCAGCCCATGCGAACCTGACGGGCCCGAGAGCGCTCCGTCTCCAAGGCCACGAATTGATCCACCGCAACATCGTCGGCCAGCATGCCGCGCAGCAAGGTCACGTAGTCACGCATGCGGGACAAGGGCTTGGAC
>JBFFHS010000095.1:0-13691 GCA_041556855.1 Gammaproteobacteria bacterium
GTTTTGTCCCGGGTATTGGTGAACAGACGCCGTCCCTTGTAGGCCCACTGCCGGCGGCCATCCGACAACTCGACGATCGCCCAGTTGCCCCCGGGCGCCACGTCCTCGGCGGAGGCGAAGATTGGCACCCACTCGGCATCCAGGCAGTCCAATTCGCAGTCCATCATGGAACCGGGAATACGGTCGCCCGTATACCTGGACCGCGGAATCCGGCTGGGATCGTAGGTATAAACCGTCTTGCCCTGGAGATTGGCAAGCATCTCACCCGCGTCCGTGTCGTGCACCATGATCCAGTCCGGATAGGGGGGCCGAGGCTGCAGCAGCAGCGTGCTGGCCACGGCGCCGCCCTCGGACAGAGGCTGGCCTTCGCCACTCATCTCCCCCGGGTGCACATCGCCGGCGTAGCGGAACAGGGGCTTTCCTTCGAAAGCCCATTGGCGCAGACCATCCTCGCGCACCACCACCGACCATCTATCCAGGTCATTGGCCAGCCAGGGCGCCAGCAGGGGCTGCCAGGCGTCCGAACAGGCTTGCTCGACACACAGACTGGCCGGGTTGGTGATCGCAACCGGCGCGTACAGGGTCTTGTTGCCTTTGTCGGCAGCCACGTAGCCGGCCAGGGTCTTCTGAATGTTGACACCCGGCGGCGTCGGTCGAGGAATCAACGCCAGGTACCACTGGGCGCGAACGCCTTCGCCGTAGGTATCTCCCGGGCGCTGATCCACGCGGTTGCGATACAGAGGCTTATCTTCGTAAGCCAACTGCCTGATGCCGTCGGGACGCTCTACCACGGACCAGCCGGCACCCGGTGCAAAGTCCTCGGGCGCCGACACGGGCGGCCAGGCCATGGCGCACTCTTCAAGGCAATTGGAAGCACCCGGCTTTACGTCCCGGGCGAAGGTGTACAGGCTCATGCCGGCCGAGTCGGTCATGCGCCAGCCGTGACCCTGGGTGTCCAGGGCGACATTGGATGGCACCGCCGGGGCCGGTGCGGCAAGCCCTGGTGGGGCGGTCATCAGCACCGCGGCCAAGAGGCCGGCGGGCACGACCCAAGTTGGCTTCATGCGCTCAAGAATCTCTGTTACCCCCACCCTCATGCCGCTGGCTAGACGAGGATCTCCGTCACGGTCTTGTCGGTCTGCAGGGATTTGGTGCCCCAGCGGGAGATCGGCACGCCCATCACCTGCATGGCGGTCAGGCCAACCCGGGTAATGGGATCGCCGCCGCCGGCGACGTGCAGGCCGGTCTTGATCCGCCCACCGGCGCTTCCGATCATATATCCGGGCACGCCGTCTATGGTGTGCAGCCGGGCGTAATTGGTTTCGGTGGTGGCAAGAATCAGGCAGTTGTCCAGCAGCGTGCCGTCGCCCTCGGGGATGCTTTCCAGGATTTCGATATAGTCGGCCATGCCCTCCATGCAGCGCTGGTTGAACCAGAAACTCAAGGGCTGATAACCCAGCTCGTCATCCATGATCTCCTCGTGGGTGAGCAGATGATGGGTATAGGTCTCCCCCTTGCGCCGCACGTTGGCGAAGTTATCAGTGAACACCATGTTGAAGACCCGGGTCTGATTACAAGCCACGGCCATGGCCAGGATTTTCGCCATGACTTTATGGGTCTCGGTGACCACGTCGATCTCGCGGGCGGAGGCAATCTTGTCAGCACCCTGCTCCTGGGGCCGCTCGGGGACCACGCAGGCCAGATTGGGCTCGGGCTTTTGCAGCTGCAGGGTCAACTGATTTTCTATTTCCCGAATCGAGGTGAAGTACTGATCAAGACGCTGCCGGTCCGCCGCACCCAGAGTCTTGGAAAAATCCCGGGTTTGCTCGGTGAACGCCGACAACACGCTCTTGCGCAGCGCCACGCTGGGATCGGGCGTGAAATCCGCCTTGTTGGGGTCGGCAAACTCGGGGCCATAGATACGGTTGAACAGGGCTACCGGGTCAATCTCCGCCGCAGCCCGGTTATAGGTGTCGCGGGCGCTGTAGTTTTCCCGCGCAATGCCTACGCTGGTGACGTCCAGAGAGCGGAAGCGGGTGCCCTGGCCGATGGTATCGGCAATCAACAGATCCAGGGTGGGCGCGGGGATCTGCCCCTGGGCGGTGGGCGCGGTCCCGGTGCGATTGGCGACCCAGCCGGAAAAATGGGTGTAGTTGGATTGGCCGTCCAAGGGCATGTTGAAATTGCCGAAATAGTTGAGCTTGTCCCCGTGGGGGATCAGCGCCTCGGTCTCCGCCAGGAAGCCGATGCCTGGGCCAGTCTGGGTTTTTTCCACGATGGCGTGGCCAGGCGTGTGTCCCATCCCCCAGTACCAGGTGCCGAAACGCACCGGTATTGGCGCACCACTGGCAAGGGCCGTGCCGCTATCGTTCAAGAAACATTCTAAAAACGGCAATGAAACAGACACGACGCCGCCACCCATCAGGCCCTTGAGGACTTGACGACGGGTCGTCTTCTTCGGAATAAAAAAGCTCATGATCCACGCTCCTGTGCGGCTGGGTCATTGTTGGCGGCGGATCGCACCGGTTCGGCCGGCGCCTCCTGCTGCGTTACCCGGTAGAAGGCATCGCTGGTGGCGATATCCTCCAGTAACGCGGTGATGCTGTAGCCATCCGCAGCGAATTCCTCGGTGAGGTAAGCGACAAATTCTTTCTCATTGCGCAGCGGCGCTCGCCCGGTGGCATAGGCGTAGAGTTGGTTAGTCACGCAGGTGGGCACGTCCGGATGGTTCCGGATGTTCTGTGCCAACCCTTTTGCGTCGTCGTAGAGCATGCCGTCCAGGTCACCCGATGGATCGATGGTCGCGCCCTTCTCCTCGGTGCGGAACTGGCCAATGCCATCGAACTGCTCAAACCCTAACCCAAGAGGATCGGTCAGCTTGTGACAGCCCGCACAGGACGGCACCTCGTTGTGGGCCGTCAGCCGCTCCCGGGCCGTGCGGTTTGGCGAATCCGGATCCGTGAACAATGAGAAATCCACGTCCCCGGGCGGGTCCGGGACGTTGTGGCAGAGCACGAGCTCGCGTACCGCCTTGCCCCGCAGGGTGGCGGAACTGCGCCCGGGATGCGAGTACAGCGCCAGAAACCCCATCTGAGTCAGAATGCCTGCGCGGTTATCATCCGCGCCGAACTCATAGGGCTGCCAGCCGCCGTCGGGCCGCGCCACGGGTATGCGATAGATCCGACCCAGGCTCGGATTCAAAAAGGTCTTGTTGGTGGTGAACAAGTCCGGATAGGGCGCATCCCGGGACATGACGTGATCGACCACCGTCATTAGCAGCTGCTCCCGGGCACTCTCCGCGGCGGTGATGGTGTAGGCCGGGTAAATGGTGGTGTCTTTTTCCATGGTCTCGAATTTTTCCAGATCCAGGAAATCGCTGAAGAACGCGCGGATGCCGCGTTCTGACAAGGGGGAAGCGAGCAGGCGATCCACCTGCCGCGCAAGGCCCTTGGGATCATCCAGCTCACCGGATTCCGCAGCCGCCAACAACAGCGGATCCGGACTCGTATTCCAGAGCAGGAAACTCAGCCGGGAAGCTTTGGCATACCCGGTGAGCGCAATGCCGCTGTCGGTCTTTTGATCGGGCCGAGTGGAATCCACGATGAACAGGAAACTGGGGGAGACCAGCATGCCCGTGAGGCTGAATTCTATGCCCTGGTAAAAATCCGCAAGTTCGTCCGCCACCCGATTGGCGCTGGTGACAGCGGTGTCCACCTCGGCAACCGTCAACGGCCGGCGATAAAGGAGTCGCCCCGTCTGGGCAAGAAACTCGCGGGCGCAGTCGCCATCGGCGCGGCCCGCGTCAGCCGGCTGGCAGGGCAGCAGCACCTGACGGTTCTCTTGGGCCACCACCTGGCTCGCCACGGAACGGGCCACGGCGTAAAACTGTTCAAATCCGGCCGGCGTAATCGGCGCATTGCGAGCGCCCACGGCAAACAGTCCCTCGGTGCGCACCAGCGGATCGAAACGTCCGGCAACCACGATGTGACTGCCGAACAAATCATGGATGACGTTACGGTACTGCTCGGCGGTCAAGCGGCGCATCTCTGCGGGGCCACCCTCGGTAGGCGGCTCGCTGGTGCACGCTATCTGCAGCAACACCGCCAGGACGGTGATCGCAGCTGTGCGCGCGAATTCAGGGCATCGTATGAGCATGGATTCTCGCCGGTACGCCGCCGCCGCTAACGGGCAGCCTTGACGACCTCGTTCTCCTCCGGGTGAATAATGAAAGCCGCATGTGCACCTATTTCGAACGCAGAGGAGATATGGGTGCACTCCCCGGTCTCCGGATCCGGGTAGCCGTCCGCCAGGCGGTGGGCAGCCTCGTTGAAGGCGGGGCAGCTGAAGTAGGACGTCAAGATCACCGGGCCCAGCCCGCCGACCAGATACATGAACTGCTCCAAATCGTAATACCCGTAGACCATGCCGTCAGCGGTCTCGCCGTCCGCGGCGATCTCCAGGCGAATGGACATGTCTCGAATCACCGGGTGCATGTAGTTGTAGTTGCCATAGTAGGGCAGGCGGACATCGCCGGATTCCGTCTCCAGCACGCCGTCCTTGATGCTGCCCTTGAGGGAATCGCCATAGCGGGCCTTACCGTCGGCCGTGTCGACCCGATAGCTGGAAAAAGGAATCACCTGCCCGGCGCTGTCCAGAGGAAACTGATCGACGGAACGATAGAAGCTCACCGTCACGTCGTCGTCGTTGCGCGGGTCGTCCACGCCCTCCACCTCGACGAGAATCATCGCCAGGCCGCTGGTGCGCCGCATCTCGTTGGCGTTGACCTCCAGCACACCCGCTTCCCGCCAGCCGTAAATGCAG
Organism: Gammaproteobacteria bacterium; assembly: GCA_041556855.1. Lineage (GTDB taxonomy): Bacteria > Pseudomonadota > Gammaproteobacteria > Steroidobacterales > JBFFHS01 > JBFFHS01. The sequence goes on from JBFFHS010000095.1 coordinate 4,822, forward strand.
CCGACCAGGCGGTACATCTGGTTGTCGATGCCCGGCTCGCCCGTGGGGCTGACAAAGTTCTCATGGGCACAGGTCTTGGGCGTTGCGCTGCCGTCCGTATTGCCATCCAGGTTCTTCCCGAAGGACACCTTGCCCTCGACCACCGGCATGGGCGGATCCGTGACCACCGTGGGATTGATGCACACATCTTCGCCATTCGGGCCGCGCCGAACCGCGGTGAACCAGCGCGCCAGGGAGCTGAGCAGACCGTCCTGGGTGAGCTCGCTGCGTTCTGCCTTGGACAGGTCGCGCCACCAGATCTCCTCGTTGGGGATGGCCAACCCCTGGGGGCATTCGTCGATGAACTTGGTCTCGTAGACCGCCGTCATCCAGTCCTTCACCACAAACCCCAAGGTTCGCGACTCAGCCTGGCCGGCCACGGGCGTCCCCAGAATCCACGCGGCGAGGATCAGGGTTAGGGCGCGCTGCCAGATATTCTCGCTCATTCGGGTCCTTTCCTTGGAGGGGTTCAGAGCTAACCGACTAAAAAATCAGCAATTTGCGATTATTAATTGTACTAGGCGGTCCGCCCTGGGGGCCATACAAACCCACCCGGCTGTGCACGGAGCGAACGCGGCCGGGACCGCCTGATCAGCAGCCTTCGTCCGCCTGTTCCGGCCGCAAGCGCCGAATCTGCCCGCGCAGCTCGCCCTCGGGGTAGCGGCTGCTGAGAATATTCACATACACGCGGTCGGTGAGCAGGTACTCAAGCTGCCCGTCATTCAGCACGATGGACCCGCTCAGGGGGCTCTTCATGCCCTCGGGCGCCAGGTTCCACAGGACGCCGGCGTTGCTCCCCACGCCCTGGGGCCCATGAACATTCGCCGCCACGGCCGCCCCGGTCAGATCCTGGTAAGTCACGGTCCACGAAATCTTGAGGGTTGGCCGGTCCAGCACGAACAATGCGCAACCCACGCCGGGGCTTTCGGTGGTGACGGTCTGCTCGTCGGCCGACAGCAGGGCGCGGAACCTGATTGGCGGGCCATCCGTTCCCGTGTAGTCTTGAGCCTCTCCTGCAGTTGCCAAACCCAGCATGCCCGTGAACGCAAGAGCAGCGCACAGTCTCCCTCCCAACATCAGTGGTCCCTCCGGGCCCAGGCCATTCAGCCAGTATAGGCACAGGTGAGCGTTTTCTCGAACAGCGGGGTACCGACAGTGGTGCTGAGCGCGCTGGGCCTTGCCCTGGCCGGGTGCCAGCCTGCCGAGCGCGCCGGGCAAGCCGCGGCCGGGGAGAGCGCCGGCACGCTGGGTTTTGCGGTCGTGTCCTTCTACACCTCGGTCTACGAAACGAAGTACATGGAGGAATGCCCCCGCGGGCTGGCAGTGGGCAACGATGAGCTGTGGTGGAAGGGGTTGGATCCGGCGGTGCGGGACGAGCTCACCGACGGTGGCGAGATCGAGCCGGTCACGGGCATCCGGCGCGCCATGTCGGCGGTGCGCGGTCCCAACGGGGAGGATGTCTGCTGGCAACCCACCATCGTGGAGGACCCGCCGCTGAAGATCGTGGAGGGCAAGACCTCCTACGGCATGAATCTGGACGGCAACGTGGACGGCAGCGCCGGCGCCAATACCTGTGCCCACGACAATTTCACCTCGCCCGACGGCGTGCCGGGCATCGACAATCAGATGTACCGACTGCTCGGCTGCATCTATGGCTGGCGGGACTCGGGCTATTTCGAGACCAACGCCAACGGCGAGCTGCGCGACACCTCCCAGGGGGTGATTCTCATTGAGATCACCGGAGTGGACGATGAGCGCAACGACGACAGCGTCGTGGTGCGCATGTACCGGGCCGGCGACATTCTGCCCAAGGACAGCGAGGGCAACATCCTGCCCCACGCGAGCTATCGCGTGCACGACGTGCCCGGTTATGGCGCGCCCGCCAAGGGCCGGATCGTGGATGGCGTTCTCACCACCGATCCCATCGAGGCCTTCCTGCCCTACTACGGCAACCTGATTCACCAGGAAATCCATCTGAAAGACATGCGCTTGGAATTGGATCTGCGGGCGGAACCCGAACGCGCCAGGGGCATGATCGCAGGCTATCGGGATTTCGATAATTTCTGGGACTACATCCGCAAATGGGAATACCTGAGCGTGACCGGGCAGTTCAGCTGCCCCGCCATTTACGTGGCCGCAAAAGAACTGGCCGACGGCTATCCGGATCCGGATACGGGTGAGTGCACCGCGCTGTCTTCGGCCTACACTATCGAAGCCGTGCCCTCCTTTATCATTCATCCGGAAACCTGATCCGAGCAGTTCGGCCAAGCGCCGCGTGCGTCCCGCGACCGCTAACCCATGACCCTGGCAACCTACGCGTGGATCAGCCTGATCGTCTACATCGGGCTGATGATCGGCTGCGGGGTGCTGGGCCAGCGGCGCGTCAAGACGGCGGATGACTACGCCACGGCCCGCGGCGGTTACGGGCCGATCTTTCTGGCCCTGGCCTTCACCTCCACGGCCGCTTCCGGCGCGACGTTCCTGGGCATGCCCGCCCTCGCCTACCACTTCGGCCTGTCCAACATGTGGTTCATGTTTCTGTATCCGGCCGGGTTGTATACCGGTGTGCTCATCTGTCAGCACGCCGTGGCCCGGGCGGGCACGGCGTTCGGCACCCGCTCCATCCCTGAATACCTGGGGGCAAAGTATCAGTCGGAGGCGATCCGGATCCTGACCTCGGTGTATTCCCTGGTGCTGCTGTTTTATCTCGCCGGTCAACTGGTGTCAGGTCTGGTGATGTTCGAAACCATGCTGGGCCTGTCCCTGCCGGTGGCGCTCACCCTGACCACGGCGGTGCTGGCCGGCTACGTGGTCATGGGCGGCGCCCACGCGGATGTCTTCACCGACGGCGTGCAGGGTTTTCTGATGGTGCTGCTGGCCATCGCCGTGCTGATCATGTTCCTGGTGGGTTTCGGGGTGGACGGCAGCCTGGGGGAGGTGCTGGCCCGCCTGGCCGCCCAGGATGACAACACCGTGCGCACCTTCAACCCGTCCAGCCCGGTGACCGCCAATGCCTGGCACGCCGCGGCGATTTTTATTTCCTTCATCCCCCTGGGACTGTTGCCCCACGTGGGCAACAAGCTGTGGGCCCTGAAGGACGAATCCCAGCGCAGCCGCTTCATCGCGGCGGCTTTCGGCTTCGGCATGATCCTGCCCTGCATGGCCTTCGGCGGCATGCTGGGTCGCGCCGTGCTTGGCGACGCGCTGCTGGATACCGCCGCCAACGACGTGGTGCCGGTGCTGTTCATCCACTTGCTGCCCGCGTGGCTTGCCGCCCTGCTGGGCGTGGGCATCCTGGCCGCCATCATGTCCACCGCCGACGGGGTCGTGGTCACCATGGGACAGATTTTTGCCAACGATCTGTACCGGCTCAGCTACGCGCCCCGCTATCAGCCCGAGCGGTCGCCCCAGGCCATCGACCGCACGGCCCTGACCATCGGCCGCATCGCCACCTTCGGCGTGCTGCTGGCGGCGGCGGCGGCGGCCTGGTGGGGGCAGAATCTCAACATCACTTTGCTGTCGGCCATTGGCTTCGGCGGCATGTCGGCCGCCTTCGCCGGGCCCTTGATTCTGGGCATTCTCTGGGACGGCGTGACCCGGATCGGCGCCTTTGCGGGTTTTTTTACCGGCGCGGTGGTGTTCATCGGCGTGATTTCCGGCGCCGTCATCACGACGGGCGGCCAGGGGGAGTTGATCTACACGGTCACCAGCTGGCTTGAAGCCGAGTCGGGCAACGCTTTTTCCATCGCGGCCCTGGGCGGGATCTTAAGCTGTCTGGCGACCTGGCTGGTGTCCCTGGTGACGCCCGGTTATTCCCGGGAGCACCTGGAACGCTTCAGCGCGCGCTGAGCGCCGGCTGTTCGAGGCGCGGGCCCACGTCCACCTGACCCCGGGCCTCGCCGTAGGGAAACTTTTCCGTGGTGATATTCACGTAGGTCCAGCCCGCCAGCAGATACTGCACTTCGGCCTCCGTCAGCACGGCGGACCCCTTGAGCGGGCTCTTGATCCCCTCCGGAGCGAGATTCACAAAGGCCAGGCCGTTGGCCCCGGGCTGGGCCGGCCCGTGCAGGCTGGCCGCCACGGGCTGGGATATCAGGTCCTTGAATTCCACCGTCCAAGTCAGGGTCAGGTTGGTGAGATCCAGAGAGAAATCCGCCCTGCCCGTGGCCGGACTCTCCGTCAGGCGCGTCTGATTGTAGGCCGACAGGTCGGCATGAAATTCCCGCGACTTGAGCTCGCCCGCGCTCATGGCCGGCAGCCACAATCCGCACAGGACGAGCAACTGGAAGCATCGTTGCGTCATGGAACTTTAAAATCCGCCGTCCGCCTACCCAACTGCGCCCTAGTTTACGAGACCCTCCAGCCCCCTGTAAGCCGGGTTCGCGACCTGTCCATTAGTTGACCTGCGGGCGGGGCTTACGTTTTGCGGCTGGCGGCCGGCATGCTAAAAAGCCATCAGCAAAGGGGGTACCGTTACTATGGAACAGAAGCGCTATTCGCGCCGCACGGTGGTGCGGCTGGCTGCCCGGGTCTCCGTGGTCGGCGCCGTGGGCGGGCTGGTGAGCGCCTGCGGCCAGTCGGGGGGCACGGTCTGCGTGGATCCGGATGCTTTGAGCTTCGGCGAGGCCAGCATCCGCAACGCCAACAATTATGTGGAAGCCTCAGGGGACACCGACAAGACCTGTGGCAACTGCGCCTTTTTCAAGGCCGAGGCGGGGGCCGCCTGCGGCGACTGCGAAATCTTCGAGGGCCCGGCGAACCGGGAAGGCTACTGCGATTCCTGGAGCGCCCTGGAAGCGGACGCGTAACACCTAACGCTGCCGGGCTACATCGGCCTCGCTCACCCGGCCGCCGCGATTACCCCAACTGGAGCGCATGTAGCTGCTCAAGAGGGCGATTTCGTCATCGTCCAGCTTGTCGCCGAAGGCCTCCATGGTCTCCCAGGCGTGAGCCGGCGCCGGCGCCGGCACCGTGGCCCCGTAGATGATGGAGTTGATCAGGGATGCCGGGTCTTCCGCCTGCACCACGGGGCTGCCTGCCAACGGCGGCCCCAGGGTGGGATCCCCCAGCCCCGTGGGCAGGTGGCAGGTGCCGCAGTGGATGGTGTAGACCAGCTCACCAGCCCGATAATCCTCGGCACTCATGTCGTGAGTGGGCGCCCGCTCAATGGGCGGCAGGCTTGCAAGGTAACGAGCCATGGCGCGCACGTCCGCATCGCTGAGCCTGCCGGTGCTCGCCGTGATCACATCGTTCATGGGCCCGAAGGTGCCGGCGCGGGCGCTGTGGCCGGTCTTCAGGTATTGGGCAATGTCGTCCACGGACCAGCTGGCCAGACCGTCGGGCGCGGCGGTGAGATTGGAGGCTGACCAGGGCCGCTTCACGCCCGGCTCCACCTCATCCAGATAGGTGCCACCGCTGAGCGCCGCGTCCTGCTGCAGACCGCCGAGAAAATTTCGCGGCGTGTGGCAGGTGCCACAATGGCCGATGCCCTGCACCAGATAGGCGCCCCGATTCCATTCGGCAGACTGGGCGTCATCCGGCGCGTAGCGCTCCGCGGAAAAAAACAGGGCATTCCAGATGCCCAGCAGGGCGCGCTGGTTGAACGGAAACCCCAGGTCGTTGGCGGGCGCCGCCGCCGCTGAAGGCGCGACCGTTTTCAGGTAGGCAAACAGATCCGCAAGATCGTCTGTGCTCACCTTCGTGAAGGACGGATAGGGAAAGGCCGGGTACAGCCGGGTGCCGTCGGCGGAGAGGCCCTCGTGCATGGCGCGATTGAACTGCTCCTGGGTCCAGGCGCCAATACCCTGCTCGGCATCGGACGTGATGTTGGTGGAGTAGATCACGCCGAAGTCGGTTTCAAAGGCCACGCCGCCCGCATACGCAGCACCACCAGGCGCCGTGTGGCAGGTCGTGCAGTTCCCCGCAGCCGCCAGGTAGCGGCCCCGCTCCACGGGATCATCGCTGTCGGCCAGCGCGCTCAGATCGGTGCGCTCCTGGGCATGGCCGAGATTGGCCATCCCGGCCGCACACAGCAGTAAGGCGACGAGAGACTTGAGCGCGTGGGTCATGATGAGCACCAGGTCCGGCTGACGGAGCGAGATGGGGTAATAGGCGCAGGCTCCCCGGCGCGCAATGGCGCCGCCGTCCTGCGACCGTGATGTGGTCGCGACCGGCCCGGCTACCGGGCTGACTTTCTTTCCGGGCGGGCAAGCTCATAAAATGACGCAGCGCCCAACCACTCACCACAACAGCGCGACGGACTTTCGCCGGGGCCCAGGCGTGCTGGTGACCCGCTCCCGGTGGCGGTTGTTCATCGCTCGCGCCAGCCCCAGGAGACCATCCATGCGCAGCGCAACCGTTCTGTTCTTATTCGCCAGCGGGCTGGTGTTCGCCCTGACGGGCTGCCAACCCGCCAGTGAACCGGCGGCTGACGGGGCGACGGTGGAGATTTTCGTGCCCGGGTCGGTGATTCAGGCCATCGAAGGGATCGACATCGGCCCCGACGGCATGATCTACGGCACCAGCATTCACGCGCAGGCTGTCTATCGCATCGACCCTGAGAGCGGTGCGGTCACCGTTGCGGTGCCGGCGCCCTACGGCGAATCCGATGACGTGGCGGTGGGCCCGGCGGGCTCGCCCGTGGAAGGGGTGCTGGCCTGGACCGCCCAGCGCTCCGGCGAAATCCGCATCCAGCGTCCCGATGCCGTGATGCCGGAAGTCGTGCTGGCCAACGCGCCGCGGGTTAATCCCATCGCCTTTACACCCGAGGGCCGGCTGTTCACCGCTCAATCGGGCGCCGACGACAACCCGCTGTGGGAGATCGACCTCATCGGCAACGAGCCGCCCCGGGTGGTGGCCACGAGCAAGGGCCGGCTGAACGGCTTCGGCTTTGGTCCCGACGGCCGCCTCTACGCGCCTCATTTCGGCACCGACGAGTTGTTTGCCATCGATGTGGACAGCGGCGAGCACGAGGTCATCGCCAGCGGCGTCGGCTCCACCGCGGCGACCAAGGTGGATGCAGACGGCAACGTGTGGAGCGTGGACTATCAGACCGGTGACCTCTGGGTCACGAATCCGGAAACCCGCACGCCGCGGCTGGTGGCCAACTGGCCGCCCCCTCTGGACAACCTGACCATCGCCTCCGACGGCACCATCTACCTGGCCGATCTGGCGGATAGCGGCATCATCGGCTTCAACCCCGACACCGGCGAGAGCTGGCATGTGACCGTGGGCTCGTTCACGCTGCCGCTGGGAATGGCGGTCACCACCTTCAACGGCCGGGAATCCATTCTGGTGGCCGACCCCTTCGGCTACCGCTTTCTCGATCCGGCAAGCGGTGAGATCACGCGCCAACCGGATATGTGGAGCACCGGCGGTTCGGGGGCTCTGGCGGCCAACGACGACTTCATCGTCACCACCTACAGCGACTTCTTCAACCGGGTGCGCAAGATCGACCGCCGCACCAACGAGGTGGTCGCCAGTGTTGGCGATCTTGCCGCGCCGCGGGGCGTGGTCCTGACCAGCAGCGGCGAGGCCATCATCGCCGATGCGGACAGTAACCGGCTGGTGCGACTGGTCGACGACGGAGTGGTAACCGTGGCCGATGGCCTGAACGAGCCGGTGGCGTTGCTGCTGGAGGACGACACATCCGTGCTGGTAACGGAGGTGGCGTCCGGCAGCATCAGTCGCGTGGATCTGACGTCCGGCAACCGCACCGAGCTTGCCACGGGACTGCACGACCCGCGCGGCATCGCCCAACTGCCCGATGGCCGGGTCGTGGTCACGGAGCCCGGCACGGGCACCGTGCTGGCCATCGACCTGGACACAGGCGAGCGCAGCGCGCTGGCCACGGGCCTGCACCTGGCCATCGATCATCATGATCTGCCGGACAACACACCCCTGGGAATCGCGGTGCCGAGCAACGGCGCCATTTACTTGAGCGGCGGCGACAACAGTATCCTCAAGATCACCCTGAGGCCGGAGTAAAACGGGCCGCACTTCGCACGGGCACGCGCTGCCTGGAGCGGGTCCCAGCGGCCAGGGGCTGCATCACGGGCGGCGTGTGGACCCGGTCACGTCCGCGTCAATGACGGCCGCGGAGCGGGGTTCGGGCAGCCCAGGGCTTGGCCGGCGCCCGCCGGCAGCTTGTTTCATACCCGGCGCAGAACACGGCCGAGCGCCAGCACCACGCACAGGGCACCCAGCAGCAGGGTGGCGCGATTGAATCCCGCCACGAAACCCTCAAGCAGCGCCGCATCCCCCTGGCCCGTCACCGCGGCGAAGGTGGGCGGCAGGCCCCGGGCCGCCATGGTGGCCGAGACGATGGCGGTACCTGCGGCAATGCCGATGACGTTGCCCAGATTCCGCGCCAGATTGATGAACCCGGATGCCACCCCGTGAGCATTGTCGTCCACGGCAGCGAGGATCGCGCTGCTGTTGGGGGCGTGGAACGACGCAATCCCCAAGGACAGCACCATGAACAACAGCACCGCCCAGATCAGGCTGGTGGCGACGCCCAGCTGGGACAGGCACAGCAACCCTGCGCCGTTCAAGGCTACGCCCAGGGTTGCGATGCGGCGATGGCCCACCCGATCGGCAACGTGCCCCATCACGGGCGAGGCCAGGGCGGTGACGACCCCCGCCGGCGTCAGCAACAGACCGAGCAGCTCGGGCCGCACGCCCTGCACCATCTGCAGATAGAACGGCAGCAAAAAGTAGGCGCCGGCGCTGGCGGTGAACGCAACGACCGCTGAAGTCAGTCCCACGCTGAAATCCCGCAGTCGAAACAGCCTGACGTCGAGGATGGGATCTGCGGCGCGCCGCTCCTGCCA
>JBFFHS010000096.1:0-12426 GCA_041556855.1 Gammaproteobacteria bacterium
CCGGCTATCGGATCGGCGCCCTGGGCAAACGCAGGCAACTCTGCATCCTCAGCGAGCTCCAGAAGATTGTTGCGGATTCCGCGATAAGCGTCTGCTTCGCTTATAATTGAAAGTTGACCCTGAGCTGGGCACGCAGGGTTTCATGCGCACAGGAGCCTGGTCCATGGCCACAGACAGCGTCGGCATCAGCGGCTTTGCCGTCTATGTGCCGCCCTATCGGGTGGACCTTCAGCAGTGGTGTGACTGGACCAACAACGACTGGAGCAAGACCGAGTCGGTGGTGGGTCGCAGCTTTCGCATGCGCGGGCCCCACCAGAGCATCTACACCATGGCCGCAACCTCAGCTCTGCGGCTCATCGAGCAGTATGACATCGACCCCACCACCGTGGGCTTTCTGGGTCTTGGCACCGAATCCAGCACCGACAACTCCGCCGGCGCGGTGATTGTGCGCGGCATGCTGGACGACGCCCTGAGCGCCAAGGGGCTCCCGCCCCTGTCCCGTCATTGTGAAGTGCCGGAGGTCAAACACGCTTGTCTGGGCGGCGTGTACGCCATGAAGTACGGGCTGCGCTACCTGGCCTTGGAAACCGAGCCCCGCTGCGCCATCGTCATCAGCGCGGACATCGCCGAGTACGAGCGGGGCAGCTCCGGGGAACCTACCCAGGGTGCTGGCGCGGTTGCCGTGCTGCTGGAGCGGGAGCCACGGCTGCTCGAGGTCGATCTGCGCGCCATCGGCAGCGCCTCCGCTTATCGCGCCGTGGACTTCCGCAAGCCCATCCTGCGCCATCTCAAGCGCAGCGCAGCGACGGGTCAGTTCCAGGACCACCCGGTCTTCAACGGCAAATACTCCACCACCTGTTACCTGGATGAGACGCTCCACGCGCTCTCGGACATGCTGCGCAAACTGGGCCGGGAGCCTGCTGATTATTACCAGGAGCTGGCGGCGGTGTTCATGCATCGGCCCTACCATCGCATGCCCATCACGTCTTTCGGCATGAGCTACCTGTTCGGTCTGGCCCGCAACGGCGCTGCCGGGCGCGCGGAGCTGGCCGAGTACTGCCGCACAGCCGATCTCAGCCTGAGCGAGGTCATGGAGGAAATGGGCTCAGCCCCGGACCTGCTGGAACTGGCACGAAACCGCAATCTGAACGCCGATCCCTACCCGCTCAGCATGCGCCTGCTGCGCGACTTCCGCTCGACGGAAACTTTTCAGTCCCTGGTGAGCCAGAAGCTTGATCTGGGCTCGGATTTGATGATGGACCTGGGCAATGTGTATTCAGCCGCCCTGCCTGCGTGGATTGCCGCGGGCTTGGAAGATGCGCTGCACACGCAACGGGATCTGGCCGGGCGTAAGGTGCTCGCGGTGGGATACGGCAGCGGCGACGCCGCTGAGGCCTTGCCCATGACCGTGGTGCCGCACTGGACGGAGGCCGCCGGGCGTATCCAATTCGAAGCAGCGCTGGCCGGTTACCAGAACCTGAGCCGGGCGCAATACGAGACGTTGCACGACACCGGCGAAGCCCCCGATCTGACCGTGGCGCCCAGCGGTGAATTTATCGTGGACGCCATCGGCGCCAGCTCTCATCCCAGCTATCAGGATGAGGGCATCGAGTATTACAGTTTCATTACCTAGCAGGCCGCATTCCCGGCGCAGGCCAGCCGCGGCGTCGCCTCCAGCGTCTCGTTCAAGAACGCGTGGATCTTCTTGCCGGCCATGTTGAACGCCAGGGGCGTCAGAGCCAGGAAGGAACCCTTGTGGCGCCCCAGGAAAACCAGGCGCTCCGGTTGGCCCGTCAGTTCCCACAACTCGCGCCGGGCGTCCCGGGACATGCAATCGTCGAACGCGCCGTCCATGATGAGCAGCCGATCAGGACGGTAACGGCCGACAAAATTGGTCGGATCCCCGGCAGCGAATAGCGCCTCGAACAGCGCCTGATAGCGCGCCTGACTCCAGCCGAAGCGGCCACGAATGGCATCGCGCACCTCACCGGGATAACCGCCGCAGGTGGCAAAGACCTCGCCAGGCCTGGCCGCGCCCATCATGAGCACGCCACTACCGAAACGCGGATCGGCGCCCAATACCATGGAAGCCACGATAGCGCCCATGCTGAACCCCACCAGACCCACCTGATCCGGATCGACCTCGTCTTGCAGAACGGCCCAGTCCATCAACTGACGGACGGCGATGACCATATCCATGACCCGTCCGGTCATGTCTTTGGAAATCTGCAGAAAGGCCTCCTCCGTGGGAGCGGCTGCCATTTCGTCCCAGAAAAACAGCCGCTCATCGCCCAGCACTTCCAGCACGTGGATGTCGCCGTGGGATCTGCGGCGCAAGGTGCGCGCCACTTTCTGGGGCGGATAGCGATAGCTTCCCCAGATGGGCAGCACGATCACCAACTTGCGTGCGGTGCTCTCCCGGCTGCGAAAGTATTGGGCCTTCAACGCCACGGGCGGCTGCCCCCTGCCCACGACCGGCGGAAACTCCAGCAGGTATTTCTCATAGTTCAGCTTGACGCTGACCAGCCGGGTCATGCGCGGCCTGGGCACAGTTGGTTCATAGCTGAAAGCGCTGTCACCGGGCAGCGGGTCCGTGTTCACCACAGCGGGTTCATCGGGATGATAGGGCGTATGCAGCCGACCGACACAACCGCCGACCAGCAGGGCCGTGAGCAGCCAACATGCTGCCGAACGAAACGCCATCAGGAATCAACCATGGCGATCGTTGCCTGTCGAAGGTGACCCAACAAGCCTTCGAAAGACTGCTCGGTGAGCACCCGCTGATACTCCGCTCGCTTCAGGGCGAGATCACTGACCCCATCGGCAATGATGTTGATGATGCGCCATTCGCCATCGCTCTCATGGAGCAAGTAGCTCAGCGGAATCGGCTCGGCCTCAGGAGGATGAATGGCGGCCTCCACCTGCACCCGGCCCCGGCTCGCGGCGGCAGCCCCGCTGATGCGGAAAGTGTCTGGGGTAACCGACTCGAAACGGGTCGCGTAAGTCATGACGCTCAGATCAGTAAACGCCTCGATGAAGGCGCCGCGCTGTTGCTCTGTGAGCTCAGGCCACTGCCGCCGCAGCGTGAAGCGCGCAATGTAGCCCAAATCGTGACTGGCGGTGACCAGAGGCGCCAGCATCGCCACCCGCGCTGCCACATCCGGGTACTCGCCCGCCGCCAGCGCCACCAGGCTACGATGAAAATGCTCCACCACCTGCCGGGCTTGCGGAACACCCCCATCTTCTGCGTGTGCTGCCGAACTCGCCAGTATCGCCCACGCAACCAGCGTACCAGCGCGCACCCTTGTCGACCTACTCCGCCACGCCATAGGCCCGATTCTTCCACAACGCCCGGGTGCCCCGCCAATAGGACCAGGCGGAACTCCAGGTCATCGCAAGAAACAACAGCGCCGCGACCGGCAGGGTCGCGGTCCACAGCGCGGTAAGCTCGTAGAACCGCACCATGGGTAAATAGCACAGCATCATCAGCGCAAACGCCGCGGCGCCCCAGGGCGCGGCGGCTCCCAAGGACAGCGCGGCCAGGGCCGGCGCCAGGAACATGAGGGCCATCAGCAGCGTGCAGAGGATCAGCCGCACGGTGGAATAGCCCAGTTCCGTAAAAGCGGAACGGGCCACCATGTGCCAGAAATCCGCCAACCGCGGATAACCCCGCTGGCTCGCCACCGCCTCGCTCAGACCGAGCCAGATGGCAAAGCCGGCAGCCTTGACCCGCGCAGCCAGTGCGCAGTCATCGATCAATTCACCCGCTATGGCCGCGAACCCGCCCGCCCGGAGCAACGCGTCCTGACGCAGCAACACGCAGCCACCCGCGGCTGCGGCCACCCGACTGCCGGTTTGATTCACCCGCGCGAACGGATACAGCATCTTGAAAAAGTAGACGTAGGCGGGCACCAGCAGGCGTTCCCAGGCCCCGTTGACAGGCAGCCGCGCCATCACTGATACCAGACCCAGACCAGCGTCTTCCATTTTCTCCAGCAGCGCCACCAGCACGCCGGGTTGCAGCGCGATATCCGCGTCCAACAGCAGCACATAGGGCGTCGCCACGTGCTGCTGGGCCTGCTGCAAGGCCCACAGCTTGCCGGCCCAGCCGGGCGGTTTCGGCTCGCCATCGAGAACCTTGAGGGTTGCGCCGGGCAGATGCGTCTGCCGGGCTCGGACCGCAGTATCGTCGCTGGAGCGATCGTCCAGCACGATGACGGTCAGGCCCGGGCCCTGCCCGGCCAGGGCGGTCAGCGTATGCTGGATGACATCGGCTTCGTTGCGGGCCGGGATCAGAACGGTGACGCTGGCCAGACTCCGCGGCCGGTTGGCGGGGGCCAGCCGTTCCCGGGTAGACCAGGGTCGCCAGGGCAAGAGCATAATCACAGCCCATGCCGCGCAGGCGATCACCGCGACCAGCTGCATGCCCTGATCCGCCGCTGTAACCTCAGCGGGCCTTGGGCGGGCGGCGGATCTGATCCACAGCGATTTTCACCGCCGGCGCCTCGCCGCCGTGCAGAACCGGCAGCTCCGGCGCCAGGGGACCATCCAGACGCGGGCCAAACAGGAAGACGTTCAGCGCCTTGAAGGGGTTGGCCAGAGTATGTTCCACCGCCGTGCCCTCATAGCCGCAGTGGGCCATGCAGTTGTCACACTTCGGGTTGCGACCGGCACCGTAGTCTTCCCAGCGCGTGCTCGCCATGAGCTCCTGGTAGCTGTCCGCATAGCCTTCATCCACCAGCAGATAGCAGGGCTTCTGCCAACCGAACACGTTGTAGGTGGGATTGCTCCAGGGCGTGCACTGGAAGCTCTGATTGCCCGCCAGGAAATCCAGGAACATGCTGGATTGGTTGAACTGCCATTTGCGGTTGCGGTCGCGGCCGAGCCGAAAAATATCGCGAAACAGCTCTTTGCTTTGCTTACGGCCCATGAACACGTCCTGCCGCGGCGCATGATCGTAGCTGTAGCCCGGGGATACGGTAATCCCCTCGATACCCAGCTCCATGGCGTAATCGAAAAACTCCGCCACCTCCTGGGGGTTCTCCTCGTTGAACAGCGTGCAGTTGGCGGTTACTCGGAAACCACGGCTGCGGGCCAGCTTGATCGCTGCCACGGCCTTGTCGAATACGCCCTCGCGGCAGACAGACTCATCATGCCGTTCCCGGTTACCGTCCAGATGAATCGAGAACGTCAAATAGGGGGACGGTCGATAGTCGTCGATGCGCTGCTCCAGCAGTAGCGCATTGGTACACAGATACACAAACTTCTTGCGCGCGATGATGCCGGCCACAATCTCGGGCAACTCTTTGTGAATCAGAGGCTCGCCGCCGGGAATGGACACAACCGGCGCGCCGCACTCATCCACGGCTTCAAGCGCATCCGCCACAGACATGCGTTTGCGCAGGATGTCTGCCGAGTAGTCGATCTTGCCGCAGCCGGCACAGGCCAGATTGCACTGGAACAGCGGCTCCAGCATGAGCACCAGCGGATAACGTTGGTTGCCCTTGATCTTCTGCTGGAAGATGTACTTGGCAATGCGGTACTGCTGGATCAGTGGGATAGCCATGCTGATATCCTACCCTTCAGTTATCCGCGCCCAGATTCCCGGCGTTCCCCGAGAATAGCGTTTAGATAATGATCCCTGATCTGCGCCCATTCCAGCTTGAACCAGGGGGTAAATCGCTCCGGCGCCGCGGTCAACTCGTGCTCCAGCTCATCGATGGCCACAAAACGCCAGCTGGCGATTTCCTCCAGGTTGGGATCGACGGGTCCGCTGTAACGGCCATGATAAACCCAGCAGTACTCGTGCTCGGAACCGACCGTCTCATACTGAGCGTGATACTTGAATTTGTATAGAAATTGCAGCGGGCACTCAAAGCCCAACTCCTGGTAGAGGCGACGGGTGACGGCCGCGTCCATGGTCTCACCCCGACGGGGATGTGAGCAGCAGGTGTTGGACCAATAGCCTGGCCACAGGGGCTTGTCCCTGCCGCGCTGCTGAAGCAAAAGTTCGTTGGCGTCGTTGAAAGTAAAAATCGAGAAGGCGCGGTGCAAAATCCCCTCCCCCGCGTGGCATTCCTGCTTGCTGCGACTACCGATTTCCTGATCCCGGTCGTTGACCAGGATCAACTCTTCGCCGGCATTGGACACTACCTCACGCCGAGCCACGGAGTTCCTCGCCCAGGTGCAGTGCAAAGGCCTCGAAGCCGGCGCGGTGCAGCGCATCCACCACGGGCTGGGTATCGCCCTCACACACCGCGATGATCGATCCGCCGCCGCCCCCACCGGTCAGCTTGGCGCCCAGGGCACCATGATCCCGCGCAACAGTCACCAATTGCTCCAGCTCAGGCGTCGACACCTGCAGCGCATTCAACAGCCCATGGTTGATATTCATTAACTCGCCCAGACGCGCCACGTCCTGATCCCGGATAGCCTGCAGCGCTTTCAATACCAGCCCATCGATCTCATCGAAAATCCCCTCATACAGCTTGCGGTCCTTTTCCCAGGCGCGCCGCACCCGGGCGACGGTGGCGGCGGTGAGGCCTTCCCGGCCGGTCATGCCCACCACCGCCGGTATGGGTTTTTTAATGTGCAGCGGCTCCATCAGTGGCGGGTCGCCCATGCGAAAAACCAGCGGCCGCCCGTAACAGGCCACCGTGTTGTCCACCCCGCTGGGCTTGCCGTGGGCGACCTTTTCCGACTGGAAGGCCAGCTCGTTCACCTGCGCATCGCTCAAGCCCAGCCCGAAGTGCTTATCCAGAGCACGGATAATGGCCACTGCGATGGCGGCCGAACCCCCCAGACCCATACTGCGCGGAACTTCGGGAAACACCTCGATGCGCATACCGCGACCGGCCAGCCCCAGCTGGTCGAAGATGACCCCGGCGGACCTCTCAAAGGAGCGGCGCTGCTCCGGGTTCTTGGCGAGCTGATACTCCACGTCCCAGCGGGGAATCATCAGCGTGACACCGCTGTCGCAGTCCTCAACCAGGGCGCGCACCGTCAGCGGAATCGGCGCCACCAGCGCATGGCGACCGTACACCACGGAGTGCTCGCCCAGCAGCACCACCTTGCCGTAGCCAATGCCCATGGCTTCCTCGCGCGGCGCGGCGGCGGGACGCGGCGAGCTACCCGCCCGTGCCGCCTCAACATCGGCCAGAATCTCCTGGGCTTTCCAGACCTTGATTTCCCCGCTTTGAATCACCCGCTCCAGCACGTCGTCAAAAACGTCGGGGGGCGCGCCGGCCGCGGTCACGACGCTGCGGGCGTGCAGGGTCATATGACCCGTCTGAATACCTTCCGTGGCCAGCGCCCGGATGGCGGCAAAATTCTGAGCCAGACCCACGGCCGCCATAACGGCCGCCAGCTCGGTAGCCGACTCGGCGCCCAACATGCGCAGATTCAGCGCCACGGTGGGATTGGATTCCAGGGGCCCACCGACCACGCCGACCTTGATGGGAATCTCGATGCTGCCGCAGAGGGCGCCGGACTCATCGGCCCACCACCGGGTCAGAGAGCTGTAGCGGCCGCTGCGCGCTGCATAGGCATGGGCGCCCGCTTCGATGGCTCGCCAGTCATTACCGGTCGCGATCGCCAGCGGATCGATGCCGTTCATAATGCCTTTATTGTGCGTCGCAGCCCGATAAGGATCGACCGCCGCCAGATCGGCGGCAATAATGATGCCGTCGCGCGCCTCCTCACCCGAATAGCCCTTGCCCGCCAGCCGCTCCACGGGAATGCGCATGGTGGCTCGGGCCAGGGATCGGTCAGTGAGGTTGGAGAGGATGCGCAGAAACACCTTCCCGCCGGTAATGGCTTCAACCAGGGGCGCCACGCCCTCGCACATACCGTTCACGAGATTGGCGCCCATGGCATCGCGGGTGTCCACCAGCAGGTGCACGACCAGGGTCTGCTGGCCCAGAGACGGGAGCGGGTGCACGCGGAGCTCGATATCCCGGGCGCCACCACCGCGGGCCACCATCTTCGGATGAAAGCTGTTGGCCAGGTTGAGGATTTCTTCCTTGCGAGCCACCAGTGCCTGTTTGGCCTGCTCCAGATCCGGCACATCCACAACCTGGATCTGACCGATCAGGATCGGATCGGTGCTGGACGCCTGGAAACCACCACACTCCCGGGCAAGCTTGGCCGCGGAGCTCAAGGCCGCCACGATGGAGGGCTCCTCCACCACAAGGGGAATGACGTAGTCCTTGTCGTTGATCAGGAAATTCAAGCCGAGACCGATGGGCAGGCCCATCACGCCCACCACGTTCTCGATCATCTTGTCGGCGGCGCGCAGATCCAGCGTGTGCTGCCCCGTGCGCAGGGCGCGAAAATCGCTGCGGCCGATCAGACCGCGATCGTGCACGGCCCGTACCCGCTCCTCGACGCTGAGCTTGTAGAAACGGGGAATTCTGGAACGCTCGTCAGTCATGGCTGTGCTCGATGGTCACCCCAACAGGATCAATGTCCAGGTCGGGGCATTCAAAACCCCGGTCCCGGCAGGCCGTCACGAAGGCTGCCAGCCGTTCGGTGTCCTGCGCAAAGGCCACACCCATGTCGCCGCCACCCGCGCCGCTCACTTTGTAGGCCACCCCATAGCGCTCCGCCAGCTGGTTCAGTTGCTCGTGTTCCGGCGTGACGATCGGGGCGCCTGAGGCCCGGCCCAGCTCAGCCAGAAGCTCTCCATAATCCGCCACCGCTGCCAGAAAAGCCGCCGCCTCCCCTGCGACCAGCGCATCACAGCCGGCCTGGGCGACCCGTTCCAGCGCGGCCCGGTGCTCTGCGGCGCGCGCCGGCTGCGCCTTCTGCCAATCCCGGTAGCCACGCACGAATGCGGGACTGGATGCCGACTGACCGGTGCAGACGCAGGCGAATCCTACACTGTCCGGCAGTGTGACTGAACCGGCCTGTGCCGACCCGGATGCCTCGAGCCGGTAACGGATCAAGCCGCCGTGCAGGCTGGCGGCCAGATCGCCGCCGCTGCCCGGGCGACCCTGAAAGGCGTCATGGAGCTCCCGTAAGCGCCCAAGCATGTCGGCCGGGGGTGCTTCGCCCAGGGCGTCTGCCACAGCCGCGTACAGCGCCGTGATCAGGGCCGCGCTGGACCCCAGGCCGCGCTTGTGCCCGTTTATTCCGCTGAAGAAGGCCTGCGTGTCCAACTCAATGGCGCAGGGCGCCAGAGTCCCCGATGTGACCTGGAAGGCGGCTAACACCACATCCAGGAGTGGAAAATCGCTGGGCTTGCCGGGAACCAAAACGGTCCGGCGCACCTCGTGCTGCCGCGCCGTCACAGACCAGCCGCTGGCGCGGGGGGTGATGCGTGCCCGGGCGCGCGCCGAAACCGCCGCCACCAGCGCCGGGCTGCCGTCCAGCACAGCATACTCACCAAGCACAAACAGCTTGCCGGGCGCCGATGCGGTCAGAGTCACGGCGCGAGCAGCTCCACGCCTTCACCCAAACCCGTGGTCAGCACCTGTTTGACCCCCGCTACGGCGCCCAGGGCGGCGCCCACCGCCGCCGTTGCCTCCGGGAGGCAGACCGCTTTGACCTGCGGCCCGGCATCGATGGTAAAAAATACCGGCGTGCCCGCGCTGCGCAACTCGCGCACCAGATTCAGGCAGTCCATCGTCGCGCCGTTAAAGTAGACCAGCGCAGGGCGGGAGGCGGCAGCCATAGCGTGCATCTTCAAACAGCTGTGCTCGGCGACCTCCGCCAGCGCGGCAAAATCCCGGGCCGCAATGGCTGCGCGGCCAGCCGCCAGATCGGCGTCGCTGGTGCTCACCCATTGATCGTAAAACGGCGATGTGGCCGCGGAACGCTGCA
This sequence comes from Gammaproteobacteria bacterium, assembly GCA_041556855.1. GTDB lineage: Bacteria > Pseudomonadota > Gammaproteobacteria > Steroidobacterales > JBFFHS01 > JBFFHS01. The sequence goes on from JBFFHS010000096.1 coordinate 9,823, forward strand.
TCCCGGCGGTCGAGCCAATGTCCTTGGGCCCCCGGGCGGTAATGGCGATGACCACCGACAGGGGCCAGTGATCGGCAGCCGCCAGCGGCTCGGCAAAGGCATCCAAACCGCCCGGGTGAGTACCCCGATGCATTTCCACGAAACCGCCGAACACCGAGCGGGCTGCCGAACCAGAGCCGCGCCGCGCCAGGATGGACAGCTCCCGGGGCACAAGACCCAGGCCCAAAGCCTGGTCGGCGGCCGCTGCCAACGCCGCAAATCCAGACGCGGACGAGGCCAGGCCGGCGCCCGTGGGGAAGTTGTTATGACTGGTGACCTGCGCCTTGTGGGATACCCCGGCAGCAGCACGCGCCAGGTCTAAAAACCGCACCACCCGTTCCGTCTGGGCGGGATCGTTGCTGCCGTCAAGCTCGAACGTGTCTGTCGCAAGCCCGGCGTCGAAGCACACCCGGGTCTCGGACCACAGATCCGCCAGGGTAATCGACATGGAACCGACCGCCGGCGTATTCAGCGCAGCATCCGCCTTGCCCCAGTACTTCACCAGCGCAATATTGGTCCGCGCCCGGGCAGCGGCCCGTAACCTATCGCTGCTCACCTAAAAATAACCCTGCTCTTTGAACCAGGCCAAGGCATCCCGGATGGCTTCGCCCGGCTCACGCCACTCATAACCCAATTCTCGCGCAGCCTTGGCGCTGGTGAAATACATGTGCTTCTTCGACATACGCACTCCGTCTACGGTCACCGGCGGTTGGGCGCCTGCGATCCGGCAGACACCCTCCACCACGTAGGCCAGTGGCAACACGCCCCAGTGAGGCAAGCGGACGCGAGGCGGCTTGCGGCCCACGCTGGCTGCCACCTCGGCGAGGATGGCCCGCAATGTCATGTCGGCACCGCCCAGAATATAGCGTTCGCCCACGGCGCCGTGCTGCCAGGCGAGCAAATGACCCGCGGCCACGTCGTCCACATGCACCACGTTGAGACCAGTGTCCACGAAGGCGGGCATGCGGCCACGGGCGGCATCCAGGATAACCTGGCCCGTCGGGGTCGGTTTGATATCCCGCGGTCCAATGGGCGTTGAGGGATTGACGATCACCACGGGCAAACCCTCAGCGGCGACCAGATCCTCGACCGCCCGCTCGGCGAGAAACTTGGATCGCTTGTAGTGCCCGATCATGTCCGCCAGGCTCACTGGCGTAGTTTCATCCGCCGGCGCACCGCTGGGATCAATTCCCAGGGTGGCGACGCTGGACGTGTACACCATGCGCTCGACCCCCGCATCGCCTGCGGCGCGCAACAGGCTGCGGCTACCTTCCACGTTCGCCGCATACATGGCGACCGGATCGGGCACGAACAGGCGATAATCCGCCGCAGCGTGGAACACCACCCCGCAACCGGCCACTGCCCTCTTCAGGGAAGCCACGTCGGTGAGATCCCCTTGCACGCGCTCAACGTCAAGTCCCGTTAGATTGCGCGCATCGCTGCCGGCCCGCGCCAGGACGCGCACGGCATGTCCTTGAGCCAACAAGGCCCGGACGAGGGCAGCGCCGACGAAACCTGTGGCGCCCGTCACCAGGATGGGACCGGTCATCGTTTCAGCCGCAACAGCGCGGGCAACAGCACCAGGGTGGCCGCAAGCGTCAGCGCCATGCCAATACCTAACAGCTGGCCCATGCTGGCCATGCCCGGGTGGGGGGAGAAACCCAGGTTGCCGAAGCTGGCCAACGTGGTCAAACCGCTGAACAGCACCGCCCGCGACGTGCTGGTCGCCAGCGCCCCGCCCGCCACCGGCTCGGTTCGGGCCCGGTGCACCATGTGCACGCCGTTATCCACACCCACGCCCAGCAGCAGGGGTAGCGCAATGATGTTGGCAAAGTTGAACGCAATACCCGCGAGCACGGTCAGGGCCGCCGTGATCAGCGCGCCCAGCACGATAGGGGCCAGCACCAAAAGGGCATCCCGAATGTTTTGCAGCAAAGCCCACAGCAATGCCGCGATCATCACCAGCGCATAGATAAATGCCAGCTTGAACGACTCAACGACAGTGGCCCCTGCCTCGTGATGCACGACCGGCAACCCGGTGGCGCGCGGCAGTTGGCTGCGCACGTCGGCCAGGAAGCTGGCCGCTGCGCGGTTATCGGTGATGTCGTCCGCCGGGTAGATCTCCACCAGCTCCCGCCCGTCCGCGGCACGCCAGCGATCTGCCAGCGCTGCCGGCAGCTGCTGGCGCGTAAAGGGTTCGGCCCCCAGGCCGGCAGCCAGGCGCGTCAGCTCGTAGGGCAGGCCCGCCGTGAGGCGCCGGGCCAGAGCATTCAGATAGAGCCCGTCGTCATGCGGCGGCGGCGTGGCCAGCGCGGCGGCAAGCTCCCGTTCGCCGGCAGACGCCCCCGGTAGCGCGGCCAGGCGGTCAGCGAGGCGGGCCAGCGCCGCCTTAAGCCCCGCGGGTGATGCGTTCGGATCCGGCGTCAGCTCGGCGAAATCCGGGCCCAGCAGCACGTCCACATCTTCCAGAGTGAACAGCTTGGCCTCCTGCTCCGACGGGACCAGATCCGCCAGCGTGCGGACGGCCCGAACGCTCGGCAGCGCCGCGGCCTGCTCGGCCGCGGC
>JBFFHS010000097.1:0-12294 GCA_041556855.1 Gammaproteobacteria bacterium
ACACCGGATTATCCGCCGCCGTCTCGAGCGCGCTTCCTGAGTCGACCACACCGTGGATGAGCCCCAACCCGGCAAAGCGCCGTCGCAAGCCGGATCACTAGACTCGGCCGCCAGCCGTCAGGGACTGGTGTGATCAAGAAGATATTCAAAGCTATCGGAGCAATGCTCGGCCTGTTCATCCTGGTTGGCGCCCTGATCGTGGTGTCTGATCTCACCTACTGGAAGCGACTGTTCACGGTGCCCATGGATGAGATGGTCACGGCGGTGGATTGGTATGGCCCGCTGGAAGTTTTGTCCGGGTCAGCCCTTAGCGCGGACCTTCCCAGGGGGCCGGCAGCGAGCATCACCCCGGCAGCCTTGGAAGCGGCCATCGCGTACGGCACGGAAACTGAGTCGGTGGCCCTGTTGGTCTACCACCAGGGCCAACTGGTGCTGGAACACTACTGGCCAGGTTTCGCCCCCGATACCCGCACCGATCCTGCGTCCATGCACAAGAGCGTGCTCGGCATGGCGGTCGGCCTGGCCATAGGCGACGGCCTGATCGACTCCGTCGATGCCCCGGCATCCCGATGGCTTACAGAATGGCAGGGCGACGAGCGAGCCGCCATCACGGTTGAGGATTTGCTCACCATGTCCAGCGGTTTGGCGTTAGTGCCGTTTTCACCGAACCCGTTCGGAAATTTCTTCAAGTTCCTGCTCGGGACGGACATCGAGGCGGCCACGTTCGCGGTGAGCGCGGCAGAAGCGCCGGGCAGGTTCGCCTACAGCAACGTCAACGCCCAGTCGCTGGGCATTCTGCTGCAGCGTGCGGCGGGTCGGCGCTATGCGGACTACCTGGACGAGAAGCTGTGGTCCAGACTCAACGCTGGACCCGCCTATGTCTGGTTGGATCGGGAGGGCGGCATGGCGCGGACCTTCTGCTGTATCCAGACCACGGCCCGGGGATGGCTGCAGGTTGGGCGGCTCATCCTGGGCCAGGGCACCCTGGACGCCAGGGAGATCGTTCCCCGGGACTGGATGCAAGCCATGACCGCCCCGTCAGCCGCCAACCCCAATTATGGCTATCAGATCTGGCTGGGTCGGGAGTACGAGCCCGCCCGCATGTATAACCCGACCACGCCGACAGTGTTGCACAGCGAGCCGTTCGTCGTTGACGATTTGGTCTACCTGGATGGCTTCGGCGGGCAGCGAGTCTACGTAAGTCCCAGCCAGGAACTGGTGATCGTGCGCACCGGCAAAGCGCAGCTCGGATGGGACGATGCGCGGCTGCCGAACACCATTATCCGGGGCATCACGGCAGCAAAGCGAACACAAGCGGGGTCATGAGTGAGGCCCACCGCCGGGTCAACAGGACCGTGTTGGTCGCAGGGGCAACGCCACAGCGATGGGGACATCGCCAACCGCCCGAGGGGATCAAGTTGCCCGACTGGAACGCATTCCAATGGCGCGATGCCCGGCAATCGCCCGCGCGAACCGGCAGTGCCGGGCGCGACGATCGGCCAGCGGATTGTGACCTACCGGTGGCGCTAAACCCGCCGAACTTACGCCCGCGCCAGGCTTGTATATTCCCGGTTGGGCATCATGTCGACCGCTGATGCCAGCCGGTTGGTCATGCTGAAAAAGGCGGCTACAGCGGCGATGTCCCAGATGTCCCGATCGCTGAAGCCGGCCGCGGTGAGCAGATCCCGGTCAGCCTGGGAAATGGTGGCTGAATCCACGGCGACCTTGTGGGCAAAGTCCAGCATGGCGCGCTGGCGCTCGGGCAGCTCGGCGGCGCGATAGTTCATCACCAGCAGTTCGCCCAGGTGTGGATCGCCGGACATCTTACGGACGGCGGCCCCGTGCGCGGTGAGGCAGTAGTAGCAGCGGTTCGCGGCGGAGACCACCACGGCGATCATCTCGCGCTCGAGCTTGGACAGCTGGGAGTTGCCGAGCATCAGATCATCGTAAAAGGCGTTGAAAGCGCGCAGTTTGGTCTGATCGAAACTGTACGCCCGCAGCACGTTGGGCACGAACCCCAGCTTGCGCTGGCACTTTCTGAAATACTCCGCAAGGTCCGCGTCCAGCTCGCTTTCATCACGCAGGGGCAGGTCAAGAGCAGTAATATGGTCCGGGTGGCTCATGGGGAATTCCGCCTGTTGAAAAAGCGGCAGTGTAAAGCACGTCAGGCACGGGACTGAAAACAGCTATGGAGAATGAGTTCGAATTCCGCGTACCTGTGGTCGTGATCGGCGCCGGTGGCTGCGGGCTCACGGCGGCTCTGGCGGCGAACCAGGGTGGTGCCGAAGTGCTGGTGCTGGAGCGAGACTCCACACCCCTGGGTACGACGGCGATGTCGACCGGTCTCATCCCCGGCGCCGGCACCCGGTTTCAGCGGCAGCGAGGGATTGAGGACTCGGCCGAGCTTTTTGCCGCCGACATCGTGAAAAAGTGCCGCGGCGAGACAGATCCGGACATGGCGCTGGTACTGGCTCGGGAATCCGCCCGGACGGTCGAATGGCTGGTGGACGACCACCTGGTGCCGCTCACCCTGGTGGACAGTTTCCTGTATCCGGGTCACTCGGTCATGCGCATGCATGGGCCGCCCAATCGAACCGGTAGCGAGCTGATGGCGGGTCTGTGCGCAGCCACCGAGCGCCTTGGTATTGATGTATTGACGGACGCACTGGTCACGGATCTGCATGCGGAGCCAGATGGTCGCATTCAGGGTATGACGCTCCAGCGACCTGACGGCGGCAGGGAACGCCTGGGCTGCGACGCCCTGATACTCGCCTGCTGCGGTTTCGCCGGCAACCCGGAGATGGTCAGGCGGTATATCCCCGAGATCGAGGGGGCGGAGTTCTTCGGCCATCCGGGTAACAAAGGCGACGCCATTCGCTGGGGCCGCGAACTGGGCGCTGCCGTTGCCGATATCGGTGCCTATCAGGGCCACGGCGGCCTCGCCGCAGGACGCGGCGTTCCCATCCTGTGGCCGCTCATCATGGAAGGCGGGTTCCAGGTCAATGCTCAGGGTCGGCGCTTCTCCAACGAGGCGCGGGGCTACTCCGAACAGGCTGTCGAGGTGGTTGCCCAACCCGGCCATATTGCCTGGAATATCTATGACCAGCGCCTCCACGAACTGATGCTGGAGTTCGACGACTATCGGGACGCCATCGAGGCAGGTGCTATTCGCACGGCGGCGGACACTGGCGAACTGGCTGCTGTCACCGGGATTTCTCAGACGGCGCTGGATGCGACGCTGGCGGACGTGGCGGGCTGCGTTCGCGGCGAGATGGACGATGCCTTCGGCCGGGATTTCACGGGCAAACCGGAACTTCGACCACCTTACTATACGGTCAAAGTAACCGGCGCTCTGTTCCACACCCAGGGCGGTCTGCTGGTTAATGAGCAGGCCCGGGTCTTGCGCGAGAGCGGCGAGCCGCTGCCAAACCTGTTTGCCGGCGGCGGTGCGGCCAGGGGGATATCCGGCCCGTCCTGCTGGGGATACATGGCGGGCAACGGACTCCTGACCGCGACGACACTGGGCCGGCTGGCAGGCACGGCGGCTGCCCGGCTGACGCGTTAGGCGTCGTCGGCCTCGGCGTACTGGGCCATCTCTTCGGACAGGCGCGCCATCACGCGCCGCAGGTAGCGGGTTCGCCAGCGGTCCCTTGCCGCAGCCACCTCGGGGCTAGACTCATAGGCTTCCACCTGCTCGGCGGTCGCAAGCGTTCCCTGTTCCGCCAGGCGCTCGTGGGTATCCAACCGATCGCGTAACACCGCCACCTCGGTTGCCAGAGAAACCACCATGGAAAGCAACCGATCCACATCCGGATCGGAGAAAAAATGCACGTCCTTTTTATCCGTCATGGAATTTTAACGACCACCTTGCCCATGTTTTGCCCCGCCAGCAGGGAATGAACCGCCGCCGGCACCTGATCCAGGCCACAGAAGCGGTCTGGCTCGACCCACACCTCCAGTTCGCCCTCCAGGTATTTTCGAATGAGGCGCTGGCGGGCATCGGCATGATACTCCTTGAACAGCGGGTTCATGAAGGCGCGGATGGATGCGGCTTTCCAGTACAAATCCGCGTAGATGCGCGGCCGGGTTACCGGCGCGAGCGTGTCCGCATCGGAGCTGAAGCCGCTGACCACGAGCCGACCATGGGCCGCCAGATGCTTGACCAGGGTGTCAAACACCGCGCCGCCGACCGTGTCGAAGGCCAGATTGATGCCATCCGGATACTCCGTGCCCAGTACGTTCTCCAGGTCTTCCTCCCGCTAGTTGATCACGCGCTGGCAGCCCAGCTCGGCGAGACGCGCGGCCTTTTCCGGGGTGCCGCACAGCGCGATGATGTGGTTACCGGCCGCCAGCGCCAGCTGGGTGACAATGTGCCCCAACCCGCCGGCCGCGGCGGAAACCTCCACCACCTCGCCCGAGGAGAGCTCGGCCACCTGCTCGAGCGCCACCAGCGCTGAAATGCCGGTGGGTATCAGCGTCACCAGCTCGGCAGAGACTTCCGGCACGGCGATCACGTCGCGCTCGTCGGCCCACTGGTACTCGCAGTAGCCGTTGCCAAAGATGACGGTCGCGGCCCCATCGCCTACGGCGAGCCGCTCCACCGCGGCGCCCACTGCGACCACTTCACCGACGGCCTCAAAACCGAATGAGAAGGGGTAGCTCGCGCCGCCAGCCGGTCGGTTCAGGCCAAGCGCCAGCCGGTGATCGTAGACGCCGTTGACACCCGCCCAGCGATTGCGGATCACGACTTCCGTGGGCTCCGGGTCGCGCCAGGGTGCGCTGACCAGCTCAACGGCCTGTTCGATGGAAGCGGCCTGCCGCGTCATCACCAGCTTTTTAAAGCTTTTCGGGGTCATAGGCTGACAGCCCCTTCCGCTGCCCAGAAGATATGGGTGATACTGGCCGAGGCAGCAGCAAACCACTGGGGATGGCGCGCCATGCCGGTCGTGTTGATCACGGGTTGTAACCGGGGCCTGGGTCTGGAGCTCACGCGCCAATACCTGCAGGCAGGTTGGCAGGTGCATGCCTGTGCTCGGCGCAGCTCAGTGGAGCTTAAGGCATTGAGTGGGAAAGGTGAGCTGGCGTGCCACATGCTGGACGTGACCGACCACGCCGCCATCGACGCGCTGGCCAAGATGCTTGCGGATGCCCCTATCGATGTGCTGCTTAATTCGGCCGGCACCATGGGCCATGTGGATTTTGCCAACCAAGGCCTGGCGGTGGGTGGTTTTGGCGATGCCGATTTTGCTGATTGGGAGCGTATTTTTCGGGTCAACGTGATCGGGCCCATGAAAATCGCCCAGGCCTTTGTCGAGCACGTGGCTCGCAGCGAGCAGAAGAAGATTGTCACGCTGACCAGCATGGTTGGATCCATGGCGCTTAACGACGTTGGGGGACTCTACTCTTATCGGGTCAGCAAGGCTGCTGTCAACGCAATGATGCGGTCCATGGGCATGGACCTGAAACACCGGGGCATCGTCGCTGTTCCCCTTCACCCGGGATGGGCGCGCACGGAGATGGGCGGGCCCAACGCAAAAATCAGCCCCAGCGAAAGCGCCGCTGGCATCCGCCGGGTGATTTCTCAGCTGAGCCTGGCGGACGCCGGACGTTTTCTGGCGTTTGATGGCAGTGAAATGCCCTGGTAGGGATGCCCTGACCTTTGACGGAGAACCCTATGCCTCGTCTTGACCCCCTTTCTGTGGATGCGCTGCCCGCGGAGCTCGCGGAGAAAATGCGCCAGGCGGAACAGTTTATGGGCTTTACCCCCAACGACGCGTTGACCATGGCGCGGGTGCCCGACCTCATGCATGCCATGTCCGCGTTGGTGGGCGCGGCCTACGGGCCCGGTACGCTGGGAGTCGAATTGAAACGACTTCTGGCGATTGTGGTGAGCTCGGCGGCAGGGTGCCAGTACTGTGCGGCCCACACCGGCCACGGCGCCCACGCCGCGGGCATCGATCAGGCCAAGCTGGACGCCGTCTGGGAATTCGAGACCAGTCCGCTGTTTGCCGAGGCCGAGCGGGCCGCTCTGCGGGTAGCCGTTGCTGCGGCCCAGGCACCCAATGCTGTGACGGATGAACAGTTTGATGCCTTGAAGGCCCACTTCGACGAGACCCAGATTGTGGAAATCGTCGCCGTGCTGTGCCTGTTCGCGTTTCTCAACCGCTGGAACCACACCCTGGCAACGGAACTGGAAAGCTCACCCTTGAACTACGCCCGCGCCCACATGGCAGGGCACGGTTGGGAGGTCGGCGTGCACAGCGCCGACTAGGGCTCTACATGGTTCCGGCCGCGTCCATGCCGCGCTGGACAGCAGGCCGCTGACCGATCCGGTCCGCCCAGGCGGTGATGCTGGTATAACCGTCCAGGCCGCCCTCGAGGCGCGCCGCTGAGGTCACGGCGGCAGGATAGGCAAGGATGTCGGCAGCCGTGTACTCCTCGCCGGCGAGAAACGGGTGGTTGCTGAGTTGCTGCTCCATGACCTTGAGCATGCGATGAGCCAGCAGCACGTAGTGACTGATGACGTCCTCGTGCTTGGTCTCCGCCAACACGCCGTGCACGAACTGGCCGGTGAAAGCCGGGCTCAGGTCAGAGGCGATAAAACTCATCCACTGAAAAGTATGGGCCCGCAGCGCGCCCTCGCTGGGTAGCAGCCGGCCGCCTTTTTCACACAGATAAACGGCGATGGCCAGCGTGCCATATACCGTGAGCGGCTCGCCGCCCGGCCCCGCCCGGTCGATGATCGTTGGTGCGCGACCCACCGGGTTCATGGCCAGATACTCCGGGGTCAGATGTTCTCCCCTGCGCAGATCAACCGGCGTAATCTCATAGTCCAGTTGCAACTCTTCAAGCAGGATGGTCGCCTTCTGGCCGTTGGCTGTCGGCACGCAGAAACATTCGATCATGGCAGCGGCTCACAAGTGGCACGAGAGGAAGTTGCGGCCTATAGTCTCATAAAAACCGAGCGCCGCGGCCGGCACGAGCGCGGTAACCCGCGGCTGGCGAGAGACAATCCCTATGACCCATCCACACAGTAACCCGTGGCACGACCCAAAGATCGAAAGGCGCTTCGTCGACATCGAAGAAGGGCAGGTTCACGTGCGCGTTACGCGCACGGAGCCTGAGGGCGACAATCGGCCGCTATTGCTGATTCACGCCTCGCCAGCTTCGGCGATGACCGTGGTGCCGATCATGAAAGGCCTGGGCCCGACCCGACGTTGTTATGCGCCCGACACCCTGGGTTTCGGCGACTCGGCGGCGCCGACCCAGGCGCAGCCGGAAATTCCGGACTATGCCGATGCGACCCGCCGGCTTCTGGATGCCCTGGCGCTGGACCAGGTGGACGTGTACGGCAGCCACACGGGTGCCCATACGGCGGTGGAGTTGGCCATAACGTGCCCGGATCGGGTCCGGCGCGTCGTTTTGGACGGCATCGCATTGTTCGAGCCGGCTGAGAAAGCGCACATGCTTGAGAACTACGCGCCGCAGGTGGAACCGGATGTGATCGGGAGCCAGTTTCACTGGGCCTGGCATTTCGTGCGGGACCAGGCGGTGTACTTCCCCTATTTCGAGCGTGACAAAACCCACCTGCGCGGCGTGGGCATGAGTGATGCGGATACGCTGCACTGGGTGACCACCGACGTCCTGAAAGGGCTGACGACCTACCACCTGGGCTACCGGGCCGCCTTCCGGCATCTGGATCGGGAGCGCTTGCCCCTGGTCGCCCAGCGCACGCTGGTTACGGCGGATGTGACCGATCCGCTCAAGGTCACCGTGGAGGCCACCCATGGTCTGCTCCCGGACAGCGTCTGCGAGTTGGGTCCTTCCCACGAGGAACCCGATTACCTGACTCTGAAGGTGAGCCAGCTACAGCGGTTCCTGGACGGCGACTGAAGTCACTGTCGAGCCGCGGCCAGCGCTGGCTCGAGAAGCATGCCCCAGTCGCGTCGCGCCGGTGTCAGTTGCACCATGGGCCCTTCCAGCCGCGCGCTCAGCGGGTGTCCCGCAAGACCGGCCCGGAGCACCGGCTGATCCAAAGCAGCCAGCCGGTCGAGCAGGGGATATTCAAAGGCGCCGGCAAAGGCCTGCTGGTAGCGCGCGGCGCATTGCATCAGCGCCACCAGGCGCCGCTGGAGATAGACAGGATCCAGTTCCGGTCCCGGCTCCTGCTCGCGAATGGCGCTCGCCTTGCGTTGAAACCAGGGCCAGAACAGGGCCTGGTCCCGAAGCATCTGCCAGGCCGTGACCAGATGGCTGCCATCCCAGCGGGGCTGAACGTCCGGGGTGAAGTGGGTGCGGAACGTGTCGCGCTCCGCCCCTGTCAGCAGCAACGGCTGCACGACACCGACGGCTGCAAACGCGGCTGGCCGCTGGTGAAGCAACTCCACGGCGACGGCGGCGCCGCCGCCGACGCCAAGCACCTCTGCATCCGCGTCATGCGGCATATCCAGGTATTCCAACAGCGCCGCGGCATAATCGGCGGGCGCGGCCGATTCCACCGGCAATAGCCCATCGGATACCCCGTGCCCGGGCAGGTCCACGATCTGCAGCGGGCGGCCCGCGGGCCAGCTGCCAGCCACGTCGGCGAGCACGGCGGCACTGCTGTCACAGTCGTGCACCAGCAGCAGGGGTCGGCCGCGACCGGGCCGCCGGTAGCTGTGCAGCTGACGCCCCGCGACGCCCGTAAAGCCTCGCGCCAGCGCAGCCGCTGGCGCCGGGGGCTCAGCCAGCGACGCCGGTTCGCCCCGATAATGCTGGCGCAAGAATGTGCTCACACCCGCCAGCCGCGCCGGCATACCCGCGGCCAGGGGTAACGCGACCACGTTGGCCGGCAGCTCATGGGCGAGCAGGGCATCGGTCATGCCGAGCACGATGCTGCTTTCCCAGCGAGTGATCACCGTCGGCACGGCGAGTGCCTGAACCGGCGCGGCCCGCTCGTGCAGGAAGGCAGCCCGATAGGCGCGGGCGTAGTCGCTGCCGGCATCCAGATAACCCTGGACGGTGTGCTGAATGAGGCCGGGCTGCGGCACGTCAATGGGCAGTCGGGTGGCGCGGCAGCGTTGCGACCATGGAAAGAATACCGCCAGATCCCGTGACGCCTGCCAGATTCTGGGCAGATGGGATCCATCACTGGCCGGGGCGATGTCGGGAAAATAATCCTCGAGTATGCGGGCGCACTCCTCGTCATCCACGTGCCCGGCGGCATCCATCACCACCTGGGCTGCCCGCTGCGGATACTGAAGGGCAAAGGCCACGGCCAGTTGGGCGCCCGTGGCCGCGCCGTACAAACAGACCCGCTCCAGGCCCAGGGCATCCAGGGTGAGGGCGAGAAAATGGGCATAGTCCTGCAGGGTTTTGCCCGGGTCGGGCAGGGGGTCCGACTGGCCGTAGCCGGGCGTATCCAGCGCCACCACCGTGAAGTGCTCGGCCAGCGTCTGCGCCATGGGCAGCACCGCCGCGGACGACAGGGGTGAGGGATGCAGCATGACCACGGGTGGTCCGTGGCCGGCGGTGCGGTAGTGAATTTGCCGTCCGGCCACCCACACATAGCGCCGCTGCAGCGGCGTATCAGTCACAGCCATGATCCCCCCAATGACTACAGATCGATGCCGCGGGCCTTGCCCCTGGATACGGCGGCCATGCCATCCCCCAGGACGTTGGCGGTCACGACGGCCAGCACGATGGCGGCGGCGGGTACGAACAGCATCCATGGAGCGCGGAACAGATGGGCCCTGCTTTCGGCCAGCATGTTGCCCCAGGTCGGTTCTCCCAGGGGCGCCGCCAGGCCCAGGAAGGACAACGCGCTCTCGGCTATCAGCATGTCGGCGAAATGAAACGCCAGCATGACCATGAGTGTCGCCCGCAGGCCGGGAAGCACGTGGCCAAAGAGAATGCGCCAGCGACCCACCCCCATCAGTCGTGCCGCCAGCACATAGTCCCGTTCCATGAGGCTGAGGCTTTCCGCATAGGTCACCCGCGCGAATACGGGCCAGCTCAACAGACCCAGCGTGAGCACCAGCGGCCAGAATCCCTGGCCCACGACGGCGATCACACAGATGGCGGCTACCAGTCCCGGGAAGGCCAGAACGAGATCCACCAGCTGGCGGATGACGGCGCGGGTGCGGCCCTGGCTCTCCGCGGCCACCAGGCCCAAGGTGGTGCCGATGGCCGCCGCCAGCAGCGTCGCGATCAAGGCTGCGCTCAATGACCATTCCAGGCCCGCCAGGGCGCGCGACCACAAGTCCCGGCCCAGGTTGTCGCTGCCCAGCCAGTGGGCTTGGGAACCCGGCGCGGCAAAGCGATTCAAGAGGTCCGACTGCATGGGGTCGTAGGTGGACAGGACGCCCTGGAACAGCGTCATGCCCAGCAAGGCAAGGCCAAAGGTGATGCCCCAGCCCAGCTCGATGGCAGCGCTGGTCTTCAAGCGGGCGCGGCGCAGGCGGCGGGTAATGCTGATGACCATCGCGCTAGCCCTCCGCCGCCTCGCGAATGCGCGGATCCAGCAGGCCAAAGCCCAGATCGGTGAGGGCGTTGATGACGAAAATCATGACGGCCACCACGACGGCGATGGCTTGCACCACCGGGAAGTCCAGGTTCTGAGCCGACTCGATCAGCAGCCAGCCGATACCCGGCCAGGTGAAGATGATCTCGGTGACCACGGTTCCGGAAATCAGAAAGGCAAACATGGTGCCGATCAGTGCCGTTGTGCCCAGCAGCGCGTTGGGAAGGGCGTGGCGCCAGAGAATCTCGAAGTGGCCGGCGCCCATGGCGCGGGCGGTACGAATGTAGTCTTCCCGCATGGCTTCGGCCACATTGGCCGCCAGCACCCGGGTCAGCTTGGGTATCAGGAATGAGCCCAGGGATACGGTGGGCAGAATCCAGGTGCTGACCTCTTCATGGCCCATGGAAGGCAGCCAACCCAGGTTGACGGCGAAGACCTGAATCAGCACCAGGCCGATCACGAACCCGGGCACGCCCTGCAGTATGAAAAATAACCAGGCGACGAAGCGCCGGGTGGGCCGGTCCGGGCGGAACCCAAGCCACGCGCCCAGGGGAATGGCGACCAGCAGCGTGAAAACCATGGACAGACCGGACAGCAATAGCGTGGCCGGCAGCATGGCCAGCACTTTGTCCAACGCCGGGATACCAGAGGCCAGGGAGTTGCCAAAATCCAGCTGCAGCAGATTGAACAGATAGAGCAGGTACTGCACCACCAGTGGTTTGTCCAAACCGTACTGCTGACGGAGCGCGTCCAACTGCTCCGCGGTGGCATCGGCGCCCGCCAGAACCATGACCGGATCGCCGGCAAGCCGCAGAATGAAGAAAAGCAGGGTGGTCACCCCCAGCAAGAGGACGAACAGGTCTCTCAGCCGGTGGAGCAGGCTTGCGAGAAGCTTCACTTGCCGAAGCTGCCCAGGGGTACCGATTCCATAGGAATAGTGGTCGTCTTTTCTTCGGTGAAGAACTCCACGCTGGAGCGGGCGCCATCGCGACCGATACCGGACTGCTTGTAACCTCCGAAGGGTGCGCGCAATTCGCGCATCATGGGGGTATTCACCCAGATGGTGCCGGCCCGCAGGTCGCGACTGGATTGCAGGACGGTGCGTAAATCCTCGGACCATACGTAGGCAACCAGGCCGAACTCTGAATCGTTGGCGATGGCGATCGCCTCATCCGCGCTGTCGAAGGTGAGGAAGGTGGCGAAGGGACCGAAAATCTCCTCCCGCGCGACGCGAATCGCGTTGCTGGGTGCAAGCACTGCGGTGGGTTCGACGAAAAAGCCCCGCTCCTGGTCAGTCTTACCGCCACCGGTGAGTAGCTGAGCGCCTTCCGCCTTGGCGATATCCACGTAGGACAGGACCCGGTCCCTGTGAGCTTCATAGGCCAGGGGCCCCAGCTCGGTGGTGGGATCCATGGGATCGCCGATCCGAATGTTGCGGCTGCGCGCGATGAACTGCTCGATGAAAGCATCGGCGATGGAGCGCTGCACCAGGATCCGGGAGCCCGCCAGGCACTGCTGGCCGTTGTTGGAATAGATACCTGTCAGCGCACCGTCGAGCGCTTTGTCCAGATCGGCGCTTTCAAAGATGATGTTGGCGGACTTGCCGCCCAACTCCAGGATCACCGGTTTCAGAGCCCGTCCCGCCTCCGACATGATGGCCTTGCCCGTGGTCGTGCCGCCGGTGAAGCCCACCATGTCAATGCCCGCGTGATTGACCAGGGCGGCGCCTGTCACCGGACCGCGGCCATTCACCAGGTTGACCACGCCCGGCGGCAGCCCCGCTTCATGCATCA
>JBFFHS010000098.1:0-12277 GCA_041556855.1 Gammaproteobacteria bacterium
CACTCGCCCGGCCTGCAGCACCCTCCTCAATACCACCTGGCCAACCACAGTGCTTCCAGTATGCCGTCCACCGGAACTAGGCAGGCCGACATTGTCTGAGGTACCGTGGGTGCCATGAGTCGTGCCGTCGTGCAGCGGGGCTATGCCACCGGACCCCACGGTCAGATCCACTTTCGGCTGGCCAAGCCCGCCGCGCCGGATGCAACGCCGCTCATGTGTATGCACCAGAGTCCCCACTCGGGCCTGATCTTCGAGCCCTTGATCACGGCCATGGGGACCGACCGCATCGCGCTCGCGCCCGACACGCCGGGATTCGGTTTGTCTGATCCCCCCGGGGAGCCGCCAGAGATCGCCGACTACGCCGCCGCCATGGCGGCGCTGCTGGATGACCTTGGTATTACTCAGGTCGACGTGATGGGCTATCACACCGGCGCGGACACCGCGGTGGCCATGGCGCTGGCGTATCCGGAGCGGGTTCGGCACGCGGTGATGATCTCGGCGCCGATCTACACCGCCGATGAGCTGGCGGCGCGCCGGGATACCTTTGGTCCCAGCGATCCCATCGAAGACGGTCGCTTCTGGCAGGAGCGCTGGCAGCGCTTCCGGCGGTGGTGGCCGGAGCAGGGGATCGCCGGCAATCTGCTGACCAATTTCTTTGTGGAGTCCCAGCGCAACCCGGACTATTCCTGGTGGGGACATCGGGCCGCGTTCAACTACCCCCTGGCCGATGCGCTGCCCCGCGTTCAGCAACCGGTTCTTATCCTGAATCCGGAAGACGACCTGTGGACGGTGACGCCCCGGGCAGCGCCGTTGCTCAACAACGGTCGTATCCATGATCTACCTGGCTGGGGGCACGGCTTCATGCATCTGCACACCGACGCGGTGGCCGGGCTGTTACGCGACTTTCTGGATCAGTAGAGGCGCCCATGGACCAGCGCAGCTATCCGAGCTCAGTCGGCCATGTCACTGACGGCCAGGGCGAGGTGGGGGCGCGAGTGGTCGACCGTCACCATGAAGCCCAATGGCGACCCCATGGAGGTTTCAGCCAGCGACCCAGCGGGCCAATTGGGCAGTAAGCAGGGCAAGATAGTTGCCCAGGGCGTAACCGATCAGCGCCATCAAAATGGCCACCGGCACCAGGCTGGCCCGATGGTAGGCGGCCACCACGGGCGCTGAGGCTGCGCCGCCCACGTTGGCGGCAGAGGCGATCGCGGCGCTGTGCACGTCGATTTTAAACAGCCAGGCGCCTGCCAGGCAGAACAGACCGTGCACGGCAATCCAAATGAAAGCGCCCAGCACGAAGGCTGGTGCCTGGGTAAGTCCGCCCAGCGATGCGCGCGCGCCCATTGCGGCCACGAACACATAAATAATGGCGGTAGCGATCGGCGTTGCGCCTGGCAGCCGGCGCAGCGGGGTGGCCGAGGCCACCAGGGCAAGGGTGGTGACCAGCAGCACCTTCCAGGTGGAGGTGGACAGGATCGGTGGCAGTTCGGGCAGGCGCAGGGCGATCAGGTCGGCGGCCCAGGTGATACCCAGCGCGACCACGCTCAGATACAGATACTCGCGCATGGCGACTGGCTGCTCTTGCAAGGAAACCTCTTCGCTGGCCCGGGCCAGGCGGTCGAGCCGGTCCGCCGGGACCCGCGCC
Organism: Gammaproteobacteria bacterium; assembly: GCA_041556855.1. GTDB lineage: Bacteria > Pseudomonadota > Gammaproteobacteria > Steroidobacterales > JBFFHS01 > JBFFHS01. The sequence continues at coordinate 1,649 of JBFFHS010000098.1, forward strand.
CAGCGATTAAACCGATCGGCAAAGGACTTGGAACCGAGCAGAATAGGCAGCCAGACCACGTAAACGAGGTTGTCCGCCAGCACCGCGAGACCAAATTGTTCCGGCGGCGTGTTCAAGCCTTCCGCGACCGCTGCCATATTGCCCGTGCCGCCGATCCAGCTGCCCGCCAGGGCGCCGAAGCCCGTCCAGGCATCCTCCGCAAGCCACGGATGAACAATCAGATAGGACATGGCCCCGCCCACCACCACGCCCAGCGTGCCCATGAGCATGACCAGCACGCCGCCGCCCATGATGCGTGCCACCAGGGGTACGTTCACGTGCAGCAGCATCAGCACGATAAACAACGGCAGGGCGTAGGTGCGCAGACCATCGTAAGTCGGCGAGCTACTGGGAATGACGCCCAGATTATTGAGCGCTACCGGGGTTGCGTAAATCCACAGCAGCGGCGGGAACAGGGTGAAGATTTTCCATCCGCTGCGCTGCTCCAGCAGGAAGAAAAAGCCGGCCACTGCCACCAGCACAAACATCACGCCCATGGGGGTGCTGATCAAGGGGCCGCTCATGACGGCACGCTAGCAGATTTCCCGCGGTGCCCCAACGCGCGGGCGACTCGAGCAAGGTGAGGCAACGCGCTTCGGTCAGTCCGCTGTCGAGCCCGTGCGGCGGACCAGCCGCACAAACCAGGTCACGAAGATGGCGAACAGGACCACGCCAGCGAGCATGGCCGTCAGATCCGAGCCCAGCCAGTCTGGACCGATACCCGCCGGTTTTTGCCCCTGGGTGAATGCCACGGCGGCGATCCCAACGCCCAGCAGGCCTTCACCGCCCACGAAGCCGCTGCCAAGAAGAACGCCGCTCTCGCGCCGTTCACTGCGCTCACGTTCGCTGTTGGCTGCGCGTTCCAGCCAGAGGCGCAGCAGACCGCCGAGAAAGATCGGCGTCATGGTCGAGACGGGCAGGTAAACGCCGACGGCAAAGGGCAGCGATGGGATTCGCGCCAGCTCACACAAAACGGCAATCACTACGCCGGATGCCACCAGCGCCCAGGGCAGTGACTGATCCAATACGCCGTCGATCACCAGCTTCATCAGCGTGGCTTGGGGCGCCGGCAGTTCGGTGCTGCCAAAGCCAAAAGTTTCCGCCAGCAGCAGCACGGCGAGGCAGACGAACACGGCGGACGTGATCACACCAACAAGCTCCGCGGTCTGCTGGGCCCGGGGGGTGGCGCCGAGCAGGAATCCGGTCTTCAGGTCCTGGGACGTGTCGCCGGCGATGGAGGCCGCAATGGCCACGACGCAGCCCACCGTCAGGGCCGCCGCCTTGCCCAGGGTGTCGGTCCAGCCGAAGCTTAAAAAGATGAGCGATGTGCCCAGCAGCGCCGCGATAGTCATGCCGCTGGTGGGATTGCTGGTGACGCCCACCAGGCCCACGATGCGGGACGCCACGGTCACGAAGAAGAAAGCGAATACGGTGACGCAGACTGCCGCGACCAGTCGGGTGCCAAAGCCACCCACGTTGCCGAACACCTGAGGCACGACAGTGAGCACCGCCACGATGGCCAGGCTACCGAAGCCCACCACCCGCAGCGGCAGATCGTTGTCGGTGCGGGCAATCTGCTGACCGGCGCCGTTTCCCAGCCGCTGTTCCAACTGCTGGGCGCCCATTCGAAAGCTCTGAATCATTACCGGCAAGCTTCTGATGAGAGTAATGATGCCGGCGGTCGCGACGGCGCCTGCACCGATGTAGCGCACGTAGCGGGTCCAGATCTGGCTGGCGCTCATGTCCCGGATCAAGGCAGCAGTTTCCGGATAAAGCGGCGTTGGACGACCCTCGCCCCACCAGGCCAGCCCGGGAATAATCACCAGCCAGGACAAAAGCCCGCCGCCCACCATGACCGTCGCGATGCGCGGGCCCAGGATGTAGCCGACCCCGAACAGGGCTGCCGACAGATCCATACCCAGCTCGCCCTTTTTCAACAACGGCACTTTCAGATGCACGTCGGCCGGGATCACCCGGACCCAGGAGGTGAGGAACTTGAACAGCGCGCCGCCGGCCAGGCCCCAGAACACGTAGCGGGCCTTGCCACCGCCCACCTCGCTGGCCACCAGCACCTCGGCGCAGGCTGTGCCCTCTGGGTAAGGCAGCCGACCGTGCTCCCGCTGAATCAGAAAACGCCGTAACGGGATCATGAACAGAATGCCGATCAGTCCCCCGCACATGGCCAGCAACGTCATCTGCAGCAGTTCCGGCGCAACGCCCCACATCCACAGGGCCGGCAGCGTGAAGATCACGCCGCTGGCCAGCGAGCTGGACGCTGATCCCGTGGTCTGGGATAGATTGGCTTCCAGGATGCTGGCGCCCACCCCAGCTCCCGCCAAGGCGCGAAACACGGCCACGGTCATCACGGCCACAGGAATGGACGTGCTGATGGTCAAACCGGCCCGCAGGCCCAGGTAGGCATTGGCGGCGCCAAAGGTGATACCAAACACAATGCCCAGACACAGGGCCTTGAGCGTGAACTCAGTCTGGGTTTGGTCGGCGCCGACGAAGGGCTGGTAAGTTTCCCCCTCCGCTAATTCAACGTAGGCGTGGGGATCCAGGCCGGTCTTGGTCGTCACGGGCGTCCTCCCATCGCTCGCCGGGCGGGTCGGCTGGTATCCTATGCCTCGTCCCCTGACCAAGTCCACGCTCCGCGCGGCGATGGGCCGCGCGTTCCGCCCTCATGCCAAGTTCGGTATGCTGCCGTCTCCCGAGGCTATGGCCACGCCGCCCGATCCGGATGGACGCGGACAAAACAACGAAGCCGGACCTCAGCCAGCTCAAGATTACTCGGCGCGAGCCGCCCGCCCGGCAGGCCAGCTGGCTTAAGCCCTGGATGGGGCTCATTCTCCTTCTCCCCCTGGTGCTGTGGGGCGGCCGCTGGTGGCTGAGTTCCAGTGAGCTACCCGCAGTCAATGTCCAGGTGGCCCGAACAGCAGGCGCCGCGGCGGTCAGCTCGGTGCTCGATGCCAGCGGCTATGTCACCGCGCGGCGCCGGGCCACGGTGTCCAGTAAACGGACCGGCAAAGTGAAATCGGTGCTGGTGGAGGAGGGCATGCGCGTGGCAGCCGGTCAGGTTGTGGCTTATCTGGATGACGCCACGGAACAGGCCCAGCTGGCGCTGGCCCAGGCCCAGCGGGACTCGGCCCTTGCCGCTCTGGCGGAAATCCAGGCGGAGTTGAAGGAGGCCGAGCTCAATCTCGCGCGTGCCGAGGAACTGACCCAGCGCCGATTGGCAAGTGCTGCGGATCTGGATGCCGCCCGGGCCAGGGCCGAGGCGCTTGAAGCGCGCCTGGCGGCGGGCCGGGAGAATGCCAAAGTGGCCGAGCGCCGCCTCAGTCTTGAGCAACAACAGCTGGATGAGACCATTATCCGGGCACCGTTTGCTGGCATCGTGGTGGCCAAGACGGCCCAGCCCGGGGAGATGATCTCGCCGGTATCCGCCGGTGGCGGTTTTACCCGCACCGGCATTTGCACCATAGTGGATATGGAGTCCTTGGAAATCGAGGTGGACGTCAACGAGGCCTACATTCAGCGTGTCCAGTCCAAGCAGCCCGTGACCGCGGTGCTGGATGCTTATCCGGACTGGCGCATCCCCGCTGAGGTGATCGCCATCGTGCCCACTGCCGATCGCCAGAAGGCTACCGTCAAGGTCAGGGTGGGATTTCTGGAGCGGGACGCTCGGGTGCTGCCTGATATGGGCGTGAAAGTGGCGTTCATGGAGGATGCCGGTCAGCCAACCCCGCAGGCTGATGAGCCCGGTGTGCTGGTGGCCCGGGCGGCGATTCGCACCGAGGCAGGCAGGCCCTATGTCTTTGTTCTGGAGGACGATGTGGCCCGCCGCCGGGATATCGAAGTGGGCAGCGTGCAGGGCCAGACGGTGCGGGTGCTGGAAGGTCTTGCGTCCGGGGAGCAGGTGATCGTGGCGCCCCCGGAGGGTCTGGTGGCTGGTGCCCGGGTACGGGTCTTATAGAGAGGGAGCGGTGGATGACGGAAAGCCTGGTACAGGTCCGTGAGGTCAGTAAGCACTTTCAGAAGGGCAAGGAGACGGTGGAAGTGCTGCATAACCTGAGTCTGGACATCCCGGCGGGAGATTTCATGGCCCTGATGGGGCCATCCGGTTCCGGCAAGACCACCCTGTTGAATCTGCTCGGCGGTCTCGACAAGCCCACCACGGGCGGCGTGAGCGTGAGTGGCCGCGCTATTGATCAGCTGTCGGGTAACGAGCTGGCCGCGTGGCGCGCTCATCATGTGGGCTTCGTGTTTCAGTTCTATAACCTGCTGCCCGTATTGACAGCCGCCCGCAACGTGGAGCTGCCGCTGCTGCTGACCGATCTATCCGCTGCCCAGCGCAAGCAGCATGTGGCCACCGCCCTGTCCGTGGTGGGCCTCGCCGACCGCGCCGGGCACTATCCCCGGGAGCTGTCTGGCGGACAGGAGCAGCGGGTCGCCATCGCCCGGGCCATCGTGTCAGATCCTACCCTGCTGCTTTGCGACGAGCCCACGGGCGATCTGGACCGGGAGACGGCCACGGAAATTCTCACCCTGCTGCAAGCGCTCAACCGGGATCACGGCAAGACCATTGTGATGGTGACCCATGATCCCCAGGCCGCCGAGTACGCCAGGCGGACGCTGCATCTGGACAAGGGCACCCTGCTGGAGGCTCAGGCGGCATGAAATATCTGGGGCTGATCTGGTGCAACATGTGGCGCAAGCGCATTCGGACCACCCTGACCATCCTGTCGGTGCTGGTCGCGTTTCTGCTGTTCGGGCTTTTGACCGGGTTCAAGAACGCATTTCAGGTCGGCGACAGTCTGGAAACAGCGGAGCGGCTGATCACGGTGCACAAAGTGTCCCTGATCAACATGCTGCCGGTGAGTTACACGGAGCGTATCAAGCGTATACCAGGTATCGCCGAGGCCACCCACGCGACCTGGTTCGGCGGCTACTATCAGGAGCCGCGCAATCAGTTCGGGCAGTTCCCGGTGGATCCCCCGAGCTATCTCGCCATGTATCCAGAACTGAAGGTGCCGGAGCAGCAACTGGCAAGATTCATGGCGAATCAGACGGGCGCGTTGGTCGGCCGCGCCATCGCCGATCAGTTCAACATTTCGGTCGGCGACCGGTTACCCCTGTTTTCCACCATCTGGCCCAAGCAGGACGGCGACCGTAACTGGGAATTCCAGGTGGAGGGAATTCTCGATGACAACAGTCCCAACCCCATAACCAATTTCCTGTTGTTTCACTACGAATATTTTGACGAGGCTCGTGGCATGGGTCGCGGCACCGTGGGCTGGTTCATCGAAAAGGGAGACGGCAGCCGTTCCAACACGGATCTGGCAGCGGACATCGATCTGGAATTCGCCAACTCGCCCGCAGAAACCAAGACCACCAACGAAGCCGCCTTCGCCGAAGAGTATGCGAAGCAGTTCGGGGACATCGGGTTGATCGTCACAGCGATTCTTGGCGCGGTCTTTTTCACCATACTGCTGGTGAGCGGTAACTCCATGTCCCAGTCGGTGCGCGAGCGCATCCCGGAGCTTGCGGTGCTGAAGACGCTGGGCTTTTCATCCGGGAGCGTGCTGGCCATGGTGTTGGCAGAGGGTGTCTTGATAGCGCTCATCGGTGGGCTGCTCGGTCTGGGCCTGTCCGTGGCCGCCTTGGGTCAGGCCAGCAAGGCGCTGGCCGCGCTGTTGCCTCTGGGTATGGGGCTGTCGCCCGGCGCCCTGATCCTTGCCGTTACCTACATGATCCTGCTGGGTTTGGTTTCCGGCGCCCTGCCCGCCGTGCAGGCCATGCGGCTGACCATTATCGAGGCCCTGGGAAGGCGCTGAGGTGCTGAAGCTGTTGCGGCAGTGCGCGGCGCTCACCGCGCTCAACGTCCGGACCTTGCCCCAGCGGCCGGGGTCATCCGCCGTCGCCGTGGTGGGCATAGCAGCGGTGGTGGCCGTTTTCGCGGGCGTATTGTCCATGGCGGCCGGGTTCCAGAAGACCGTTGCCGGTTCGGGGGCGCCCGATACCGCGATCGTGTTGCGGGAGGGTGTCACGACGGAACTGACCAGCGGCCTGGGATTGGAGCAGACCCGGATTGTTGCGAATGCGCCCGGCGTAAGGCGCGGTGACGACGGTCAACCGATGGCCTCGGCTGAGCTGTTTGTTGTTGTTGACTTGAAGAAGAAATCGGGCAGCACGGCCAGCGCAGCCCTGCGTGGTTTGCAACCCGCCGCTTTCGCGGTGCGTGGCGACGTTGAGATTATCCAGGGCCGGACCTTCGAGCCGGGCCGCAACGAGCTGCTGGTTGGGCGCGCGGCGGCCGCCCAGTTCACCGGTCTCGACGTGGGCTCAAGCATCAAGTTTGGCCAGCAGGATTGGCAAATTGTGGGTATTTTCGCTGCCGGAGGATCCATTTTCGAGTCAGAGCTTTGGTCGGACGTGCGGGTATTGCAGCCCGCCTACCGCCGCGGCACGTCCTTCCAGAGCGTGCGGGTGAAGCTGCAGTCCGCTGACAGCCTGGGCGAGCTGCAAGCAGCCCTGGCGGCGGACCCCCGGGTGCAGGTAGACGTCCGATCCGAGCAGGACTACTTCGCGGAGCAAGCCGAGCCGGTGGTGCGCTTCATTCGCCTTGTGGGCTACCCGCTGGCGATCCTGATGGCCCTCGGGGCTGTGTTCGCCGCCCTCAATACGATGTATTCCTCGGTGTCGGCCCGCGCGCGGGAGATCGCGACCCTGCGCGCTATCGGCTTCGGGCCGCTACCATTGGCACTGGCTACGCTCGCGGAGTCGGCGGTGCTGGCGCTGTTGGGCGGTGCGCTTGGCGGTGCGCTGGCATTCTTCGGGTTGAACGGCTACACGGGCTCCACCATGGATCAGAGCTTCTCCCAGATTGTGTTCGATTTTGCGGTGACGCCGGAATTGCTGCGGCAGGGATTGGTGGCCGCCCTGGTGGTGGGTTTGATCGGCGGTTTGTTCCCCGCCCTTCGAGCGGCACGGGTCCCTGTGGCCACGGCGCTGCGCGAGTTATAACCCACGTGGCCCCCCAGTCGGAGCAGATTGATCTCTCGCCCAGCGTGGGTGACGAGGTCAAATACACGACCTGCTACATGTGCGCCTGCCGCTGCGGGATCAAAGTGCACCTCAAGGACGGCGCCATCCGCTACATCGAGGGTAATCCCGAGCATCCGGTGAATCGCGGTGTGCTGTGCGCCAAGGGTTCAGCGGGCATCATGCATCAGCAGTCTCCAGCCAAGCTGTCCAAGCCCCTGCGCCGGACCGGGCCGCGGGGCAGCGGTCAGTTTGAAGAGATCGAGTGGGAAGACGCTCTGGCCCTGGCAACCCAGTGGCTGAGCGCCATTCGCTGGGAGGATCCCAGGCGTTTGGCCTTCTTCACCGGCCGGGATCAGAGCCAGGCCCTGACCGGTTACTGGGCCAGCCAGTTCGGCACACCCAACTACGCCGCCCACGGCGGCTTCTGTTCCGTGAACATGGCCACCGCCGGCATCTACACCATCGGCGGCTCGTTCTGGGAGTTCGGCGAGCCGGACTGGGAGCACACCCGCTATTTGCTCATGTTCGGCGTGGCGGAGGACCACGACTCCAATCCCATCAAGATCGGCCTGGGTCAGCTCAAAGCGCGGTCTGGGACGAAGTTCGTCTCCGTTAATCCCGTGCGCACCGGGTATTCAGCGATTGCCGATGAATGGATCGGCATTCGACCCGGCACCGACGGCTTGTTCGTCATGGCCCTGATTCACGAGCTGTTGCGTAACGAGCGCGTGGATCTGGACTATCTGCTGCGCTATACCAATGCACCCTGGCTGGTGCGCAGCTCTGCAGAGCACGCCGAAGAAGGTCTGTTTGCCCGTGATGCCGACGGTCTGCCGCTGGTCTGGGACCGGCGCCTTGGACAGCTGCGGGCCGCTGGCGCGGCGGACGCGGCACCCGCGTTGACAGGCGAGTATTCGCTTGCGGATGGCGGTGTGGCCCGGCCAGCCTTTGCGCTACTCGCTGAGCGTTACCTTGATCAGCGCTTCGCGCCGGAGGCGGTCGCCGAGACCATCGGCGTGCCGGCCGCCACCGTGCGCCGCATTGCCGCTGAGCTCGCCCAGGCTGCGTTCGATGAGGCGTTCGAGTTGGACGTGCCCTGGACCGATGTGTACGGCAATCGGCATGCCACGATGCGCGGTCGACCGGTGGCGATGCATGCCATGCGCGGGATTTCCGCCCACAGCAACGGCTTTCATACCTGTCGGGCCATTCATTTGCTGCAGATGTTGTTGGGCAGCATCGATTGTCCCGGCGGTTTCCGCTACAAGCCGCCCTTTCCCAAACCCGCCCCACCTGGGCCGAAGCCCACCGGGAAGCCGGAACAGGTGCAGGCCGGCAAGCCCATGCCCGGGCCGCCCTTGGGTTTCGTTCATGGACCTGAAGATCTGCTTGTGGACGAGAGTGGTGCGCCCCAGCGGATCGACGAGGCCTATTCCTGGGCCTACCCGCTGGCGTCCCATGGGCTGATGCACATGGTGATTCGCAACGCCTATCGCGCCGAGCCCTATGCCGTTGACACGCTGTTCATGTACATGGCCAACATGAGCTGGAACTCGGCTATGAACACGGCGGAGACCATGGAGATGCTCACGGCCAAGGACGAGGCCACGGGCGAGTATCGCATTCCCCGGATCATTTATTCCGACGCTTTTGCCTCGGAGATGGTGGCGTACGCGGACCTGGTTTTGCCGGATACCACTTACCTGGAGCGCTGGGATTGCATCAGCTTGCTGGACCGCCCGATCTCGGGCGCCGACGGCGCCGCGGACTCCATTCGCCAGCCCGTGGTGGCGCCTGATCGGGACGTTCGACCCTTTCAAGACGTCCTGATCGAGTTGGGTTACCGGCTGGGGTTGCCAGGGTTTACCCAGGATGATGGCACGCCCCGTTACCCGGGCGGTTATCCGGACTACCTGGTATTTCACGAGCGCTCGCCGGGTATCGGTTCGCTGGCGGGCTGGCGCGGTGCCGACGGCGAAGCCCACGGTCGTGGCGCGCCCAACCCGGACCAGCTGGCGCGCTACGTGGAGCACCAGTGCTTCTGGGAGCAGCCTCTGCCGGTCGGCCAGCGCTACTACAAGCATGCCAACCGGGACTACCTGGCCTACGCCCGGGACATGGGCTTCATTCCCACTGACGAGGCCATCGTGCTGCAGCTTTATTCAGAATCGCTCGCCCGTTTCCGCCAGGCGGGCCGGGGGTTTGGCAGCGCTCAGCCGCCGGCGGAACATCGCGAGCGACTGCGGACCTATTTTGATCCTCTGCCGATCTGGTACGCGCCCTTCGAAGAGGCGGCGGTGGATCCTGAAGAATTTCCGCTGCACGCTATTACCCAGCGACCGATGGCCATGTATCACTCCTGGGGATCCCAGAACGCCTGGTTGCGGCAGATCTACGGCAGCAACAAGCTGTATGTGCATCGCGAAACGGCCGCCCGTATCGGAGTTGCTGATGAGGATTGGGTCTGGGTGACCAGCCATCATGGCCGCATCAAAGTGCAGGTCAAAACCATGACCGGCTGCCATCCAGATACGGTATGGACGTGGAACGCCATCGGCAAGCGCCGTGGCGCGTGGAATCTGGCCGCGGATGCGGCGGAAGCCAATGAAGGGTTTCTGCTCAACCATCTGATTTCGGATCTGCTGCCGGACGGCGGCCGGTATGGCAACGCGGATCCAGTGACGGGCCAGGCCGCCTGGTTCGATCTGCGGGTGCGCATCGAAAAGGCCGAGCCCGCTCGGGCCAGCGAGCCGTCTTTCGGGACTTTGCCGCGCCCGCCGGGCGTAAAGCGACCGCCCGCCATTCTGCGCTACGGTCAGCGTTTCCTGCCGGGCGGTCACTGGCGCCGCCGGGGTGAATCATGACGGCCCTGCCTGCCGCTACCGCCAAGAAACTGGGCCTGGTGATCGATCTGGACACCTGCGTGGGCTGTCATGCCTGCGCGGTGAGTTGCAAGGAGTGGAATACGGGGGGGCACTCAGCGCCGCTGACCGATGAGGCGCCCTACGAGCGCGATCCCATCGGCGTGTGGTTCAACCGTGTCCATACCTATGAGGTGGACGATGGCGCCGCCAGCCGTACGGTCCATTTCCCCCGCTCCTGTCTGCACTGTGAAGAGCCCGCCTGCGTAACGGTTTGCCCCACGGGAGCGTCTTACAAGCGGGAAGAAGACGGCATCGTCTTGGTGAATGCCGAAACCTGTATCGGCTGCAAGCTGTGCTCCTGGGCCTGTCCCTATGGCGCTCGGGAATATGACGCCGACGACGGGGTCATGAAAAAGTGCACGTTGTGTATCGACAGGATTTATAACCACAATCTGCCCGCGGCAGAGCGGGAGCCCGCCTGCGTCAGCGCCTGTCCAACCGGCGCCCGGCATTTTGGCGATCTGGCCGATCCTCAGTCCAAGGTAGCGCGCCTGAGCGCGGAACGGGGTGGCTATGATTTGCTGCCCGAGGCGGGTTACCGGCCGGTCAACAAATATCTCCCGCCCCGGCCCCGCCAGGTTGAGGCGCCCCAGGCGCCGGCACCGCCCCCGGACGACGGCGG
>JBFFHS010000099.1:0-12014 GCA_041556855.1 Gammaproteobacteria bacterium
AGTATGCCGGACCGTCAGGCGAGGCGGTCTTCCCGACCTCTGCTCACATCTTTACGGCACGCAAGCTCTAGCCGCAGCCTGCGTGATCAAGGCACCAATCCGGCGGTGACTCATGAATGGGGATAGGTGTCGGCCGACGCATCGCTGATCCACTGTTGAAGGATATGGTCGAGCGATTCCCGTTCAGAATTAAATGGGGTTGGGTCAATATAACGTCGACTTGCATCAGCCAATTGCGGCGCGGCTAGCCTGATCCACAATATCGGGTCTGTCGATACGTTCGAATGCCTCGCGAACCCCCGCCTCGCAGACCTGAGCGGTATGGGTATGTCCCTTTTGAGCGCTGGAAGGGCCGGTCTGGGGTGATGACGAGATGGCCGCCGTAGTCGCGTGCGCGTGAGGTCGGAGATTCGAATCCTGGCCGCGGCGTCGGATAGGCTCCCAGCGAGCTCCGCAGAGCTTACAGCCTGAGCAGAGCATCCACGGCCGCCCGTTCCGCGGCCTCCATCGCCGCCTCCATGCCTCGGTTGGACACCGCGCTATGTTCGCCGCAGAAGTGCATCCGTTCGAACGCTTCCGAGAACGCCGGTAGATGGTCATGCAACTGGCCGGGGCGCCATTCAGTCCAGCTCCCGCCCGCGTAGGGATCCATGCTCCAGCTCTTGTATCCCACCGCTTTGAGCTTGCCGCGCGCCGCCGGCCGAAGCTTTTCGTACTCGCGGACCACCAGTTCGCGGGCCGCCGCCTCGCCCAGGCGATCCAGCCGTTGCGCGGTGAAGCCGCGCGCCCGGGCCACCAACCCGGTGATCTCCGCGCTATCGGCATATTGCCGCAGGGCGCGGACTTCGCCGAGTGCCGTGTCGGTCCACATGGCCGGATCCAGTCCGTCCTCCTCCCAGAAAGGGCTGTCCGCTTCCAGCATGATCTTGGTGATCATCATGGCGGGCAGCACCTTGGTGGCCCGGGCGATGACGGGCGGCAGGACAGGGTCGAAGCCGACATAGCGCAGCGGTGCCAGCGGCAGCGAGCAGATGGCGCGGCGGGCCAGGTGCCGGGCGCCGTCGGCGGTGCGGATGTCTACGCCGCTTTCGTGCTGCGACACGCCGGTGACGGTGCAGCCGCGCAGCACGTCGCCCGGGAGTTTTGCGGCCATGGCTTCGGGTAGCCGCTGGTTGCCTCCGTCCACCTTGGCCGCCAGCGCACCCAGGCGCCGCTGCTGCGCATCCCAGGCCACCCGGAAGTACCAGGTGAGAATCGAAGCGTCGTGGGCGGAGGTGCCGCGACCGATGTTGGTTTCATAATTCTGCCGGATGGCGCCGTCGGTCCAGCCGAGACCGCGCAGAAATGCGTAGACCGAGTCATCCAGGGCGCGGCTCTCAGGCTCCAGCCAGTCGTCGTGATCCTTCAGCGGGTTGTTGGCGGCGACTGTCTTTTCGAAGAAGCGCCGTCCGGGAAACTCACCCTTTGAGCCTGCCGGGAGCAGATTGCGCGAATCCCGGGGCCAGGCGGCGCGCGGGATGATCGAACCGCCCAGGGCAATCTCGGGCTTGGACAGGCCCCGCTTTCCCGAGTGGTCGATGAGCTTGAGCCCGAGCCGCTGGGCCGCTTCAATCACCCGTCCGTAACCGCCGAGAATACTGTCGCCGCCGGCTTCCGGGGCACCTGGCAACTCGTAAAAGCTCTCCAGGCGTCCACCGATACGGTCACGGGCCTCCAACACCGTCACCTTGACCCCTTCGCCGGCGAGCAGGCTGGCGGCGTGGAGGCCCGACAGGCCCGCCCCGATCACCACCACATCGGAACGCGTGGTAGCGCGCACGGCGTTGGGCCAGCCCATGGCGGGAATTACCGCGGACGAGGCCGCCGCCCCCTTCAACAGCTCTCGGCGGCTGATTCGCTTGTTCATGACCGCACTCCCGGCCGATACCGGGCACCAGTGTACGCCGTTGCCGGCCGCCACGCGCCGGCTGAGCCGGGCCCATTGATCACTTCGTGAAACCGGCCGGTGGTTTCTTGGCGCTAGGCAAAATACCCAGTCAGACTTCATGCCATGAATATGGGAGGGCGCGATGCATCTTGATGACTTCGCTGGACTCGATCGCCGCAGTCTGCTGGCGGCGGCGGGTCTGGGGCTCGTGCCGGGCCTGGCAGGGGCCCTGTCCAGGCCAGGCGGGGCCGCCGGCTTTGAGGATACTGCGGATCTCATGGACCCGTGGATGCGGGAGCCGGAGCAGTGTTTCATCAACTTCCTTCGCTCCCAGGGGGATCTGTCTGGACTGATTTCGCCCCAGTGGTGGCGGGGCGCCTATCTGGCGATTTACACGGATCGTCAGCCGGAGCTGCTGTTTCGCCTGGAGGGCTGCGAGATGAAGCGGGTCGTGGATCTCGGTGATGGTGAGTATCAGTTTCAATACAAGATTTTCACCTGCGTGAAGCATCCCGAAACCAACGAGACCCTGAATGGCAAAACCTGGCGCAACCCGGTGACGGGTGAAGAGGTCACGGTGGAGCCGAACATCTCCGGCGCAGAGCGGATCGTGAAGTTATCGGATCGCGGCATTGTCGAGGTGTCCCCGGGCAGTGGTTTTGAGGCTGTCCTCCATTTGCAATGGACCGCTCAGGGCCCCTACGTCATGTACAACGGCTATAAGGATCGGCCCGCCAATCGCCCCATCCCCATCAAGGAGTTCGCCACCAACTTCCATGACCGTGCCGCAGCTGCGGACTTCGCGGCGCCGCGTCTGGAACTGCGCTTCAACTCCACCTTTGTGGCGCCTTTTCAGCGCTGGATGAGCATGCCGCCAGAGGCAGGCATTGCGGTCTGGCACGCTTCCGGACACAAAGCCCGCGATGTGGAGAGCCTGCCCGCGGACTACCTGGAGCAGATGTTCAAGTATCGGCCAGAAATGCCGGACTGGATTGGCTCCGACGGCCGGGCGTCCACTTGAGGGCGTCGGCTTGCGTTGCCCGCCCGGCGCCGGGCCTGCGGTATCATCTGGTCGGGTGTCTGAGCCCGCGCAATCCAAAAAGACACGGTGTGAACCCATGAGCGAAACCAACACGCCAATGCTGCCTGCCGTCGCTCGCTTCATAGCGGCGCTGCGAGATTTGCACGAGACGGAGCCGGACGAGCGCGTGCGCTGGGAATCAGCGGCTGCCCGTCTCAAGGAGCTGCTGGCCGACCCCGAGCTGAGGGCCCACGGGGAGAGCTGGCCCACCAGTCCCGCCAAGCTGGGTCTGGAGGGTAAGCACGCCAACCTGATTTTCTACGAAGACCCGGATTATGGCTTCGTGATCAACGGACTCATCAAGAAGCCGGCTGCAAAGACAACCGTGCACGATCACGGTAAGTCCTGGACGCTGTATGGGGTGCTGGACGGGGTGGAGTCGGTGCTGCGCTTCGAGCGCACCGATGGTGGGACGCCGGGAGATCTGCCCGAGCGAGCTGAGGTTCGGTCCACGGAGACCCACGAGGTCACTGCCGGGCACGTGGACTGCATCGGTCCCTGGGAGATTCATGCCGAATACAACAGCGAAACGGACCGCTCGATCGCCGTGATTGTCCGCAGCCAGAAGAGTGGGACGTTCGTGCAGAACATTTTTTATCAGAAGGACGGCTCGGTGGAGCAGTACTACGGCCCGGAGCAGATTCCTTACCACCTGGGCTGACCCCTGCGATGTCGGACAGGGTGGGTTCACTGCCGGGACCTTTCCAGGTCCACAAGGTCGTCGAGCTGGCGGGGCCCATTCTTGCCCCCGAGTTCCTGTTCCCCAGTTCCACGCCTGAAGAAATTCGCGCGTCTGCCGCGGCGGGCGATCCGCGCTTTTACGATCCGGCGAGCGGCCTGTTGATCATGTCTTTCCACAGCATTGTGGTGCGAACGCCGACGCATACGGTGCTGGTGGACAGCTGTATCGGCAACGATAAGCCGCGGCCCCGTAACGAACACTGGCATCAACGTCGCGGTACCTATTTGACGGATCTGGCGGCGGCGGGCGTGCGGCCCGAGGATGTGGATATCGTCATGTGTACGCATCTGCATGCCGATCACGTCGGCTGGAATACGCGCCTGGAGGATGGCCGCTGGGTGCCCACATTCCCCAATGCGCGCTATCTCTTCGGGCAAACGGAAGTGGAGTACTGGCAGCAGGTCTTGCGGGACTCTGCGCCGGAGGACATTAATCACGGGTCCTGGGCGGATAGCGTTGCGCCGGTCATGGAGGCCGGGCAGGCGGTGCTGGTGAGCAGTGATCAGGAAGTGGCCGAGGGTATCGCCTTGCTACCGGCCCCGGGCCATACGCCGGGCAATGTCATCGTCCGGCTGGAAGAAAAAGGCCAGCGGGCCTACCTCACCGGCGACGTGATCCACCACCCGATTCAGCTGGAGTTCCCGCACTGGTCCAGCTGTTTCTGCTGGGACCCTGACCTGTCTACCACCACCCGGGTAGAGACCTTGCGGACGGTTGCTGCAGAGGATGCCTGGCTGCTGCCGGCCCATTTCCCAACGCCGACAGCGGCCAGAATCCGTCAGGATGGCGCCGGTTTCCGCATGAGGTGACGGCCTTGGACCGCTTAAGGATCCTCTTCATCGCAGGCTTCGGCCTGGTCGCTGCCTGTCAACAGGCGGGAACGCCGCCCGAACAGGCATCCCAGCCGGCGGCTTCGCTGCCGGCCGTGACCAGCGCCGCCCAAACCGTGCGGGCCCCGGACGGGGTCTTAATTCACTACGACGATCAAGGTGCGGGCCAGCCCACGCTGGTGTTCGTGCACGGCTGGAACTGCGACCGCAGCTACTGGAACGCCCAGCGCGATATTTTTGCCGCTGACTATCGGGTGGTGACGCTGGACCTGGCCGGCCATGGTGATTCCGGTCAGGAGCGTACCGACTGGACCATGCAAGCCTTTGGTGCGGATGTGGCCGCGGTGGCGGAGGCGCTCGATTTGCAGCAGATCGTGCTCATCGGGCACTCCATGGGCGGCAAGGTGGTGGTGGAGGCCGCTAATCAGCTGCGGGGCCGGGTGTTGGCGGTGGTTGGCGCGGATACCCTGCACAACGGCGGCCGTGCCACGCCCCGAGCAGAGCAGGTCCTCGCTGAGCTTGAGGATGATTATCAGGGCTTCGTGCAAAGGCTGGTGAGCCGCATGTTCGTGGCTGAGAGTGACCCCGAGGTGCGGGACTTTGTGCTGGCGGACATGGCGGCGGCGCCCTTCGCCATGGCGCGGGGCGCACGACTGGCTTCCGGACATTACGATGCAACGCCGGCGATCGCAGCCATGGATGTGCCTTTGATCCTGATCAGCTCGGACTACCGGCCGACCGACCAGGCGCACCTGGAAGCCACCGCGAAATCTTTCCAGTACCGCGAGATGACAGGTGTCGGGCACTTCGTCATGATGGAGGATCCCGCGGCATTCAATGCCCATCTGCACGCCGTTTTGCAGGGCCTTGCCGGGGCTGGCAACGTTGCGTTTGGTGATGAGAGCTACAGTCAGGAGTCGTTATGAGCGTATCGGGTAGCCGGCGCGGTTTTCTCAAAGGTGTCGCCACCACTGCGGCGCTCAGCACCGGGGTCGGCCGGGTCCTGGCACAGGGCGTCCGGCCCGATGTCATTGTGATCGGTGCCGGCTTATCGGGGCTGAACGCAGCTCTGCTGCTGGAGGAGATGGGCGCCCGGGTCACCTGCATCGAGGGCCGTCAGCGAGCCGGCGGTCGCCTGCTCAGTCATCAGACCGTGGAGGGCAATCCGGAATGGGGGGGTGACTCCATCCTCGGAGCGTATGGTCGCATGCAGGACATGGCCAGTCGCCTGAAGGTCAAGCTCATCGACCATGCGGGCCGCCGGGACATGTCGCCGGAAGCCCATCGGGACCCGCGCGGGGTCGAGCTTGCCCTGGGCGGCGCCGTGATTCCCCGGGATCAATGGCCGGAACACGCGCTGAACGTGATGCCCGCGGGTGCGCGCGATCGTTTTCCGGGGCGCGGCTTCTTCCAGGGCGTCATTGGTGAGCACAACCCCTTAGCGTCCTTTGCCGACTGGGCCGAGCCGGAAAGCGCGAAGTTCGATCAATCGGCCTACGAGTTCTTCAAGGAACTCGGCTGGAGTGATGCGGCCATTGAGCTCAACTACAACACCAACGTGCAGTACGGCACGTCGGCCCACGATGTATCCATGCTCATGTGGTTCTTCGTCCAGGCCTGGTTCAAGCTGCAGAGCGACGTGGCCCGAGTCGCTTACAAGGTCGACGGTGGTAATCAGGGGCTGCCGGAAGCCATGGCCGGCGCGCTGCAGAGCGAGGTGCACTACGGCAAGCAGGTGACCGGGATCCGCACCGAGAAATCAGGCGTGGCCGTTCATTGCCAGGACGGCAGCGTCTATCGCGCCGGCCGGGTCGTGTGCTCGCTGCCCATCCCCACCATGCGCTGGGTGAAGTTTGATCCTCTGCTGCCGGCTGCGAAAGCTAAGGCCATCCGCACCGTGCAGGTGCAGAAGATCACCAAGGTGGTCATGGTGCCGAAACGTCCCTTCTGGGAGGATGATGGGCTCAACCCTGCCATGTGGACAGATTCCGAGGCGGGCGAGATCCGCGCGCTGCGGGAGGGGACCGATTCCAACGAAGTCACCTGCCTGATGCCGTGGGCCAGAGGCCATCTGGCGGACCGTCTCGACACCCTGGGCGAACAAGCCGCTATGGAGCGGGTGCGCGCGGCCTATGAACAGCTGCGGCCGGCCGCCAAGGGTCAACTCGAATTGGCTGGGATCAAGTCCTGGCAGACGGACCCCTTTGCGGGCGGCGACTGGGCCATCTGGGCGCCCGGGCAGGTGACGGAGCTGCTGCCGGCACTGATCGCGCCCGCCGATCGGCTGCATTTCTGCGGCGAGCACACGGCCACCACCAACCGCGGCATGGAGGGTGCCATGGAGTCGGGCGAGCGGGCCGCCTTTGAGGTCGCCGAGCTGCTCTGAGGCGCGGGGCCGGCTAGACAGCCGGCGGGTTGGCCGCCGCCTCGCCGAAAAAGCTCAGCACGAGCTCAGCGGTGGCCGCCGGCGCTTCCTCGTGGGGGAATGCACCGGAGTTTGCGACCATAGCCTTGCGCCCATCGGACAGCAGCGCCAGCGCCGGGTCCACGAACGCCCCGTAGTTGCCCCGTTCCCCCCAGACCAGCAGCATCGGCGCACTGACCCGCGGCAGCGCCTCCAGGTAGTCAAAGCGACCCACGCCCCGTGATGCCGGCGCAATCCATCGGCCTGCTTCCGCGCGACTGTCGTTCTGCTCCTGCGCAATCGCCCGGTCTTGCAGCCCAAAGGCACGCTGGACGTATTCGAAGGGTCGGGGCAGAGGGTTCTCCTGGCGGTCGAAATGGCCATCGGCGATGCCTCGGTCAGCCATCTCACGCATCTGCGCCCGGTTGGTGGCGCCGCCCAGGGCCGAGCCGACGGTGACCAGGGCGGCCACCTGCTCCGGCCACAGCGCCGCGCAGACCACGGCGACGCAGCCGCCCAGAGAACTGCCGACAAAGCGATAAGGCGGCGCGGCGCCCAGTTCATCGAGCGCTGCCATGAGCTGGGCGGCGACGGCCTCCTGGGTGGCCACGTAGGGCGGCGGCCCGTGCATGGTCGACTGGCCGTGCCCGACGAGGTCAAAGGCCAGCACCCGGTAACGCTGGGCCAAGGCCGGCATGATGCGGCGCCACTCCTGAGCCCGGCCCCCCAGTTTGTGCAACAGCACCACCGTGTCGCCCTCACCGGCGGCCTGGTAATGGAGTTGGCCGCCGAGAACGTCCACCAAACCCTCCGTGGGGCCTGGGGCTGCGTCGTCCGCAGCCAGGGTGCGGCCCGCCATGAGAGCGGTCAGGCCCATACCAAACGTATTCAGTAGCTCGCGACGATCGATCATACTGGGACTGGCCTCACTGCGACCCGGGTTTGCATCAGATCAGGATAGGCGATTTGTCGGCAACGGCAAAGGGCGGCCAGGACCACGGAGACCGACACATGATCAAGATTTTTGCTGGCAAGATCCGCATTACCGAGCCCGACGGGCTGGTAAGCCCTTACGAGCGCTTTATCGTCACCGTGAACCCGGACGGTTCCAGAACTCTGCGCACGGTGACGCGCTCGCCCAAGGGCGATTTGTTGCGCGACGTCAATCAGCTGCTGGGCGCGGATTGGCGGGACATCGAGGCCGCCGGGCGGGTCTTTTTCAAGGGCCAGGCGCTGGGAACGGTGCAGCGGCGGATCGTGGGGGATAGGCTGTATTCCCGCGTGTTGACCCGGGATGGCGGATTGGACGAGGCGACCTTCGACGCGCCGCCCGAGTTGATTCTCGGCTTCCATGCCCTGCTTACCGATGCCTGGAAAATGAGTCGCCTGGACACCTCCCATCACGATTATCAGCCGCTGTTGATTCATACGGTGTCGCGAACCTGGAACGGCTCCACCCTGGGGCACGGCGAGAGGATTCAGAGCAAGGCCCGCTACGACACGACCGAGCAGCTGGATCTGCCGGCGGGTCGCTTCCAGTGCGACAAGTTCATCTGGCAAACCAGCTTCGAAAAGGAATTGCATGTGTGGCGGACCGGCGAGGCCAATCTGCTGGCGCGGATGGTGGTTGTCGCCGGTGATAAGGCTGGCTCCGTTTACGAGCTCAGCGAATACGAAGAGGAATTCGCGGGCTGAGGGGCGCGGCGAGCCAGAGGGCTCAGGGGGCCGCCTGGCCGGGGGCCGTGGCCCAACTCAGGCGACGCACGAACGAAAGGCTCACGAGCATGGCGCCGGCCGGAATCAGGGTAAAGCAGACCAGGATACCCAGCAGAGCGTTTTCCGATTGCGTCGCCGCCACGCCGCCGACGGCCTGCTGATAGCCGAACAGGCCCAGAACGAAACCAATGGCTGCCACGGACGCTGCGTGGGCGACTTTCTCCACCAGCGTAAACATGGAGGCGAAGGTGCCTTCCTGGTTGATCCCAGTCTTTTGGGCCGCAGCCGCAATGGCATCCGGGAGCAGGGCGTTGCTCATCAGCATGACTGCCCCCGCGGCGAGTCCGTTGGTCAGGGCAAGGGCCAGGATCAGCGCCCGCGGGGTGTCCGGGTCGAAGCTGAGCCAGACCAGACTCGCCGCCGCGTAGATCAACGCGCCAAGCGTATAGGTTGTTCGTTTACCCAGCCGGGCGCTGATGCGATACCACAGGTACTGGGACACCAGCATGCCGCCGGTATGACAGAACAATAGCAATGCCAGCAGAGAGTCGGGCGATGCCAGGTTGTAGCGGGTGAAAAACGCCTTGGTGGCCGTATGGGCCGTCACGCCGAACAGCATCGTGACTTTCAGATACAAAAGCCCGCGGAATCGCCGCCCACCCAGCACGATGCAAAGACGCTCGCTGAGCGCCACAGGCCGCGCCGGTCGGTGGGTGAAGGGCGCGTGGCGGGTGGCGCGAACGCAGGTGAGCCCGCCCAACAGGGCGACAAGGGCAAGCACCAGGGCCATCTGACCGTGGGCCGCGCGGGTTTCACCGAACTCGCTGAGCAGGAAGGGTCCGCCGGTGCCCACAATCATCTGTGCCAGCGCACCCCCGTAGACCCGGAAGGTAATCAGAAAGGATCGCTCATCGGGATAGGGCGTCATCTCCGCGGGCATGGCCAGATAGGGCACGTTGAAGACCGTATAGGCCGTTGAAAAGAAAATCAGGCCGAACGCCATGTAAGCCACCATGGCGGAGCCGGTGAGATTGGGCGGATTGAACAAGAGCACCAGGCTCAAAGACGCCATGAATGTGCCCACGAACAGGAAGGGCCGGCGGCGGCCCCGTTCCGAGCGGACCGTATCGCTGAAGATGCCCACGATGGGGTCCGACGCGGCGTCGTAGATCTTGGACAGCGCAAATAACAGACCGGCAGTCACGGCGGCCACGCCGAGATAATCCGTCATGAACCGCAACAGCAGCGTGTTGGTCGTGAACAGGAGAGTCGAGCTCACCAGGGTGCCTGCGCCCCAGCCGACGCACAGGCCCAGGGACAGGACCCGTGGCTGCGTCGATGGGGCGGTTGCCGGCCTCACTGGGCGGCTAGGCCATCAAGCTTGCCCGGGTTCAGGCGGTTGTCCGGATCCAGGGCCCCTTTGAGACGCCGAAGCAGGGCCAGGGTTTCGGGCATCAGCACATCCTGGAAACGATAAAACTCGCCGATCTGGACGTGGATAGAGCCCAGGTCATGAAAAAAGTCGCGCAACTCGTGGCGCAGGCGAACCACGGCGGCCCGTGTCTCCGGATTCGGCGGGAATTTCGCAAAGCGGGCCGCCTCAGCAGGGGGCAGATTCTGCAGATGCAGCGGGCTGAGCTCATCCTGCCAATAGAAGCAGGGCTCGCAGAGGAAATAGTAGGGGCTGAAGTTGGTGATGTAGGAATGGGCAATGCCCAGCCGATCCATCTCCCTTTGCCGTTCACTGAAGAAGCCCTGCACGGCCGTGGCAATCTCCACCGCGCGCTCAATAGGCCACAGCGCGCTGCTGGCCACCCAGCGTTCGCCATCGGGACCGAGAAACTTGCGAATGGAGAAACCCACCGCCTCCCGGGCCCGCGGCAGGATTCCCGGAATTTCCCGGCCCCGCTTGAGGCAGATGCGGCGGGCGATGTTCAGGCCGGCCGCGGCAGCTGCCCCGTTGACGCCTTCGGCCTTGATGTGGAAGGACCACTGCACGCCGTCCAGGAAGCTGCGCCCCTGGCGCATCATTTCGGCGGCTTCCTTGAAGCCTGCCAGTCTGCTGTGCTCATGGCCTGCAACCTGCAAGACCGTCTTGATGGCATCGCCCAGCCCGACCCGGGCGATATTGCGCGTCTCATAGGGATCCAGCCCCGTGCGCCGGGTAATGAAATCGCACGGCGCCAGATCAATCATGGTGGCGGCCAGGTCTTCATAAGTCTCGAACGCAAACGACCCATAGTCGGCACCCGCGGCCTTCGGTTTGAGATGCAGCGCCGCCCCGGTCTTGACCCCCAGGGTGCCGTTGTCGCCCAGGAAAAGTCCGGTGAGGTCCGGTCCGTAGTTGCGCAGGAAGGGCCTGCCGTTGTCCTGGCTGCTCCAAGAGCCCGTCCGGGCCAAGCCGCCGTCGGCCAGCGCCACCTCCAGTCCCAGAACGCCCTGCATCCCGCCGGGCACGTTCTGGGACAGGGCACCGCCGACGGTGGAGTGGCTGCCCGACAAGGGTGCCGGAAAGTCGACCACCATGTCGTGGTCGGCCACCGCCCTGGCCACCTGCCGCCAGGTGCAGCCACAGTCCGCCACCACATAGCGGCTGACGGGATTCACTTCGCGGACCTGATTCAAGCCGGACAGATCCAGCAGCAGGCTGCCCGGCTGGGTCGGACCAAAAGCATTGGTGTACGACATGCCGCCGCCGCGGACGTAGACCGGTCGCTGAAAGTGGCCTGCCGTCTGCAGGAGCGCGGCTACCTGCTGGCTGGAGCGGGGTTGCGCGATACAGGCGGGCGCCTTGGTACCTTCCCAGAAAAACAGATCTGTGCCCATGTGGGCGTTGTCCGACTGGCTCCCCCGGGCTTGCCCATCACCGACGATATCAGCGACGGCCGCTAGAAACGCGGCGTCATCCACCGCTCCTGTAGAGCCCGACGCGGACATGTCAGAGCTGAAAAACTGCAGCAAGCGCATGCATTGCAGCATGGTATCAGGTGCGCAGGCGGCCGGCGTCAAGGGGCGGTGGGTGCTTGGTCGTCAAGCTTGGATTCCCGGATAATGTCCGGCGTCGCCAGTGGAGAGGGAGACCTGGAAAGACCGAGCACTGCCAGCCGATGGGCCTTGCTGCGCTCCGCGGCTGGGTTGGTCACTCTGCTGATCTGTCCGAAAATAGAGATTAGTAAAGCTAATTAAAATAGATAGTTATTAAATAAACCTAAAGAGGTAGTTAAGTGCAGGCAAGCGAGCGTGCCGGCGCTGAGCGGTACTCGCTGCTGGCCATCACCGGGCGTTTTCAGCCCTTTCATTGCGATCACCTGCAC
>JBFFHS010000100.1:0-11845 GCA_041556855.1 Gammaproteobacteria bacterium
ACGGTCTTGACGCCCTCGGGCGTGGCATAGGAATCGTATTCCACCTGCACCAGAATGTTCTCGATCAAGGTCAGCCGTTCCACTTCGGAATCCACCCAGCTGGTGTTGGTTGTGAAGAATTCTCCCAGGATGGCGCGAACGCTTTCCTTGCCCCGCATGCGCGCCTGGGGGCCGTCCTCGCGAATGTCGTACAGAACGTAGTCCTCGTCCAGGTTCTCGATGGCCCCGTCCAGATCGCGCACCATAAAGGCGGCCTCGGAGCTGGCGATCACCTCACGATAGGGGTTGTTGAGATCCCGTGCGTGCTGGGCCACGATCGCCGACGTAACGCCAGGAAACTGGGCAATACCCGAGAGGGAGCGCTCCTCGCCGATGGAGCCGGTGGCCACGATGCGGGAGTCCGCCAGCCGCAGCTTGACGAACTCGCCGGTAAAAAAGTTGCCCGCCAGCACGTGGCCCTCCTCGATAGCGGGACTGACCGCCGCCCAGCCGGAATCCGGCATCGTAATGGTCTTGATCGTCTCACCGGTGTTGGGATCCATCAGCAACAGGGCCGCCCCGGTCCCCAGGATCAGAGTGCCGTCGGGCAGGTCGCTCATGAACAGGACAAAGGCCGGGTCGCCGCGGCTGGCATCGAAGACCCGCAGGTCCGGCAGCTGCTGGCGGTTGATCAGATCGTACTGCATCACCCGGTTGCCGGTTTCCGAGCAATAAATCATCCGCGTGCCGTTGTCAGCCAGCACCGTATTGGTCACGCCGTGAATGCCGGCCATGCCGCCATGGGTCTCGACCTGGTACTCCTGAAGCAGCCGCCCGTCGGTGCTGAACTTGAAAACGTTGCCGTCGCCGATCCGCTGGGTGTACGGCATGTACTGAAACACCGTGGTGTTATAGGGAATCTTCAGCTGATCGCCGACCAGATGCTCGCCGAAATAGATGCTGTCATCCGGGCCGAAGGTCACGCTGCTGAAAGTACGATCGGCAAACTTGCGCATCGGCTTCTGCTTACCGTCGAGTCCGACTTCCACCACCTGCCACGATTGCTGGGCAAAAGCCCACAGGGTGCCGTCTGGCCCGAACTTCAGTCCACCCAGCTTGTGGGTGGTGGCGTCGATCCACAGCTCCCCTTTGAGATTGAAATCGGCGTCGTACTGCAGCAGGCGGCCGACGCCGCGATGATCGTCATCGGGATGGTTCATGAGCGTCGCTGCCACCCAGATGTCACCCTTGACGAAGGGCTGGGAGGTGGAGACCCGCGCGTCGTCCGCGCCCGCTGCGCCCCAGATCAACAGTGTCGTGCAGAAAAACACCCCGGTTTTCACTCGCTTCCCCTGGTTAGACGTATCCAGTTAGGAGCCGGCAGCACAGCGCAGCCGGGGATACTCCCCCGGCTGAAACTGCCAGATGTAGTTGTCCCTGCGCCGCTCGTGCGGATCGATAAAGCCGTTGCGGTTCTCATCGCAGAAGTAGTCCAACAAGTTCACGGAGGGCGGCTCGGCGGGCGCCCAGCCCGTCTGCTCGCCGCTGAGTGTCTTCAGATCCAACCGCTCACTCCCGTAGGGCGCCGCATTGGCCGGGTGCGTATACGTGCCGCTGTGGCGGCCTTCCACGACAACCCCGACAATCCCGCCAGCCAGGCCCGCCCCCTGCACCGCGCCGGCGGCGAAGCCATTCTCAATGGCGCCATTGTTGCGGCCCACCAGTCCGCCCACGCCGTCGGCGCCCGCAACGCTGCCCAGCGCGAAGCTGTTGCGCACGCTGCTCAGGGAGTTGAACCCCACCAGCCCGCCGATATTGTTGCCGTCCCCTGTGACGGCGCCCGTGGCAAAGCTGTGGCGCACCCGCGCATCCGTATTCACGCCCACCAGACCGCCAACATCGTTGCTGCCGGTCACCGCGCCACTGGCGGAGCTACCCAGAATAACGCCGAACGTGTTCAAACCCACCAGCCCGCCGAGACCCCGCTCGCCCGTCACAACCGCCCCTGACTGACTGTAGTAGACCGCCCCGGTCATATCGCCGACCAGGCCACCCACCGCCTGTTGGCCGGCCACGCTGCCGCTGAAGCGGCTGCGATACACCAGTCCGCCGCTTCCGCCCACGAGACCGCCCACGGCCAGCGCGCCGTTGACCGCCCCGGCGGCGCTGCTGTTAAAGATGACCCCGAAATTGGAACCCACCAGGGCACCGGTGCCGGCCCGGCCCGTGACCCGCACGTTCTCCAGATGGAGATTCATGATCACACCGGACTCGGCGAGAACCCCAAACAGTCCCACACCGCCGGTTTCCGGCCGGCTGACCTTGAGATTGCGGATTACGTGCCCCTGGCCGTCGAACACGCCGGCAAAACCGAACTGGCCCAGGGCCTGCATGCAATTGCCCGTCGGGCCACAGTCGCCAATAGGCGTGAACGCCGGCAACCCCTGAGCATCCAGATCGCGTCCCAGTTGATAGTCGCCGCGGCGGAAGTCCGGATCGGCCACCGCCGCCAGCTGGGACAGATTGCAGATTTCAAAACGACCGTCGCCGTTGCGGTCAGCGGCGAAGTGGGTGGCCTGCGCAGGACGCGCATCGTGCCCATCCGCGACGCCATCGCCGTCGCTGTCCGCCTCACCGGCCGAACCTGCCAGACCCTCGCAGGCTGATGCTTCCAACGCCGCCGCGCCGGCCGCCAACCATTCGGCCCGGGCCACCAGGCTGGTAAAGGCCGCCGTGCGCGCCCCGTGATCAAAACGCACCACGCCGCCACCGAGCGCCGCTGGGGCACTGCTTTTCGCCTCCGGCGCGGCCGCCGTTAGTGCCTGACCCTGGGCCGCATAGTAAGCGGCGATGTCGCGCAGATCCTGCTCACTCTTGTTGAGCACGGCGCCGCGCATGAGCGAATCGGCACGGGTGCCGTCCAGATAGCCTTTCAGGGCGATAAACAGATAGTACTCGTGCTGCCCGCCAATTTTGGGATTGACGGGCGAAGGGCTGTTGCCGTCGGCGCCGTGGCAGGCAAAGCACTCGACCGCCAGCTGCCGGCCGCGCACCGGATCGCCAACCGGCACCTGGGCCCCGCAGGGCCCAGCGCTGAGCGTCAGGGCCAGCGCGACAGCCGCCAAAGCCCGGCCGAGTCTGGTATTTGCTGCGAACACGGGCCAATAATGCAGGCACGCTGAAACTGAGGCGCATCGCGCACCGCTGCAAACCGCAGTGCGGATCACAGGGCGGATTGCCGAACCGGGAGATGTGATGTTGAGCAGCCGAACAGCAGGTCGATTTATGCTGCCGTTACTGCTGGCCGCCTCAGCGTGCTTCGCGGGCTGCGGACGGCCCGCGGAAACCCCACCAGCCGAGGACACCACCGCCCCAGCGGCGACGCTGCGCCCCATCGCGCTCATCGGCGCCACATCCCGCTCCGGCCGGGAGATCATTCGCCAGGGGCTGGCCCAGGGCTACCGCATCAAGGGTCTGGCGCGGACACCCGCCAAGCTCGGGGTCCAGCATGACAACCTGGAGCTCTTTCAGGGTGATGTGCGTGACCAGGCATCCCTGGAAGCGGTTTTGAGCGGCGCCGAGGTCGTGGTCTGCATGGTGGGCTACCCGACCCCCGCGGATCCCACCGCAGACATCGGCCCCGTGGACATCTATACCGTCATGGCCCGCAACCTGATCGCAGCCATGCAGAGGCAGGGTAACCGGCGCTTGATCATAGCCAGCTCCACCGGGGTTGAGACCCGGGTCCCCGTGGACGCCGACCCGCCGCCAGCGGACGATCTGACAGCCGGCTGGCGTTGGAACGCACGCTATCTGTACAACGACATGCACGAGATGGAGCAGATCATCGCTGCCAGCGGGCTGGACTACATTCTCCTCAGACCGGGCTTTTTGGTTCAGGCCCCGGCCCGCAACGACCTCAAAATCAGCCTGGACGGCAATACACCGCCCGCGCGAGTGGTCACCTATGCCGACTTTGCCGAGTTCATTCTGGCCAACCTGGTGGCGGACGATTATCTGAACCAGGCGGTGGGGCTGTACTCGGACACGGTCATGGACCCCCGCGCGGAGCTGGACAAATTTCTCAACGAACAGCGCGCCAACTGATCAGCCAACGGATGCCGTCGGCCCATTCGTCCCGCGGCGGCGAGCCGGCATGGTTGGGCTTGTCAGGCTCGTCCCCTTGGGTTGAAGATTCGGCGAGACGGCACTGGGTCCTGCGCAAGACCAGGAGCGGGCTCTGCGGGCTGGCGGTGGATTTAGGTAAACTCGTGACGGGAATACACCCGGGGGAGCTCGATTCATGAACAAAAAACGCCACCTGGTCTTGACGCTGCTGTTGAGCACGACCGGTTTGTCGCAAGCTCAATCCGCTGAGGTTTCGCTCGGTCCGGGTGGCGTGTTTGCAGACTGCGCCAACTGTCCGGAAATGGTGGTGATTCCCCCCGGCTCATTCACCATGGGCTACGAGGGGGGTGTAAACGACGAGCGCTACGAGGGCCCGCCCCATCCCGTCAGCATCGACTACAGCTTTGCCTTCGGTCGGCTGGAGATCACCCAGGCCCAGTTCGCCGAGTTCGTTGCCGACACGAATTACCAGGCGGGCACCAACTGTCGCATGTGGACCGGGGAGACGGTAGAGCCGGTTGCCGGTAAGGACTGGCGCGACCCCGGCTACGGCCGCCCGCCCCGGGACGACGATCCGGTGGCCTGCGTCTCCTGGTACGATGCCAAGGCCTACGCGGCGTGGCTGGCGAAGCGCACAGGGCAACCCTATCGCCTGCCCACGGAGGCTGAATGGGAGTACGTGGCCCACGGCGGCGCCCAGACGTCCTACAGCTGGGGCGACGATCCGGACGCAGGCTGCGCAGTGGCCAACTACTATGATCAGGCTGCCGCGGGATTGCGGCCCTGGGACCCGGTAGGCTGCAACGATGGCCAGCGCATCGTAGCCCCGGTCGGTTCTCTGGCACCCAACCCCTTTGGCGTGCACGACATCACCGGCAACGTCTGGGAGTGGGCGGAGGATTGCTATCTGGTGCCCTATTCCGTGCAGCCGACCGACGGCAGCGCCTATCAAACCGACGGCGCCTGCGAGAAGCGCGTGGTGCGCGGTGGCGCATGGCATTCCCGGGCCACATGGCAGAGACCCACCTTCAGGGGACGGGACACGGAGGATTTCGTTACCCAGGTGTTTGGCATTCGCGTGGTGCGCGAGCTGCCTTGAGGCGCAGAGAGCGCCGTCTCTCAGCAGAGGGCGCCGACACCCCTGCTCTCAGCCAGTGGCTGCGGCTCGTTGCAATGACGCGATCATGGCGGACTCCAGCAGGAACTCCCGCATGCGCTTGGGATCGGCTTCGATCGCTTTGAGTTCCCTCCAGATCGCGCGACGTTTTTCCGGGTCCGATTCGCGGTGGCGACGGTAGTTCACATCCGAGCGGGCTTGCACATCTTCCACGGCCACCAGACGCCGCTGCCGGGCATAGCGATCCAGCGCGCTGTCGGCCGGCCGCGGGTAACCGTCCGCGAGCGCCGCTGCCAGCGCATAGGCGTCGTGGATGCCGCTGTTCATGCCCATACCCCCGGAAGGGCTGTTCAGATGCGCGGCGTCGCCCGCCAGCAGCACCCGGCCAACGCGGAAGGCATCCACGACGCGCTGGTGAACCGTATAGGCACCCTTGCGCAACACCTCATAGGGCGTGTCCTTGGCAAAGACCCGTTGCAGGTGCGCCTCAATAGCCGTCGCGGAAAGCGCATCTTCCACGCTCTGACCCACCTGGGGTGAATGGCCGGTGCGCCAGGAATCCCGTACCCGCATCAGGCTGAAGTGGTCATCCCGGGTCCAGCAGTAGTTCACGTAGAGGATGTCCTCCAGGTGATCCTCGAAGGGAAAATCGACAATGGTGGTGATGGAGGTCCGCGGATAGGTCTTGCCCTTGAGCGCCTGGCCGATGCAGCGCCGCACCGCGCTGCGAGCGCCATCACAGCCAATCAGGTAACGCGCCTTCAGCACCGTTGGCTCGCCATCGACAGTGACCTCCGCGGTCACGCCGCGGTCGTCCTGCTTCAGCCCGACCAGGGCCGCACCAAAGCGCAGCTTGACCCGATCATCGGCGGCAAATTGCTCGACAAGCAGGCGGGTGAGGCGGAATTGCTCACACTGGAAGCGATAGGGATGCCGGGTCCGATCGGCGATCAGGTCCAGGTCGAAAACGACCCGTTCGCCGGTTTGGTGAATGCGGTACTGCCATTGGGGCACAGGATGTCCCAGGGGCAGCAGCCGCGCCGCGATACCGTGCTCGTCCAGCATATCCAGGGTAGGCGGATGGAAGGTGGAGGCGCGCAGGTCCTCGCCCAGGGCCGTCTCCGCCTCGAGCACCGTAACCGGGACACCCCGCTGAGACAGGAACAAAGCGCAGCACAGCCCCACCGGCCCCGCGCCGACGATCAGCACGCCCTCGTCGGTCATAGCGCCTCAGCGCGACCCGTCAGGACCCGTCTTTGAACGGCTGCGGCTCAACCTCTCGTTCGTACACTTCGTAGCTGGAGACATTGGGCTCGCGCCATTCGGTGGGCGCGGTGAAGTAATCGGGATAGTGCGCCTCGGTGTAGGCGCGGATAGGGGCTGGCAGAGCCTCGACCCCCTCGTGCATTCGCCGGGTCACGGTCTTGTAGAACAGATGTCCGGGACGCCGGCCCATCAGCATCCAGGGCAGCCAGGGCGAGATACGCTGCCACGAGCCGGAGGCCTTGACCATGGTCTGCCTGGGGTCGGTGAGGTCGGAGATTCGGGTGTGAATCTGGATCGCTTCCAGAACCTGGGTCGTGTCACCGTGCGACTCCCGTGGCCACTTATCGGGTTTGAGCACCGCCTCATGGGCCGTGTTGACGCCGAAGTCCACGATCGCATTGTCGCCCATCACCAGCCAGGGAAAAATGAAGGGGAACGAGACCTTCTCGGGACCCACGCCGAAAGAATAGGTCGGTGCCCAGGTGGAGTTCACCACGTCGTTATGCACCTGCACCACGCGAACCGTCTCACCCAGCATGGGGTTATGCCATTCGTCCATCACCTCACCGGTTTTCAGATCGGTGTAGTAGGCCACTTCCTTGTGCAGCTTGCGCCAGGCGTAGTCGTCAATCTGAAAGGTCCGGGTCATGCCGAAGCCTTCGTACCCGAACAAGGGTTCCAGGCGTCGGTCACCGCCCAGATAGGCCAACACGTTACCCTTGAAATAGCCGCAGGTTTCCACCCCATCGCGGGTATCGGACATCAGCTTGCAGAAGGCCAGGGTATTGTGCTCCGCCTTCTTCGGGTCAAAAGCGCCGCCAAAATCAAGGGCTGTGTCAAAGCCATTGGACTTCGCCACGGCGGCAGCCGGGGCCAACGCGGTGGCGGCAGCGGCTAACCCCAGGCCCGCACCCAGGAGCTCGCGACGGTTGAACAACGCTCGGTCGATGGCGGGCACAATCATGTTTATTCCTCCCCAATGCCTGAAGCCAGTCTTGTCCGCAGAGTAGCGAACCTGCCCGCCTAATGCACTTGGGTTGCCCGGGCTGCTAGGCTGTCAGCATGCGTCGCGCGCTGCCCGTCTCCCTGCTACTCCACGGCCTGGTGCTGGCGGCATTCGCGCTGTGGTTCTCCCCGCCGGTGGAGATCGCCAACGGTCCGCAACCCCTGCTCAACGTGCACCTGGCGCCGCTCAAGGCCAGCCCGCACGCGCCGGATGAGCAGCCCCAGGAGGAAGACCTGAGGCCGCGCGAGCCAGCCCAGGCCGCCACGCCGACCCCTTCCTCCAGCGCGACCGCTGCCGAGCCCGCGGAGCCGGATGGGGCCGGGCCCAGCGTGGCGGCGCAGCGGACAGCTCGCCCTTCGCGGGTGGCAGCCCCAAGCCCTGCTGGCCCAACCGAGTCCGCCGCGACGAAGGCGGCGAGCCCTGCGGCCGCGCCTGCCGAGTCGCCGGCGCCAGCCACCGATCCAAAACCGGCGCTGGTCACCACGCCGATACCAGTGGCCCCCGAACCAGGCATGGCAATCCACCCGGAAACACGGGCACAGGCGCGGCCGCCCTCCCGACCCCTGGCCGTGGCCCAGAAACGAATGCTGAACCGCAAGCTCAAGGGCTGGGCGGCGCAGCTGCCATCCGTCGCGAACACGGGAAGCCCGCTGAGTTGGACCGACGGGGGGCAACGCTACACGGCGCATTTTAAGACGCTGGAACCAGCCGGCGAAATGGGAATCGAGAAGATACTGGTGGACATCAGCACGGAGCAAGACGGCGCCCCACTATCCACCCAGGTGCACATGCGCCGCCTGGCCTTCTCCAACTTCGCCCAGTTCGTGGATCGGTGGGATCCCGATGTGCAGATCCATGACGATGAATTGGATGGCCGTTTTCACGCCAACTCGGAGATCACCGTCCTCTACGATCGCAAGGTCAGGCCGACTTTTCACGGCAAAGTCACCACCACTTCCCGTCGTATCAACACGGCAAACTCGAAAGGTCGCAGCCGGCGCAAGGAGATCTTCCGGGGCGGCCTGGAAACGGGCGTGCGCCGCATCAGCCTGCCGCGACGCTTTGTGCCGTTCCCCGAGGAGGCGGCAGCAGACGCCGCGCGCACCCATTATTTTTCTGCCGACACGCGCATCACGTTCCACGACGACGGCAGCTACAGCTGGCGTCCCCTGGACGCCGCGCGCAGCGAACGGCGCCCGCAGGGGAGCGGCCCCCTCTACCTGCTGGGCGGCAAGAAGGTCAAGCTGTACGTGAAGGGCACGGTGGCGGGGCAGGTGCTGGTGCACACCCCGGAACGCATCATTATCGAGGGCGATCTTACCTACCCCGATTATCCCCACGTGGCCGCGGACAGCCCCCATTTCCTGGGCCTGGTGGCCGACAAAAGCGTGGAGATCGCCGCACCCAACGTCACCGGCCCCGGCGATCTGACCGTGAACGCCGCCATCTATGCCAAATGGCGCTTTGCCGTGCGGCGCTATCGCAACCGGGAAAACGCTACCCTGACCCTATTCGGCAGCGTGACGGCGGGATCAGTCGGCGCCACCGAGCCCCGCTACGGGACCCGAATCCGGTTCGATCCACGTCTTAAGGACATGCGTCCGCCGCGCTTTCCCTTAAGCGATCGCTATGAGCTGGACGGATGGGACGGCCAGTGGACCGCCGCCGCCCCGTAAGGGCACGGCGCGACGGCTGTCAGCTTGACCACCAGGGACGCGCCGCAAGCACCGGATAGGCCGGCGCTGAGCGGCGCCCCTTTGGCGATGGTTAGTCGGCGCGAGCCTGGCGTTCGGACGTTGCCGCGGCGTCACCGCGCGCCTGGGCCGAGGTCCACTCCCAGGGATACTGCTTTTTATCGGGGGCGCGAATGACCAGGAACGGTGCCGGCGTGCGCGTCGCGGTCATAAAGGCCCAGGCCTTCTCGGCAAACTGGGGATCGTTGATGTCCAGATCGTCGTCGGGCAGGTCTACATAGGGGTCCGTGCCCTCTTCACACACCGTTATATTCTGGATGTGCAGTACCTTGCCCGGCTCGTCGGGCAGGGTCATGCGGAACTTGAAGGGATACCACGCGTTTGCCGGCACCGCTTGCACCGGATCCTTCCAGATGATTTCATCCACCACCTCGTTCACGGGCCGGCCGTGCATGGTGATGGGCTCGGGCAGCGTGCGCATCTTGTACTCAATCGTCCAGAAAGGATCGTAGGCCGCTTTGGCATCCACGATACCCGCGGGCACCTTAAGTCGCAGGCCAACCACGGGGCTTGCCTTGCAACCATGGTTGACACTGAGCACCATTGGGGTGGAATAGCCCGCCCAACCCTCTTTCAGGTCGATGGCATTGTGGGCAGTGGCAGCGCCCGCCAGCGCGAAGGCCGCGGCGGCGCCCGTCATCAATAACAGCTTCTTGAACATGAAAACTCTCCGTCAGGGAAGACATGGCGCTCTGCGCCAGCCAGGATCCATACCGAGTATAGCCAGACCGGGCCGCGGCGGCCCAGTTTTTGCCTCTAAAATAAGCCTGTGAGCATTCTCTGGACCATGGCCGGGTCAGCCGCGATATTGGCCGGGGCCCTGTGGCCGGCGCCGGCCCCGGCTCATGGCGGGGTGGTCCTGGAAGACGATATCTGCGTGATTCAGATCGGCTTTTTCAGAGCCCATTTCACTGTCTATCAGCCAAGAACACGGGCACGGGAGGAACTCTGCGAAGACCTGCCGGACGCGGCGGAAACGGTTTTCGTCATGGAGTATCTGCACAATGGCCTTACGGAGATGCCCATCGATTTTCGCATCATCAGAGACGTCACCGGCCGGCGGCGCTTCGCCAGGTGGGCCGACGTGGCCGCCATCCAGGACCTGGACCAGGCGACCGTGTTCTATCTGCCCGCCCTGGTGGAGCCGGACGTGTTTGCGGTGCTGCACGAGTTCGATGTACCCGGACACTACATCGGCATTGTGACCGCCCGCCAACCGGACACGGGTCGCGTCTACAATGCCGTCTTTCCCTTCGAAGTGGGCGCCACGGGTTTCGGTTACGTGCCCCTGATCGTGGGACTGCTCGTCATTCTGCAGATCAATTTCTGGCTCATGAGCGGCGGTTTGGCCCGCTGGCGCGCGCGGCGCGCCGCAAAAACATCGATGGCCACTCAAACATGATCAGGACCGCACAGCTTTTAGCAGGCACCCTGCCCCTGCTGTTTTTCAGCATGGCAACTGCCCAGGAAACCGATACCCAGAACAGCCGACTGTCGGCGGCGGGCATTTTCCAGGTGAGTTTCAGCAGCCGGCTGCAACCCATGACCATTAACCGCATGCACAGCTGGGTGTTGCATGTGGAAACGGCGGCGGGCGACCCCGTTGAGGGCGCAGAAATCCAGGTGGGCGGTGGCATGCCGGAACACGATCACGGCCTGCCCACGAGCCCCCGCGTCACCCGTGAGCTGGGCGCCGGTGACTATCTGGTGGAGGGCATGAAATTCCACATGCACGGCGCCTGGCAGGTCACCTTCGCCATCAGCACCGAAGAGGCGACCGATAGCGTGTTGTTCGACGTTGAGCTTTAGCCGTGCGGCACCGCTGCTGTTAGCCGTCATGGGCCTCGGGATCGGGGCAGGCTGTGATCGCGCGCCTGCGCCCTGGAGCGACGCGGAGTTGGCGCTGCTGCAGTCTCTGTGGATCGAAAGCCTGCCGCCGCCGTCGCCGGACCCCAGTAATCGGGTCGCCGATGAGCCGCGGGCTGCGGATCTGGGCCAGCAGCTGTTTTTCGACCCGCGGCTGAGCGGCAACGGCGCGGTCGCCTGCGCCACCTGCCACCAGCCCGCCCGGCACTTCACCGACGGGCTGGCCCGCTCCCAAGCCATCGGCACCACCCGTCGCAATGCCCCGAGCCTGATCGGCGCGGCCTTCAGCCCCTGGCAGTACTGGGACGGCCGCAAGGACAGCCTCTGGTCCCAGGCGCTCTCGCCCCTGGAAGACCCCAACGAGCACGGTGGCAACCGGATGCAGTACGCCCGGCTGGTGGCGAACGATCCCGCCTATCGACGCGCCTATGAAGCACTGTTCGGGGCGCTGCCGGATCTGTCCGACGCAAGCCGTTTCCCCGCCGCCGCCGCGCCGGTTGCGGACCCGATACTCAACAGCGCCTGGCAAGCCATGGCGACAGCGGACCAGGATCTCATCAACCAGATTTTCGCCAACCTGGGCAAGGCCATCGCCGCCTACGAGCGGCTGCTGTTACCCGGGCCGTCCCGTTTCGATGCCTACGTGGCGGCACTCCTGTCGGGTGCCACGCCAAACGAACATCTCTCTGCGGCCGAGGTCCGCGGCTTACGGCTGTTCCTCGACGAGGC
>JBFFHS010000101.1:0-11780 GCA_041556855.1 Gammaproteobacteria bacterium
ACCGGGTCGAACTGATAGTGAATGGGGGAGGCCGGGCAAGCCAGTGAGTAGATCTCATCGACCTCCACGTACAAGGGGAAGGTCACATCGTGTCGCAGCGATTCAAAATATGGGCTTTCGAGCAGGTGTCTGATATTGTCTTTGCGGCCGGTGTAGAAGTTATCCACGCATATTACGTCGTGACCGCGATCGACCAGTTGCTCGCAAAGATGTGAGCCGAGGAACCCGGCGCCGCCAGTAACAAGCATTCGCTTACGTACCAGGTCTTTCATGACATCAGGCCCTCACGCCTTCTTCGAACGTCGACTGTCAGGGGATGGGCATCTAGGGGGTGCTTGCCAACCCGTTGTGACGCGATCCGTAATTATCCCAAAAGAAAGACGGTTCGAGCCGAAATCTTGTCGGGAAAACCGTGCTTTATTGTAACGCCTGTTGACTGTGTGATTAGAGTAGTTGGAACGTGGGTACACGCCGCGTAGCGTTTAACAAAATATCCTCGTTGTGCTCGGGGGCGTGTATAGGTTGGCGCTGGGTTGCGCACGTCGCGTTTTGACCGCGTGAATGCTATTTTTGAACCTGCAGTGGATTGGATGATGGTGGTTTGTGGACGGCCGGATAAGCCCAAAGGGTGCCTGGTGCATGCATGCTTAGGCTCTAATGGATGCGCCAATGGAAAAGTGGGTGCCTGATGTTTTGATAATCGGCGCGGGACCCGCGGGCCTGACCGCTGGAAGGCGGTTGGAACAAGCCGGTATGAAGCCGCTCGTTTTAGAGAAGGATGAGGTCGTCGGCGGCATTTCGAGAACGGTAAGCCACAACGGATACTTGTTCGATATCGGCGGCCACCGTTTTTTCACCAAGGTTAAGCCGGTGGAGGAATTCTGGCACGAAGTCATGCAGGACGATTTCCTGCTCCGGGCGCGATCCTCACGAATTTTCTACGCCGGCAAGTTCTTTGACTATCCGCTCAAGCCGCTGAATGCGCTCTTCGGGCTCGGCCTATGGACCAGCCTGATGGTGGTGCTGAGCTACGTCTATGCGCATCTGTTTCCCATCAGAGACGAGCGCAGTTTCGAGCATTGGATCATCAACCGTTTCGGAGCTCGTCTTTACGGGATCTTTTTCAAGACATACACGGAAAAGGTTTGGGGAACGCCCTGCAGTCAAATATCGGCGGAGTGGGCCGCTCAGCGAATTAAGGGTCTTTCTTTAAAGACCGCTCTCATTCAGGCGCTTATTGGTAATGGGGGCCGGCCAAAGAAAAAAGTTATAAAAACGTTAATTGATTCTTTCCACTATCCAAAGCGCGGGCCCGGGATGATGTGGGAGAAAGTGGCCGCCGACCTGGCAGACCAGGGGCACAAGGTTCTTCTGAACACGAAGGTATCCAAGATTCGGTGGGTAGCAAATTCAGTCCAAGACCTCGTGGTCGAGCAGGGTGATGGCCTCCGCACAGTGACGGCTCCCCATGTCATCAGCAGCATGCCAATACGGGAGCTAATTGAGAACTTGGAGCCGGCCGCCCCCGCAGAAGTACGTCGTGCGGCGCAGTCGCTGAAATACCGAGATTTTCTGACAGTAGCCATCGTTGTCGACAAAGAGCATCTTTTTTCAGATAACTGGATTTATATTCATGATGATTCCGTGCGGGTGGGGCGGATCCAGAACTTCAAGAACTGGAGTCCGTATATGGTGCCAGACCCTGGCAAGACATGCCTGGGGCTAGAATATTTCTGCTTTGAAGGGGATGGTCTCTGGACGATGTCCGATCAAGAGTTGGTGGACCTGGCCCGAGACGAACTGCACGCCCTTGGGCTTGCGAACAGGAAAGACATTGAAAACGGAACCGTGGTTCGCATGCCGAAGGCGTATCCCGTTTACGATCAGAATTATGCCGAATCGGTCGACGTCATTCGGGAATTTATTGGCACGTTTGAAAACCTGCAGCTGGTCGGCCGCAACGGCATGCACAAATACAATAATCAAGACCATTCGATGCTTACAGCGATGCTCGCGGTGGATAACATCCGCGGCGCGAAGCATGATCTTTGGTCGATCAATGCCGAGCAAGACTACCATGAGGAGTTGACCGCGAAGGAGGTGGACCAGCCTGATGAGTATGCGGCTGCTGCGCTGGCCGCAAGCCAGCCGCGGGTTCCTAAGTTGGTCGATGTTCAGGGTGCGATGGATCAGGCATTAATCGCCACGTTTGCTCGACTCGACAAAGCAGCTCTGGCGACCGCTATGGGCCTGGTGTTTGGCGCATTTCTGCTGCTGGTGACGGTGTGGAGCCACGTCAATGGTCAGCCCGCTGCCATCGCGCAGCTTCAACTGTTGAGTCAGTACTTCTATGGTTATAGGGTTACGTATGCGGGCGCGTTGATCGGTTTTGTTTATGGTTTCTTTTGGGGCTTCCTGTTCGGCTGGCTGCTGGCCTATCTCAGAAATCTTGCACTGGGCCTCTATGTGACCCTCATCGCCCATCGCGCAAGAGCCCCGTCGGTGAGACGAGTGCTCGATTATATCTAGAGCAAGAGCAAACGGTTACGACTAAATGAGCGATTCGCTGGACACCGAGCAGGAAATTCTCCGCAAAGCGCTGGTCCGATTTAATTCCAAAATACTGGCGCTGGTGCTCGGGTTCATGTTTGGCTTGACGATATTCGTTGCGACGAACTGGTTGGTGATCAGCGGTGGTCATATCAACGCGAGCGGCGAGCGTGTCATTGGGCCGAACCTTCAGCTGCTCAGCCAGTTTTTTATCGGCTACAGCGTATCCTTCTGGGGAAGTGTGATCGGTTTCTTTTATGCATTCGCGCTGGGCACGATTGCGGGGTCTGCCATCGGCTGGATCTACAACCGCCTTGTGGATCTGAGGGATCAGTAGGCCTCTGATCCAGTTCAAGTCTCTCTCACCAGAACCAGTCGTTTTACGGGGGGCAGGTCAACACAGCGCCTGGCAGGTGAAAATCTCGGGTTGCTCGGTGGCATCGCTGAGCCATAGCGAGTCATAGGCTCGCATACGCGCGCTGAGTTTCCTCACTGAGCCACCAACGTCTTTTTGGATGCGTTGGTTTCGCGTTGGGACCTGAATTTGAAGGGGCAATAGGGTCACCCTCATCTCTGGGCCGTGTTACGCGACGCCGGCGGTTGGGTACACAACAATAACGCGCCGCTCGGCCGCGGCATGGGGGTGATCATTGTGCTCGCCCGCAGTGCCTGCCCAAGGCATCGCAATCCACACGCCGAACACAATTAATAAGACCCCTGTGGCCCGGGCCGGCAGCCCTTTAATGCCGAGAAAATTCAGCGCCGCGGCCAGGCCTGTCAGGCTCAAGGCGGTGCCCAGGCCAAAGGCTAGCAGCGTGAGTGCGCCAATCACCGCGCTCCCCGTGGTCACCGCCAGCGCCAGCTGGGAATACACCAGTCCGCAGGGCAGCCAGCCCCACAGCAGACCAGCCCCCAGCGCTTTGGCGGGGCCGTCGATGGGCAGCACCCGCTGCCAGGCGGGTTGCAGGCGCCGCCAGATGCGCGCGCCCGCTCGCTCTATGGGGCCCAGCAGTTGAATTCCCAGCAGCAGCCGCAGCCCGATGGCAACGAGAATCGCCGCACTGGCCCAGCGCAGGGCCTGGCCCAGCTGCAGGGCAGCCAGCTCCTTGTCGATCACGGCGCCCAGGCCGCCGGCCAGGGCGCCTGCGGTGCCGTAAGACAGCGCCTTGCCCAGGTTCATGGTGATGACTAGGAGCAGCCGCTGCCCGCGGCTACCGACGGCTCCCAGGGACAGCGCACCCATAATACCGCCGCACATGGCGAGGCAGTGGGCGCTGCCGGCGAGGCCGGCAAGCAACGCCGCGCCAGGGATGAGCCAATCAGCCATTCAGAGTCACTGTCCCCTTGGGGGGTTAGAGTCACTGTCCCCCGGGGCGTCGTCTTCGTCCAGCAGGATGCGCACTGCGGGGGTATCCAGGTCGTCGAATTGACCGGATCGCACGGCCCAGAAGAATGCCCAGACCGCCGCGGCCAGCAGCGCCAGACTCAACGGAATCAGGGCAAACAGGATATTCATCGCGGCTCGGCGGCCAGCGCTGGCTGGTCGGCTGGGGCGCCCGCTGCAGACGACTCGGGAGCCTCCAGCAGGCGCCGCAGCCGCAGCGCGTTCAGCACCACCACCAGGGAGCTTGCGGACATGCCGACGGCGGCCGCCCAGGGCGGCACCAGCCCTGCGGCCGCCACCGGCACCGCCAGGGCGTTGTAGCTTACTGCCCAGGCCAGGTTCTGGCGGATCACCCGCAAGGTAGTTTCGGCCAGCGTGGCCAGGCGCGTCAGCGGCGCCAGGCTGGCGCCGGTGACCACGATGTCGGCACTGGTCTGGGCCAGCTGGCTGCCCACGCCCATGGCGACAGACACGTCCGCGCCGGCCAGCACCGGGCCATCGTTAATGCCGTCCCCGACCATGGCGACGGACGCCCCCTCTGCCTGCAGACCCTTGATCAGCGCCAGCTTGTCCTCAGGTAACAGGTCCGCGCGCCATTCTTCGATGCCCAGCGCCCGGGCGACTTGCCGGGCGGGGCCGGCCCCATCCCCGCTGGCCATCAGCACCCGCTGTCCGGCGCGCTGCAGATTCTGCACCAAGGCAGCGGCCTCCTCACGCAGGCGATCCCGCAGATAAAAGGCCGCCAGGACCTGCCGCTCATCGGCCAGATAGACGACTGTCCGATCGGCCGTATCCACCGGGGCGGTATGGCCCACGAAGGCGGCCGAGCCGAGCCGGTAGCGCTGGCCGTCGACCGTGCCCTTAACCCCGCGGCCGGCGATCAGCGCCACGTCAGTGGCCGTGAGCGCCTCGCCCCGCCCCTGAAAGGCACGTGCCAGGGGATGACTCAAAACGGCCTCCAGGGCCGCAGCAATGCCCAGAGCAAGTTCCGGGTCCAGACCCCTGGCCATCGGCTCCACCCGCTCGACCATCAGATCCCCGACCGTCAGGGTGCCCGTCTTGTCGAACACCCAGGTGTTCACCTGGCCCAGCGTCTCCAAAGCGCGCCCGGAGCTCACCAGCAGGCCCTGGCGCGCCAGAGCCCCCAGCGCCACCGTCAAGGCCGTCGGAGTGGCCAGGGACAGGGCGCAGGGGCAGGTCACCACCAGCACGGCCAGCGTGACGCCCAGCGCCCGCTCCGGCGCCAGCTGCCACCAGGCGCCGGCCACCAGCGTGGCTACCAGGAGCACCCCCATCACAAACCAGCCGGCCAGCCGGTCGGCGCTCTGCACCAGCGACGGACGCTCCGCCTGCGCCCGGTTCAAAAGCCGGCCCACGCTGGCCATGTAGGTTTCCGGACCCACCCGATCCAGCGTCGCCGTGATCGGCGCCTGGCCCTGATTGACCGCGCCGGCCAGCACCCGGTCGCCCGGCCCCCGGCGTCGCGGCAAGGCTTCGCCCGTCAGCAGGGTCGCATCGATGGGGCCTTCGCCGCGGGCGATCACGCCGTCGCCGGGAAAGGCCTGGCCGGGCTCCACCAGGACCGTGTCACCGGCCCGCAGCTCCAGCGTGGCCACAGTGCTGATCCCACCGTCCGTCTGCCTCCGGGCCGCGGGGGGCAGCAGCTCCGCCATGGCCCGCACGCTGGCGCCGGCTCGATGACGCGCCTGCATTTCCAGGAAGCGGCCCAGGCTCAGGAAGAAGATGAACATGGTCACTGAGTCGAAGTAGATCTCGCCGCGGCCCGTGAAAATATTCACAACGCTGGCCATGTAGGCAATGCCCACCGCCAGGGCCACCGGCACGTCCATCCCCGGCCGCCGCGCGCCCAGATCCGCCAGCGCCCGCTGAAAGAAGGGCGCGCCGGCGTACAGCACCACGGGCGTGGCCACCAGCATGCTGATCAGCCCGAAGAACTCGCCGAAGGTGGCGCTCATGCCCTTGAAGGCGCCGATGTACAGCGAGGCGGCAAAGGTCATCACCTGCAGCATGCCCACCCCGGCCACGGCGAGGCGCTTCAGGGCCTGGCGGCGGGCCGTCTCCAGCCGGGCCAGGTCACTGGCCGGGGTCCCCAGGCGGGGCCGGTAGCCCAGCTCCGCCAGCCGGGCCAGGATGGCGCTGATGGGGGTCCGGGCCTGATTCCAGCGCAGCGTGGCCCGCTGGGTCAGTGGATTGACGGCCAGCGACGTGATGCCCGGGGCGGGCGTGACGTGCTGCTCGATGAGCCATACGCAGGCGCCGCAGGTGAGCCCCTCGATCACCAGCTCGGCCTCCCGTTCGCCCCCGGGGAGTTCCTGGGCGGCCGCCTCCAGAAACGCCGGCCGGTCATAGACTTGCCAGATACTCCTATCAAGATCCTTGGGTTTTTCAGACAGTTCAGTACGGTACTTATAAAAATGGGTGAGATGCTGATCCACGATCAAGCGCGCCACAGCCTGGCAGCCAGGGCAGCAAAATGCCTGGGGCTCGGCGTCGATGGTGAGGGTGTAGTCGCTGCCGGGCGGCAGCGGCTCGCCACAGTGGTAGCAGCCGCTCATGGGTCTCAACCGGCGGGCTGGCCGCCCTGGGGTTCCAGCAGCAGCGGCCGCGAGAGTCCGTTGATGACCCCGGCCAGGCGCCAGCTCAGGTCGATGGGGACTACCTCCACCTGATAGCGGCTGCCGGCGCTGAGCGCCGCCTCGCCCAGATAGTGGTCACCGTCGTAGATCAGCTCCGCCGTCCGGTCGAAGGCATCGCGAGTGGCGTGCTTGAAGCGCACCACCAGCTGATCCGGCAGGGGTGCGCCGGCGCTGCTGATGAGATCCAGCTGGATGCGCACCTGATCCCGATCCGTCTCGGCAAGGCCCAGCCGGGCAGTCAGACCCTGTTCGCGGGCGGCGGCGTCCCGGGCAAAGCGCTCGGCGGTGATGTGCTCGATCTGGTCGTAGTCCACCACGGCCAGGTCATAGGGGTTGCTCACCGACAGGTAGAGAATGGTCAGCCCACCGGCTACCGCCGCGCCCGGCGGAATCATGAGCAGCCACGGCCAGAGTTGGCGATACCAGGGTTTGTGTTCGGGCATGGACATGAGTTGGCTCGGGGGCTAGTTCACAGGCGCGAAGAACGTGGATTCCTGGCGATCGGCGAGGCGGTCATCGTCGGTTGCTTGGATGGCAAACACAATAGGGTTGGGCCCGCTGGCGATGCCATCCTCCAGTTTCACACGGGCCGCCGCCGTCACCACCTCGCCGGCGCCGGCGCGCAGCACGGCGGGATCCGTTTCCACGGCCAGGCCGTTGATACCGGCCACGCTGATGCGGTAATCGTGGGGGTGGGGATCTTTGTTAATGACCCGCAGGGTGTACACATTTTCTATGGTGCCGTCGCCGCGTTCCCGATACAGGGCGTTGCGGTCGCGGATCACGTCCAGACCCAGCGGCGTGCGGTTGAACAGGGCAACCGCGAAGGCGATGACCATGGCGGTGAGAAGGGTCGCGTAAATCGCCGTGCGGGGCCGCAGGATGCGGGTCTTCTCGTGGTCCATGGCATGCTGTGTCGAGTAGCGCACCAGCCCGCGCGGATAGGACATCTTGTCCATCACCGAATTGCAGG
Source organism: Gammaproteobacteria bacterium (assembly GCA_041556855.1). Classification (GTDB taxonomy): domain Bacteria; phylum Pseudomonadota; class Gammaproteobacteria; order Steroidobacterales; family JBFFHS01; genus JBFFHS01. The sequence continues at coordinate 7,565 of JBFFHS010000101.1, forward strand.
CGTCGATGCAGGCGGCGCAGGCGATGCACTCGTATTGCAGGCCGTCGCGGATGTCGATGCCCGTGGGGCAGACCTGCACGCACATGTTGCAGTCGATGCAGTCGCCCAACCCCACGCTGGCCGGATCCACGCTGCGCTTGCGCCCGCCCCGAGGCTCGCCTCGGTCCCCATCGTAGGAGATGATCAGGCTGTCCTTATCGAACATGGCGCTTTGAAAGCGGGCGTAAGGGCACATGTAGCGGCACACCTGCTCGCGCATGAAGCCCGCATTGCCGAAGGTGGCGGCGCTGTAGAACAGCACCCAGAAAGTCTCCCAGCCGCCCAGGTTGAAGGTGACGATCTTGCCGGCCAGCGCCGTGATGGGCGTGAAATAGCCGACGAAGGTGAAGCCGGTCCACAGCGCGAACAGGCCCCACAGGGCGAACTTGGCGCTCTTCCTGCGCACCTTCTCAACCGTCCAGGGCCCCCGATCCAGCTTGCGCCGCTGGCGGCCCTTGCCCTCGGTGACACGCTCCATCCAGAGAAACGCCTCGGTCCACACCGTCTGGGGGCAGGCATAGCCGCAGAACAACCGTCCCGCGAGCGCCGTGAAAAAGAACAAAGACAGGGCGGCAATGATCAACAGCCACGACAGGAAGATGAAATCCTGGGGCCACAGGGTCAGCCCGAAAATGTGAAACTTGCGCGCCGGCAGGTCGAACAGCACCGCCTGGCGCTCGTCCCAGCGCAGCCAGGGCAGGCCGTAATAGATTCCCAGGAGCAACACCATGGCGGTGATGCGCAGGTTTGCGAACCGGCCTTCCACCTCCCGGGGGTAGATCTTCTCGTGGGCAACGTACAGTGATTTGGTTTCAGCCATCCTGGCTCCAGTGTGCAGCCATCTGAGCGCGTCTAGCGCGCCGGCGCGGCGTTGCTCGCCGTCGCCACAGGCCCCGCTTTGCCCCCTCGTCGCGAATGGCTGATAGCGCGCCATCCATCACTCATCCGGACATCGCTTTCTTGATGGCCGCACATCAGTGCGACGGCGCGTTCGGATGATGGCGCCGGGTGCGGATCATGAACACCGTGAGGGCGCTGGCCGCCGCCGCGGCCGCCCAGAAAAAGAAGAAGCCGATGGCGTAGCCCGTCATCCGGCTGACCTCCAGCGGCGGCGTCATGGTCATGGCGAGTTCGACGGGATCCACGAACGCAAAAAACACCATGGTGATGGCCGAGGCGACCAGGAACGAGCACCAGCCCGTGGTGGCGATGTCACGCTGCAGGCGGCTCCACTCCTTGATGACGGGGCCGTCGTCGTTGCTTCGTTCCGGCGCGTGTGACATGTGCTGAGCGCAGCGCGTTACTCGCCGCCGGCGGCGCCCAGGCTCAGGACGTAGGCCGCCACCACGTGAATGCGCTCGGGTGTCAAGAAATCGGCCTGGGCGGGCATCTGGTTATTCAGTCCTTCTGCGATCACCGTCTTGATTCGGGCCCGGGAGGCGCCGTGCAGCCAGACATCGTCGGTCAGGTCGGCCGCCCCCAGGGCCTGCATGCCCTTGCCCTCGGCGCCGTGGCAAGCCACGCAGTAAATCATGTAATGCTGCTGGCCCGCCGTCACCAGAGCGCCGTCCAGACCTTCGCGGCCGGAGAGGCTCAAGGTGTATTCCGTCACCTCGGCGATCTGCTGCTCGGTCAGGATTGCCGCGTAGGGGGCCATGACGCCGTAGCGACCGTTGGCGATGGACTGGACCACGGTTTTGGCATCCCCGCCGTAGAGCCAGACATCGTCGGTCAGATTGGGATAGCCACGGGCGCCCCGGCCGTCGGAGCCATGACAGGTGGCGCAGTTGTTGACGAAGATGTTGCGCCCGGCCCGCTGGCCGGCCGGATCCTTCGCCAACTCGGGGATCGGCGTGGCTGCCAGCCGCTTGAAAATCTCTCCATAGGTGGCTTCCGCCCGCTCCACCTCCTGGGCGTACTGGCCCTCCTGGGTCCAGCCCAGGGTGCCCGAGAAATTGCCCAGACCGGGGAACAGGATCAGATAGATGGCGGAGTAGATCACGGTGCCCCAGAACAGATACAGCCACCAGCGGGGCAGGGGGTTGTTGTATTCCTTCAGGTCACCGTCCCAGACGTGGCCGGTGGTCTCGGTCTCGCTGATATCCCGGCCACCCATGAGCATCCACAGGCAAACGGCCACGTTCGCCACCAGCAGCACGACAATGAACATGCTCCAGAAGCTCGGCATCATCGAGGTTGCCTCCCCTGCACCGGCGGCTCGCCGCCGTGTTCCTCCAGCGGCAGCTGGGCCGCTGCGTCAAAAGTCTTTTTACGCTTGCTCGAATAGGCCCACAGCACCAGGCCCACGAACAGCAGCAGCATCACCAGCGTGAACAGGCCGCGGAACGTGCCCATATCCACGACTTAACGCCTCCCGCCCACGGCCGTGCCCAGGCCCTGCAGATAGGCGATCATCGCGTCCATTTCGGTGGCGCCTTCCACGGCTTCCGCGGCACCGGCGATGTCATCGTCCGTATAGGGCACGCCGAGCGCACGCAGGGCCCGCATCTTGCTGGCGGTGCCGGACGGGTCCAGGGCCCGTTTCGCCAGCCACGGATAGCGGGGCATGTTGGATTCGGGCACCAGGTCCCGGGGATTCAGCAGGTGCACCCGATGCCATTCGTCGGAATAGCGTCCGCCCACCCGGGCCAGGTCCGGGCCGGTGCGCTTGGAGCCGAACTGGAACGGATGGTCGTACACGGATTCACCCGGCAGGGAATACTGGCCGTAGCGCTCGGTCTCCGCCCGAAACGGCCGCACCATCTGGGAATGACAGTTGTAGCAGCCCTCCCGGATATAAACGTCGCGGCCTTCCAGGGCCAGGGCCGGATAGGGCTCGACGCCGGGCGCCGGCTGGGTGGCGGGCGCCGACATCATCAGCGGAATGATCTCCGCCAGTCCGCCAATACTGACGGCGATGGCGATCAGCACACCCATCAGGCCGACGCTTTTTTCGATCTGCTCGTGTTTCATCAGGGCCTCCGTGCCATCAGGCCTGTTCCACGGGCTCAAGCACCGGGTGAGCGGCAATCCGCTTGCCCATCTCGGCTGTCTTCCAGACGTTGTAGACCATGACGAACATGCCGACGAGCACCAGGATGCCGCCCACCAGACGTCCCGCGTAATACGGATAGGTGGCCGCCAGGCTCTCCACGAAGCTGTAGGTGAGCGTCCCATCGTCGTTCACTGAGCGCCACATCAGGCCCTGCATCACCCCGGCAATCCACATGGAGGCGATGTAGAGCACGACGCCAATGGTGGTGGTCCAGAAATGCAGGTCGATCAGTTTGACGCTGTGCATCTCTTTCTTGCCGTACAGCTTGGGAATCAGCGCGTAAATGCAGCCCAGGGAAATCATGGCGACCCAGCCCAGGGCGCCCGAATGCACGTGGCCGATGGTCCAGTCGGTGTAATGGGACAGGGCGTTGACGGTCTTGATGGACATCATGGGTCCTTCGAAGGTGGACATGCCGTAGAAGGACAGGGAGACGATCATGAATTTCAGAATGGGATCCGTGCGCAGCTTATGCCAGGCACCGGAGAGGGTCATGATGCCGTTGATCATGCCGCCCCAGGAGGGGGCCAGCAGCATGAGGGAGAACAGCATCCCCAAGGACTGGGCCCAGTCGGGCAGCGTGGTGTAGTTCAGATGATGGGGTCCGGCCCACATATAGATGGAGATCAGCGACCAGAAGTGCACCACCGACAGCCGGTAGGAATAGATCGGACGATCGGCCTGCTTGGGCACGAAGTAGTACATCATCCCGAGGAAGCCGGCTGTTAAGAAAAACCCTACGGCGTTATGGCCATACCACCACTGCACCATGGCATCCACCGTGCCGGCGTAGACGGAATAGGATTTCCCCGCCGTGACGGGGATAGCGAGGCTGTTAACAATATGCAGCAGCGCCACGGTGATAATGAAGGCGGCAAAAAACCAGTTGGCCACGTAGATGTGCCGTACCCGCCGAATGACCAGGGTGCCCAGGAAGACCACCGCGTAGGCCACCCAAACCACCGCAATCAACAGGTCAATGGGCCACTCCAGCTCAGCGTACTCCTTACCCTGGGTGAGGCCCAGGGGCAAAGACAGTGCCGCCAGAACGATGATCAGCTGCCAGCCCCAGAACGTGAACGACGCCAGCTTCGGCGCAAACAGCGGCGTGTGGCAGGTGCG
>JBFFHS010000102.1:0-11739 GCA_041556855.1 Gammaproteobacteria bacterium
CTACGGCATCGCTGATACGAAAATCGAATTCGATGCGGCCGCGGCACTCGATGACCTCGCCAGCCAGTACGATCTGATGGCGGGTGATCCGGAGACCGCATTCGACATCGTCGGCGACGTGGATATCGTCATCGATCCGTCATCCGGGCGCGTGCGCGCATTCATCGACAACGACAGCACGCTGCTGACCAAGGCTTCCAAAACCACCGAGCTGTCGGTCAGCTACAGCCGCAAAGCCACCGAGCTGGCCAACGGCACTCTGTTTCTCGGCGCGGAAGGAAAGCTCTATGACCTGCGCCTGTCACGAATCGGCTTCCGGTTTGGCAACATCACCGATACCGAGGAACTGTTTGACGCCATTCGCGATTCAAATTTCATCAGCGACATCGGCGCGGGGTTGGACGTTGGCGCGCTCTGGGTAGCTCCCCGCTACCAGGTCGGGGCCACCATCACCAACCTCAACGAGCCCAAGTTCATTTACCCGGACATAGACGAACGGGGCTATACGGATGAGTTCGTCATCCAGCGCTTGTTTCGCGACCGACGCTATAAGATGGAGCGCCAGATCAAGCTGGAGGCGTCCGCATTCTCGCCAAACCGGCGCTGGGGGCTGAACTTTGGTATTGACACCAACGCCGTAGAAGACCCCATGGGTGACAATTTTCAGTGGCTCACCGTGAGCGGCGGCTGGACCTCAAATAACAAGTGGTTCAACAACGCCCGTTTTGGATACCGGCGCAATCTGGCCGGCAGCAAGCTGGACTATTTGGGCGCCGGCGTCACCGCGTTCAAATGGTTCAATATCGACCTGGCGGTGGAACTCCAACGGGTCGAGATCAAGGATGACACCCTCCCCCGCGGGCTGTTGCTGAGCATGGGATTTCAGTTCGACTTCTGAGGCGGGCTCGCGGCCCGGCCCAGCCCATAGATTCCCCACCGATGCTCTCGGCAACCCGGTTCGCTGCAGCACTGCCCGCCTGGCTCGGCGGCCTGGCCCTGAGCGCGACTGCCGCTCTCGCCGGCGAGATCGCGGGCGCGCCGCCGCTGACGCTACCGAGCATTCAGCCGCGGGCGGAACTGCTGCTGTCCAATGATGCTTTCGGCAGGGGCGGCGATGTGGATGACTTTCGCACCCAGCAGCTGATGTTCTCAGCAGCCGTTGCCCCGCGTTGGCAGCTGACGCTGGATCACAGCGTACTGACCCTGGAGGAGCAGAGCGCACTACCCCAGGGGCGCCTCGACCAGTTCAGCGGTTCTCTGGGCTTCGACGTGCTCGACCGGCGCGGTCGCTCCCAGTGGACCAAATTGGCCCTCGGCGGTGGATTCCGCGCCTATGGCCAGCTGGCGGGCGAGCGCATTCAGAACGGCGTCCATCGCCTGTTCACCTCGAGCATCGTGGATGTGCCCTACGTGAGGACGCAACGAACCGATCTGATCGCCTGGGTCCGTGGCGAGCGCCTGGGCATGCTGAAGACACTTAGTCTGCCCCAATGGTTGGGCGGCGCCCTTGAGACAGGCTACTGGCTGCACGGCACGATGCTGGCAAGCACCGACGGGCAGTGGGACGGCGTTGCTGGGGCTGTCTTGACGGCACACCGGGGCGGCTTCGAGACCTGGCTCGGCCTCCGCGGTGACTGGCGGTCCGGCTACGACCGCGACCCGGTGCAGCGATTCACGGCCGACAACGAAACGGGCGGCTACGTCACTTTTGGCCTTCGGGTGGGTCCGTTACTGATCGAAACCAACCAGGGCTTTGACGACGACGCTGCCTTCGGGCGCATCAGCCTCGTATCCGGTCACGGCCCGGGCCTGGCACAGGGTCATGGGGCACCGGACATCGGCCTCGCGCTCACCGGATCGATCCCCGAGGTGCTCGCGGGCTTCCAACTACGCGCCGACCTGTGCGGCTGGCTGAGCTGCGGTCAAACTTCCCGCTGGTCTGCAGTCGGCGACTACCGGTTCGGCGAGCCGCCGGACGGCAACACAGCCAACCGGTTCGTGGAGACCCGGCAGATCAGCGCCGGCCTGGAGGGCCAGTTCCGGCCCGCGCCCTGGCCAGAGTGGATCAATGTCTATGGATTCGCCGGCGTTGGTGAGCGCCAGGAAAGACTGATCGGGGACGGCGAGGCCGCGGGGGCACGTTCAGCGAATGTGAACCGGCTGGCCGCCGTGGGGGAACTGGGGATTCGGCTGGCCGCGGTCCGGACCGATCGATGGTCCATGGCCGTAACCTTCGGGCTGACCGGCTGGCTGCCATTCTCCGATGGGCACGTGTTGTTCGACAACCAACCCAGAAGGGTGCAGGATCCGGGGGTCGCCGTCGTGCTTGGCGCAACCGGAGGCTTTGCCTTTGGCAATTGACGCTTGGCGGCGTAGAAAATCAATGCACATCCACCTTGCGCCAATCTCCGGGTGCGTCATTGCCCCGCTGGGGCGAAATGCAGCCGTGATCACTCGCAGGAGTCGGGCATAGTCTCCCGCAATGGGAATTCAGGGATGCCGCAACTGGGCTCGATGATGCCGTGGCACAAGACAGGGATTCCGGTATCATGCGGCCCACCCGGCGGCCACTACTGAAAGCCGACCGCGACCATTGGAGCAGGTGAAATGGGTCACCTCACTTCGCTCGAGATCACGATAGAGACGCCCTTATGACACACCTCGCGCCCCACAAGCTGTTGTCGGCGATCATCGCTGTCACTTCCGCTGTTTGTCTGTCGCCGACTATGGCCGGGGCCCAGGAGACAGATGGCTGGAGCGTCCGACTAACGCCCTATCTGTGGATGTTGGGCCTGGACGGCACTACGGCCAGCTTGGGGTCCGACGCGGAAGTAGACGCGGGTTTCAGCGATCTTCTCGACGCGCTCAATATCGCCGTGCAGGCCAACGTCGAGATCAGTAACGGCCGGTGGTTCATCGTCATCGACCCCATGTACAGCCAATTGGAAACGGACCTGATGCTGGGGCCCATCAGCGGCAGCGTCGAGGTTGACATGTTGCTCGCTGATTTGTTGGTCGGATTCAACGTCAGCCCCAATGTCGGCGTCTACGCCGGAGTCCGGTATTACGATCAGGACATCAAGCTGATTCCCAATAACCTCCCGTCCACGACCGTGGGCGAGGACTGGACCGACTTCAATGCGGGCATCCGCCTGACTGCTGAAATCAACGACAAATGGTCGTTTGGGGGCAAGGTGGACGCCGCGGTTGGTGGCGATTCAGATTCTGCCTTGTATTTTCAAGCCGTTCTGCTTCGCCATTTCGGCGAGCGCATGCATCTGGACTTCGGCTATCGGTACTATTCCGTGGATTATGAATCGGGTTCCGGGCTAACGCGCTTCAAGTGGGATGTCGATCATTCGGGTCCCGTCATCGGATATTCTTGGACCTTTTGAAGCCGCGTAGGTAGAGTCAAACTGGTCGGCATCAAGCAACAAACCCGCTACACGCCGTCAGCGTGGCCTGCCCCATCGACCCGTAAAGAGGGAAAAATGACAAAACTCATTACATGCGTGACATGCGCGGTCCTCCTGGCTGCCTGCGGCCCATCTACGCCGGAGCCATCCGCCCCGATCAACACCGCGCCGGCGGCAGCTGAGTCCCCGACGACGGCTCCAAGCACTTCCGAAGCCGACGGCACCAATAACCTCTACTGGGGAGATACGCACCTGCATACCTCCTATTCGCCGGACGCGTACCTCATGCAGAATCGCTCCGCGGATCCGGATACGGCCTATCGTTACGCCAAGGGCTATCCGGTTGTGCATCCCTATCACAAGGCCCGAATCCAGATCGAAACACCGCTCGACTTTCTGGTGGTCTCGGATCACGGCGAGTTTATGGGCGTCGTCCCGATGGTTCTGCAGGGCGATCCTCGGGTGGCCAATACCGAGACCGGCAGGCGCTACCGACAGCTGGCCGAGGAAGGCCGCGAGATCGAAGTGTTCGGAGAGCTTATCGCCCAGGTGAACAAAATCGTTCCACCTGACCCGGATCTCTACAATCCGGACATCAATCGGTCCGTTTGGGGCGAGATCATGGACGCTGCGGATCGCCACAATGAGCCGGGCAAGTTTACGGCGTTCATGGGTTGGGAGTGGTCGTCCACGCCCCAGGGAGCAAACCTCCATCGTGTGATCATCATGCGAGGCGACAAGACAAACGGCGAGACCTTTATTCCTTACACGAGCCTCGACAGCGACCGGCCTGAAGATCTGTGGGATTGGCTCGAGCAAACGGCCGAGAGCGCCGCCACGGATTTCCTCGCAATTCCGCACAACTCGAACATTTCCTCAGGGCTGATGTTTCCTTTGGTGGACAGCGACGGCAACGGGGTTGACCAGGAGTACGCCAAACTCCGCATGCGCTGGGAACCTATCGTGGAAATGACGCAGATCAAGGGAGATTCGGAAACTCACCCACGATTGTCGCCCAACGACGAATTTGCGGATTACGAGACCTACGAGCACCTGATCGCGGCCGAGGGCATTGAACAACAAAGCATGTTCACCGAGGGTTTTTTGGGCAGCCTGAGTGCGGAGGATCGAGCGCTCATCGAGAGTATGGAAAAACAGGTCGTTGAGAACGGTGACTATGCGCGCACGGCGCTGCTGCGCGGTCTGGTTCTGGAAGATCGCGTGGGCGCCAACCCATACAAGTTCGGCATGATCGGCTCCACCGATTCCCATACTGCCATGCCCTCCGCAGAGGAGGACAATTTTCACGGCAAGATGGCGATTGATTCTACGCCGGGCACCAAGCAGGAAGACATCATTCCTGGAACGCCGGGCTGGGACATGGGCGCTGCTGGCCTTGCGGCGGTGTGGGCACCCGAGAACACCCGCGAGGCGCTGTTCGACGCCATGAAACGCAAGGAAACCTACGCGACGACCGGTCCGCGGATCCAGCTGCGATTCTTTGGTGGTTTTGAGTATTCAGCCAGCGATGCGCAGGGCGGCGATTTAGCCCAGATCGGCTATGCCAAAGGGGTACCGATGGGAGGCGAGCTCACGGCTGCGCCGGAGGGCAAAGCGCCTTCGTTCTTGATTCGCGCCGTGAGGGACCCGGTCGGGGCGAACCTGGACCGGATTCAGATCATTAAGGGGTGGCTGAATGACGAGGGCCTACCCCAGGAGCAGGTATACAATATAGCCATGTCGGACGGCCGAATCGCGGACCCGAACGGCAAGGTTGCGCCGGTGGGCAATTCGGTGGATATCAGCACCGGCCAGTACACAAACGACATTGGTGATCCGGATCTGGCGACTGTCTGGAGCGACCCCGATTTCGATGCCGGCAAACGCGCCTTCTATTATGTGCGTGTCCTGCAGATCCCCACGCCGCGCCATACGCTCTACGACGCGATTGCGTTGGGTATCCCGGTGGAAGAAACGGGCCATCCGGCCACGATCCAGGAGCGCGCCTACTCTTCACCCATCTGGTATACACCCTGAAACCTGGGCCTTGACTGCGTGGTCGGTGTCCGCGCCAGCACAATCAGGACATGGAACTGATCCGCACCGCTTAGCCGTCGCGTTTTTAGGGCCCGACGCCTAAAAAACGGAGCTGAACACGAACCGGATGCCGCGAGTATCATCGCCAACTCTGTAGGCCAGCCCCATCCGGTCAAATTTGAGCCGCCAGAGCTTGAAGGCAGACTCCCCGCCGACCGCCAGGCCCAGCTCCCACTCCGAACCCAGAGTACTCGGCAGCTCGCCTTCAGTAAAAAAGAATTCCACGCCATCCAGATACCAGTAGTTCACCAGATGCGGTTTTAAGTAGACCTGCTGCTGACGGAATTGCCAGCGGCCCGCGGGGAAATCGAGCTCGACGCCGGTCATGAGCCGAGACAGGGCATCGCGTGCGCCGCGACTGGGCGAATAGCCGGTCCAGAGTAAGCCGTTGAGGAGATTCAGGCTGACCGAATCATTGAGCGCGAAGGTATACCGACTGCTGATGCCCGCGCCGTATATCCAGGCGGACTCATCTCCCCCGTCCAGCTCGCTGCCCCAGCCAATGTGCCCGTGGGCACGTAAGGCCCAGCGCTGGTTGATGGGAATCTCGATCTCGGCGCCCGGTGCGAAACTCCACTGTTCCAGACGATCGGGTATCTCGCCTGGCGAGGTTTCCGTGAGGTCGAAATCCTGGGCGCCGACGGTGACGGGAAACAGAAATTTGATGCCCAGTCGCCGGCCGTCATCCTCACTGAGCGCGGCCTCGCGCCAGGTCCAGCCGAAGGGCGCACGAAAAACGAGCACGTCCTGATCGCCGATGCGGTACGTGCCGGTGCCAAAGGTGGTGGCATAGGCCCAGTGGACCAGGCTGGTGTCACCGGGATCCCTGGCCTGGGAAAATCCTGGGTTGACGGCCAGCCAGACCAGGCAAAAGGCGCCTGCTCGAATCCAGGCACGGGGCTCGCGAGTGTGAACTCTACGGGGACGCAGCCGCAACGGACCCAAACAGGTTAATTGCCGAGTTCAAGGGCGTGTTGCCCCGCGCCTGTAGAGGTTGCGGTCAGCTGAATGCCGTTGGCACCCGTTTCCAGATTGGCCTTGAGATTCAGCGTCTTGAGCGGTGGCTGGGTCAACGCCGCTCCCCATTGGGCAGATCGGGCCACCGCTTCCTCGTATTGCTGGGTATCGGTCAGGCTGCCCAAGGTCAAGATAAAGCTCACCGACATCCCCCCGCCCGCATCGGCTTTCCAGACCTCAGAATCGATGCCCCGAACCTTACCCTCCTGATCAAAGACAAACAGCATGACCTGTACCGTGGCGTTGGCCGACGCATACACCGCCTTGATCCATTTACCGAGATCCCCTGGCAGAATTAAGCCGTACTGGCGCTCTGAGAGCCTGACGTACTCATACTGAAACACCATGCCACCGGGTAGTGCGCTCATGGTCGTCGGCGGGCCGAATCTCTCCAGCACGCTCCCGTAATGCGCGCCAGCATCAATGCTGTTGATCTCATCCAGCGGCAACGGTGTTCCGATATGCTTTTCCAGCGTCGCACACCCGGACCCGAGCACGACCACTGCCAGCAATAACATCGCTCCGGGCCGCGAACCATACCGGACCGGCCTATGGGGTAATGGTCTCTCGACGGTAGGCAACTTCCTGCAACACCAAGCCAGTATCGAAGAACAAGATCGAGCGGACATTACAGACAGCTGTTACGCAGGCCACCGGCGCAGCCTGCGACGGCAAGCGCAACGGCCAGGGTGAGCAGCGGCGCCAAGCATGGCGGTCTGGACATCATGAGCTTAATGATGGCGCTGCCATGGGGCGGCGATGACCCCCCCCGGCAGCGCAACCATGGGCCGCCATACCGTTCAGGTGCGTCCAAACAGCTTGCGAAGCGTTGCCACAGCCGCGCCAAGCCCCAGCATAAGAAACCCGATCAAGCCCAGCAGGGGCAGGAAGCTTGCCGTGGTGGGCAGTCGCTCCCGACCCACGCTCACGAGAGCGATGGTCACCACCGAGCCGGCGCCAGCAAAATCCGTCTCCGGATCGGAATGGGTGGCCACTTCCCACCGGTCCGGCGGCAGGTAGATGTTGAGCTCCTGACCCCGGGAGAGCTCACTATAGCGATAGGATCGTCCCTGAATGCTGACTCGCGCAGAACGCGGTGGATTGAAGGAGTAGGTATCGGTGAAGCTGCCGTCTGGGCGTTTGAATCGGGCGCGGACTTCACCACCGCGAACTCGCACGATCTCCGCGGAGAATTTAGCGAACCGCGTGCCTTCTTTCTCGACCACATCCAGGCACGCATCGCCGGCGCTTGGAAACTGACTGGTGATGACCTCGTTGAATACCAGGTCGGAGCAGTCAGGCGCCTGGGAATAGGCTGCTTGGGATGCGCCAAGGGCGAATACGGCAGATGCTGCAAGCCAACTTCTGGAAATAAGCACGGGTGTTCTCCTTAGTTTTGGTAATCACGTCTGGGACGCGTCGGTTGTTGTGTCCAGCACTCCTCGAACGATAAAACGCTGCGGGGCGTGCCCGACGAAATAAAACGGATAACAGGTAACCAGGGTCAGTGCGTGATGGGCGGTGTCATCCAGGACATACACGTCGGTAGGCTCCACGATCATCAGCTCGCTTACCCGATACCGGGTCGCGCCCGACAGGGTTTCCACGAGCATGACGTCGCCAACCGCAACCTCCCTGAGAACCCGGAAGAAGCCGTCCCGATGACCGGCAATACCCACATTGCCTCGCGAGCCGAGGGATGGTGTGCCTTCTATCCAACCGGCGCCCCGATTCAGGTTGAGCTCGTCGGTACCGTCGAAGACCGGCACCTCAAGAGCGACTGAGGGAATCTTGAGCACGCCGACCGGGGCCCCGACCGCGCCGGCCTGACTGGTTTGATAAGCGTCCTTGCGGGTATCCGACCACAGAGATTGGTCCGGCTCGGAAGCGAATGCCAGCTCGTCCCCGTCCGCGAGCTGGGCCTGGGCAACGTTGAACGCGTCCAATGACGCCTGCCGACCGAGTGCGGCATGGGTTTGGGCAGCGAAATAGATCAGCAGCAGGCCGGCGCCAGTACCCAGGAGGATTCGTTCCAGGAGGTGCAGAAGTTTCACTGCTCAAGCCAAGGTGTCAGGTGTTCTTGCCGCAAGGATTGTACAGACAATTGGAGCAGCAGGAATGCTGGCGGAGATTCCCGGGGGCTTTTCGAATATTGCAACGAGGTACCCCCGGGCAGTGGGCAACTCTGTGCGATCGCCGGTCATCCGGGTGGCGTTGGACCCTGAAACGTCCAACATGAGTGGTCGCTCGGGATATCGAGAAGGCTGAATGTCCATAGGGCGTGGTTGCTCGGCCACGCGAACGTCTGAAGGGTATCGTCCGTCAGCGCCCCGTTTGGCTTTTTGCGGCGTTTCCGGTCGCGACCCTTGGTCGGGTTCGGCGCCTGCCCAAGGAGTCGCCATCGCCAGAAACAGCCGGGCAGGTGTCTCGGGTTTTGGAAGCCGGGGGCCTCGGCTGATCTAACTGTTTGATTTCACGACCAACAGGTCGCAACTGTCCTGCCGCCTGCCAACGATCGACGGTCTTCCCGTGGTCGGGAAGACCATCCGCGGTGCTCAGAATCTTGCCACGTAGTTGTTGGCTTCCATGCATGCGCTGAACGCATTTCTAAATCCCTCGATCTCCGCTTCGGTTGCCTGAGCCCGGCCTTCGGCCCGGCGAGCATTGGCGGCAGCTTGAGCCTGTTGCTGCTGCCGATTGGCGGCTCCCGCAGCAGCACCCACGGCCGCGCCGGCGGTCCTGAGGTTGCGACGGGACCTGCTCGAGGAGCTGAAGACGTTACCGACAACCGCTCCGGCTACTGCGCCAGTGGCCGCACCGGCCACCGCCGAACCCGTACCTGCGGTTTGCGCCTGCCGGGCCGCTTGATCGGCGGCTGCCTGGTTCGATTCCGACTGGCGGGCGAGTTGGAACGGGTCTGAGCCCGTCTGCTCCAAGGCCCACTCAAAGCATGCGGCTTCGTCGCGCGACTGCTCTGTCGCATCCTGACCATCGGCCGGGAAAACGAAAACCCCGATGGTACCGGCCAGCGTCTTGGACTGTGCCGAAGCGATTGTGGCGCTGCCGCAGAGGCACGCCGTGATGAGAAGCATTCTAAAGGACATAATTCCTGACTCCATTGGGCTGCTATCAAGCTTCGCTGACAACAACCTTTAGATCACGGTACAGGCGAGGAATGCGGTTGCCGTCTCGCCGCTTGCAATGATTGCCATCGAGCCCGTTCCCAACTCTTCCACGAGCACGACGCTGAAGACTCTGCCGGCCTCGATACCCTGCAAATAGATTTCGCCGTTGGCTCTTGAGATGGACTGAATCGGTGATGAGGCGTCCTCCTCACTAGCTTCTGATGTAAGCAGCAGGCCACGCTTGAGATCAAAGCGAAGGAAGCTTGGGATCCCATAGTTGTCGGCCGGCCTGGTTTCGCAGACGCCGCCCGAGGAGCAATGGGTAACATACCCCGGCGCGCAGAGGATGACGTCCTGACCAACGAGACTATCGCCGCTGGCTAAGCTCGCTGCCGCCAAACTCCCCAGCAGTATTAGTATCTTCCTCAACCTGCCCTTTTCCCTTGCGGATAATGGTAGCGGCCCATACGGTAGCGTTTTTCGGGCAGCGCTCGCAACAGGTTGAGTGTCTCGCTGAGCCCTGCAGTCCGGAGCACCCGGTGCCGCCTTGCTATGGTAGAGTTGCCGGCGTCGCCGATGATCGAGTTTGTCCGGGCCCTAGTGAACACGCCAAGCACGAAAATATTCAGTTCAAACCGTTCCAGCCGTGCAGTTCGACAGCATTGACGGTCCTCACGCCGGTGCGCTGGCACGGATCTTCCTGATCATAGCCGCGTTTGCGGCAACCGGCGCCGCCGCCCAGGAAGTCGCTCGCACCCCCTTCATTAACGCCCCGCCTCGTACACCGGGTCTGGGTGGCGGCGTAAGGTTAACCGGTACTCCCTACGTCGGCGTGTCCGATGAGCAGGACCTGGATCTCGTGCCCCTGTATTTGTACGAGGGCAAGTGGCTGTTTGCTCAGGGGACTTTTGGCGGCGTTCATCTCGTCAACCGCGACTGGCTGAACATCGATATCCTTGCGCGTTACCGCTTCACCCAGTTCGACCCGGACACGCTGCAGCTGGAGGGCTTGCAGAAGCGCGATCAGACGGTGGATGCCGGCTTCCGGGCGACGGTCAAGGGACGCTGGGGCGAGCTTGAAGCTATGTGGGTGACGGATACGCTCGACAATCACAATGGCGAGCAGACAGAGCTCAATTATCGCTACAACTTTGACTTCGGCCGCTGGGTCCTGACCCCGTGGATCACGGTGCAATGGCAGGACTCGGATCTTGCCAACTACTACTACGGCATATCCCAAGCCGAGGCGGCAGCATCCGAGTTCGACGCTTACAACACCGGGTCAGCGAAGAACGTGGGTTGGGGCCTTAACACGTCATTCAACGTGAGTGAACATATCATTTTGTTCGCCAACCTGGGCACCTACGGTTTCGACACGGGCATACGCGACAGTCCGATTGTTTCAGAGGATAACGTGGGCACCCTTTTCCTCGGCGGTACCTACGTGTTTGGTTCGCTCGAAAGTTCATCCCGGGTACCCCAGGAGCGTCGCGGCGAGTGGACCTGGCGCATCAACGGCGGGTACCAGGCCGAGGAAAACATTGTTGGCGGCATCAGCGGCGGTGACTTTTCCGGCAGTAAGGACGTGAATACGCACATCGCCGGTGTCACCGTGAGCAAGTTGGTGATGGGTGGTCCCAGAGTGGATTTTTACGGGCGGCTGGCCCTGTTCCGCCACTTCGAGGACGGGCTGCAGGACAATTTCTGGAATTACACCGCCTACATGATGGCCGTCGGCAAGGGCTACCTGCCCTGGTCTAACGGCGAAGCGTTCCGTTTCGGGTTCGGCTTTGGCTTCTCCTACGCAGAGAAGGTACCCATTATCGAGCAGATCAAGCAGGGTCGGCGGGAACGCAATACGAATCATTTCCTGAACTATCTGGAGTTAACCGTCGATTTCCCCATGAAGAACTTCCTCAAGTCCCGATTGGTGAACGATTGTTATCTGGGCGTCACGGTGGTGCATCGTTCCGGGATCTTTTCTACCTCGGACATACTGGGCAGCGTGGCGGGCGGCTCCGACTGGATCACCGGGCACGTGGAGTGCAAAAGATGATTGCGGCCGCGCCACGCAGGACGGTCCC
>JBFFHS010000103.1:0-11653 GCA_041556855.1 Gammaproteobacteria bacterium
ACAGTGACCCTAACTCTGTAAGTTAGGGTCACTGTCCCCGAAGGCATCGGCCAGGGTGGCGGTCTCTTAATTGGGGTAGAAGCAGGCCACCTGGCCTGTACCGCTGCCCGTGAGCTTCGGCGTTTCCCGTTCGCAGCGCTGCTGCGCCTTTGGGCAGCGGGGATGAAACGGACAGCCACTGGGAATATGCAAAGGCGACGGTGGTTCGCCCTTCAGCACCATGGGCTGACGGGTGACGTTGGGATCCGGTGACGGCGCCGCCTGCAGCAGCGCCTGGGTGTACGGGTGGCGCGGCGCGCGGATCAGGGTCTTGGTCGGCCCCTCCTCTACGACGCCCCCCAGATACATCACCACGACCCGATCGGCCACGTGGCCGATAAGGGGCAGATCGTGGGCGATGATCAGATAGGCCACGCCCAGCTCTGCCTGCACCGATTTGAGCAGCCGCACAATCTGCGCCTGCACCGAAACATCCAGCGCCGATACGGGCTCGTCCGCAACGATCACCTCCGGTTCCAACGCTAAAGCCCGGGCAATCGCCAGCCGCTGGCGCTGGCCACCGGAAAATTGAGCCGGCGGGCGTTCCAGCATGGCCGCCTCGAGGCCTACCTGTTCGATCAACGCGGAGATGCGCTGCGCGCGCTGCGCCGGCTTCTGGCGGCCCAGCGCAATCAGGGGTTCGCTGAGGATGCGCTCGGCGCTCCAGCGCGGATCTAAACTCGCGTAGGGGTCCTGCATGACGAGTTGGATGCGCTGCCGCACCAGCCGCAGCTGGCCTTCGGATTTGTGCGCCACGTCCTCACCGTCGAACAGAATCTCGCCGGCGGATGGCTCATAGATGCGCAGCAGCAGTTTGGCCAGGGTGGATTTGCCCGAGCCCGACTCGCCCACGAGACCGACGATTTCCCCTTTTTTCAGGATTAAATCCACATCCCGCACCGCCGCCAGCGGCCCGTGAGGCGTCTTGAAGACCTTGCTGACCTGACGCGCCTCCAACAAGGGCTCACTGCCCACCGGGGTATCAGGCAGACCGAGCACCGGCTTATAGGGTTTATCAAACGCCGGCACGGAGTCCAACAGCGTCTGGGTATAAGGGTCCTTGGGCTGGACCAGAATGTCATGCACCGGGCCGCTCTCCACGATCCGGCCACGCTGCAGGACCAGGATGCGATCGCAGATCTCTGCCGCCACACCCAGATCATGGGTCACCATGATCATGGCGCGCCCCGCCAGCCGCCCTTTCAACAGCTCCAGAATCTGCGCCTGAATGGTGGTATCCAGGGCGGTGGTGGGCTCATCCGCGATCAACAGCGCCGGGTCATTGACCGTCGCCAGGGCCACCATCGCCCGCTGGCGCAGGCCGCCCGATAGCTGATGGGGATAGGCGCTGTAGCGGGCCTCGGCGGCCGGCACTCCCGCCTGGGTCAGCGCTTCGGCAGCCCGCTGGCGGGCGGCATCCCTGGACAGACCCGAGTGACGGCGGATGGCCTCGTTGAGCAACTCGCCGACGGTGCGAACCGGGTTCAAAGAGGTATTGGGATCCTGAAAGACCATGCCCATGGCCTTGCCCCGCAGCTTACGCAGGGATTCACCATCCATCTGGGTCAGGTCCTCGCCGTTGAGGCGGATGGCCTTGGCGTGAAACTCCCCGGGCGAGGGCACCAGACCAAGAATTGACAGCCCAATCATGGTCTTACCGGAACCAGACTCGCCCACCAGACCCAAACTCTCGCCGGCGCCCACGGAAAAGGACACGTTGTCCACGGCCGTCAGCCGGCCGCCTTCACCGTCCGGAAAGGTTACGGAAAGCTCTTCAACTTCTAATATGCTCACGCCAAGCTCAGGCTCTGCCCCGCCTCAAGAGGGGGCAAACGTTACCACGGCTTGAGGCACTCGGGCGCGGCGCGCGCCCTTAATCTTTTCTCCAATCCCGGGTATCCTGATGGGTGTCAGCGTCGCAGTCCGGTGCCAGAATGTGAACTATCACCGGACGGCCGGCCACGCCAGCTGAAACACTGGACACCATGATGAAACAAACGACACGCAGAACCGTGCTCACCGGGCTTTTCGGCGCCTCCGTCGGGGCCGGTTTCCTGGTGCCTGCCCAGGCGACGGCGCCCCGGGCTCTGGCCTTCAAGCACACCCACACCGGCGGCAAGCTGGATCTGGTGTATGCCGAGGCGGGCGATTATCTACCGGACGCGCTGCGCGCCATCGATGCGTTCCTGAAAGACTTCCGCACCGGCGACGTGCATCCCATCGACCGTACTCTGCTGGATGCGCTCTATCAGCTGGCTGAGCTGTTCGATCACCCGGGCGAGTTCCAGGTCATCTCCGGCTTTCGCTCACCAAAGACCAACGCGCAGCTGCGCAAGAAGTCCGGCGGCGTGGCCAAGAAGAGCTATCACATGCAGGGGCGGGCCATAGACGTGCGCCTGACCGGAGCCCGCACCGCCGACCTGGCCAAGGCAGCCAGGCGTCTGAACGTGGGCGGCGTTGGTTTCTACCCGCGCAGCGACTTTATTCACCTGGACACGGGCCCGGTACGCAGCTGGGGCGGCTGAGAATCAGCGCGTAGCAGCCCGGCCGCGGGTCTCCCCCGCGATCAGTCCAGAACGCCCTTGAGCTTTTCGGCGACGGCGGCCACGTCCGCCGGATCGGCATTGCTGACCTCCGGATAATCGTCGAAGCGCTCGGGAATCTTGATGGTAGCGTCGATGCCCATCTGCTCCGACTGCACCGGCACGCCCTGGGGCGCCTTGGGTGCTGAGGGATCCAGCACAAAGGCCTGGCCCGAGCGATTGATGATGGTGTCGCTGTAGGGTTGCACCCGGCTCTGGATGGCCCATTCGATCTGATCCATGTCATAGGGGTCCACGTCCGGCCCCACCACCACGACGAGCTTAGCCGTGCGGCCCCAGCGGCCGGCCGCGCCCCACACGGCGTGCAGCACGTACTTGCCGAACTCCGGGTGAGGCTTGTTGGCACCGTCCACCTTGAGCTGCACGATGTAGCTCATATTGGGCGTCACCACCACATCGTTCACTTCCGGAATTTTGCGCTGCAGATCGCTCAACACCTCGCCTTCCACAGGCAACAGCGCGATGTAGTTATGATCGAAGGGCGGCACCATCTCCATGGTGGCGTGCCAGAGCGGGTCCCTGCGATGGGTGATGTGATTGACCTGCATCACCGGAAAGGTCTGCACCTTGTCGTAGTAGCCGATGGGATTGGAGTGCCAGCCAATGGCCTCCTCCTCCCTGGGCATCATCACGCCCTCCAGCACCCACTCCGCCGTGGCCGGCACTTCAAGATCCACCGTGTCGCACTTCACCACATCCAGCGCCTTCCCCCGCAAACCACCGGCGAAATCGTACTCGTCGACGCTGTAGGGCAACCCGGTGGCGGATGCCAGATGGATCGCAGGCTCGCAGCACACGGCGATGGCCACCTCTAAAGGCTTGTTCTGTTGCACAGCCTTAAACAAGTGCAAGCCGATGTGATTCATGGGCGGGTTCCAGTAGGCAAACACCGCCAGGCAGCGCTTCTGGCGTTCCTTGGAGTAGCTGCCGCCGGCAGGATGCCAGGCATTCCACAGCTGGGTGTGGCGATACCAGCCCACGTTACGCACGCCGGTCTCTGGATCCTTCGTCACGGCGATGCCACTGGTGATATAGGCAGGGCCCTCCTTGCCAAACCATACGTGAGGAATCTGCTCTCCCAACGACACGTCGTCCTGGGCGATGACCACCTCCTTGCAGGGCGCTGCATCGCGCTCGATGAGTCGGGGCTTGTGCCAGGTGGCCGGATCGCTCAAGACGGCCGCGTGCCGTTGCTTGGCCTCCAGCGCATCGTGGAGGTCGATAGCCATGGCAGTGCGCTCCCGCGTGCCATAGGGATTGAACACCAACGGCACATCGGGGGTGTTGTAGCCCTGCAGGTTATTCAGCATCAGCGCCGGGCCGTCCAGATTGTGCAAATGACGCATGAGCGCCTGCAACTCGGTGTTCTCCCGATCGCAGTGCAAGGGCACGTCCACATGCTTGAGCTGACCCGCTTCTTCAATAGCCTTCAAGTAAGCGCGCATGTCGTCGTATGGCATGGCTGACCCCCGATTCGAGCGTTTGAGTTATCCGGGCAAAGAGTTCGCCCTCACGGTCTATTGTTGTGCTTACCGGCAGTGACACAACGGGCCGCCGTTGGCTAACCGCCAGGCGGATGGGTAAACCCTGGGCAACAGACGGGCCTCGTCCGCCCGCGGCAGCGCCCGTATCATTCAAGCAAGGAAGAACAGGGGGTCGCGGCGATGGCCAAGGCAAAGAACAAGGTCGCCATAATTACCGGTTCGGCCACAGGAGTGGGCGCCGCAGCGGCACGGCAACTGGCCGAGCGCGGCTGCAACGTGGT
Source organism: Gammaproteobacteria bacterium (assembly GCA_041556855.1). Taxonomy (GTDB): domain Bacteria; phylum Pseudomonadota; class Gammaproteobacteria; order Steroidobacterales; family JBFFHS01; genus JBFFHS01. Next base: position 4,408 of record JBFFHS010000103.1, read on the forward strand.
CATCAACTACACCCGCAGCGTGGATGAGGCCCAAGCCACCGCCGCCCAATGCCGCGCAGCGGGGGTCCAGGCCATCACCGTGCAAGCAGACGTCTCCGACGATGATGCCTGCCGCGGCATGGCGCAGGCAGCGCTGGACGAATGGGGTCGAATCGACTACCTGATCAATAACGCGGCGCGCACTAAATTCAACCCCTACGAGGATCTGGAAGGCCTGAGCAAGCAGGACTTCCTGGACATCTACGCCGTCAACGTCGTGGGCGCTTATCAGATGATTCGCGCCGTGGAACCCCATATGCGCGCCCTGGGTGCCGGCGCCGTGGTCAACAACTCCTCCATCGGTGGCGTAACAGGCATCGCCTCGTCCATGCCCTACGCCGCATCAAAGGCCGCGCTCAATTTGATGACGCGCTCCCTGGCGCATGTGCTGGCACCGGAAATCCGCATCAATGCCGTGGTGCCCGGCATGATTCAAACCCGCTGGCTGCAGGCGGGCATGGGAGATGAGGCCTACCAGGCGATGCTCGAGGCGGCATCAAAGATGACCCCGCTGAAGAAAGTGGCTACGGCAGACGACGTGGCGGAAGCGCTGGTCTGGTTCTTGGAGGGCGCTTCGGTCGTGACCGGTGAGACGCTGATCGTCGATTCAGGGCTCCACCTGGGTCAGCTGCCGCCTTCGTCGAGCAAAAAAGCGGAGTGGTGACATGTCCGAGACCAAAACCATTCATGAGTTCCTGGCCGAAAATCCCGACGTTGACGTTTCCAGCGCCTGGGAGCGGGCCTGGGGAATTCAAACGAGCATCATCGAGCGAGTGAAAGCTCGATTCGATGTCCATAAGCATCCGGCCTGCGAGGGACGGGACTACTACACCAGCCCCGACGGCCGCATGGAGGGCTCCTTCACCGGCTACACCGGCGAGGAAGTGGACTGGCTGGTGCATTCCTGGATCGGCAATCGCAAGGCCAGCATTCTCGATATTAACGCCACCGTCTTTCTGGGCCAGCAGACCCAGGTTCCCCATCTGGTGGTCATCTTCGGCACCATTCCGAAACTGTTTTTCTATGCCGACTACACCCCCAGAGTGGATCTGCTCACCAACCTGGACTACGTGAAGCAGTATTACGAGCCGGCCAATGAGCAATATCTTCAATTACGCAGCAATCCCAACTTCACCTGGTCAGTCAGTCACGGCACCTACCTGCGCGCCCTGTTGTCGCCCGTGTGTTCAAGCTTTATCAGCGAGCTCACCGAGGAAAACCTGGACGTCTGTGAGAACTATCTGAAAGACTTCGTAGACCGCTGGTTCGGCTACCTGGATGATGCACAACCCCTGCCCGAAGACCGGCGCGCAACCCAGCAGGCCCACGACTACAGGGTGCGGGAGCTGGGTTACCGGGAGGACCCCATGAATGCTCTGGTGGTACCGGTGTTTGGCGAAGAGGAATTCAACCGCATGCTGGAGCTGCGGATGGGCAAGGCCCAGATGGACGCAACGCGGCGCTAGCCGTCGAGCGTGAGTTCCTGCTTGAAACCGAACCGCCGGGTGTTATCGATCAGGCGCACCCAGTCCGGACGCAGCTGATAAAAAGGCGTCGCCGCCAGCCGTTCGCCGATCATGCGATCCTGATCCGACTGAGGATCTCGCATGAGCTGGTCCACCTCAGAAAATTTCCCCAGGTAAAGCGTTAACGCCCGCTGTCGATCTGTGACGTCGAGCTGGACTGCGGTGCCGGTCAACTGCACGCCGCGGATCTCCGACCAGCGTTCGCAATCCTCATTGATGGTGCCCGCAACCCGGGCATTGTGGCTCAAGTCGGATCCATGATGAGTCTTTGGATCGGTCACGAAGTAGAGATTCAGCGCAGCGTCGCTGGCAAAGAAAACGCTGGCCGCCCACGGCCGCTCGGAGCGGGTCGTGGCCAGGGAAAGGGTGTTATGGGCGCGCAGAAACCGGTCGATGTCGCGACGCAGAGCGTCAGTCGCCATCCGCCGACCCCGGCCCGTTGCCCATGCCGGCCCAGCGTTTGACGAACGCCGCCTCCAGGCCCAGCAGGTCCAGAATCCGGCCCACCGTGTGATTGACGATATCGTCCACCGTTTCCGGCCGATTATAAAAGGCCGGCATCGGCGGGACGATCACGGCGCCCATCTGGGCCGCCTTGTAAATCATCTCGCAGTGCCCCAGATGCAGCGGCGATTCCCGGGGCACGATGATCAGGCGCCGGCAATCTTTCAACACCACATCGGCGGCGCGGACCAGCAGGTTGTCCGAGTAAGAGTTGACGATGCCCGAGAGGGTTTTCATGGAACACGGCGCGACCACCATGCCGTCGGTCTTGAAGGACCCGCTGGAGACATTGGCCGCCAGGTTGCGATCGCTGTGCACATGATCGGCCAGAGCTTCCACCTCCTTGGGGGTCAGGTCCGTTTCCCAGCCGATGTTCATGCGGCCATAGCGGGACAGGACGAGATGGGTCTCCACCTCGGGCACATCTTGCAGGACCTGAAGCAGGCGAATGCCGTAGATGACGCCGCTGGCGCCGGAGATGCCGACGATCAAACGCATAGTGATGTCTCAAGGCTGGCGGGGCACCGATTATAGCTTGAGACCCGCCTGTCCCCCTTAACACGTGCCCGCGGGCGCAACGGTGAACCGGACAGTGCCGCCGCCCCGGTCAAAGGACGGGGGCTCGCCTGTCGGGGTAGAGTCTGATCCTGGATGGGCATTTGGACACCGACATCGCCGCTGCTGCAGCCAGCTTGAAGACCCGCGTGATGGGGACAGACCAGCCGGTGGACTCTATACTTGGGGACCCCCATGCAAACCCTCGTACATGACTAAGAAGCGATTGGTCATCGCCGCCGTGCTGCTCGTCGTGCTGGCCGCCATTGTGTGGTCAACGACCCGCAGCAAACCAGTGGAAGTAGCCGTGGTGGTCGCCGAGCGCGGCACCGTCTCGGCCTCCGTCACTAACACTCGCGCCGGCACCGTGGACGCCTGCCGCCGGGCTGGCATGTCTCCGGCCATGGGCGGTCAGATTGCCAATCTGCCCGTGCGGGAGGGGGATGCCGTGGAAGCCGATCAGCTGCTGCTGGAGCTATGGAACGAGGATCTGCGCGCCGAACTGGAACTGGCGCAACGGGACGCTGCCGCTGCCCGTTCCCGCGCCCGCGAGGCCTGCGTGATTGCCAGCGTCGCCAAGCGCGAAGCCGAGCGGCTGACCAAGCTGCGCGCCCAGGGCCTGTCATCGGAAGAGGCGACGGAGAAAGCGGTGGGTGATGCGGAAGCACGGGCCGCGGCCTGTGCCGCGGGCCGGGACGGAGCCCGGGTGAACGAAGCCCGCGTGGACGTGGCCAATGCCACGCTGGAGCGCACCCGCCTGCGCGCGCCCTTTCCCGGTGTGATTGCCGAGATAAACGGTGAGCTGGGTGAGTTCGTGACGCCCTCGCCGGTGGGTATTCCCACACCGCCTACGGTGGATCTGATCGACGATGCCTGCCTGTACATCAGTGCCCCCATCGATGAGGTGGATGCACCTCTGGTCAAGACGGGACTGTCGGCACGAATTACCCTGGATGCCTTCCCCAAGCGGCGCTTCAACGGCCACGTGCGCCGCGTCGCTCCCTACGTTCTGGACCTGGAGAAACAGGCCCGCACCGTGGAAATCGAGGCCGAGATAGACGATCCGGACAAGGGCCGGTTGTTGCCGGGTTACAGCGCCGATGTGGAAGTACTGCTGGATACCCGTGAGGACGTCATACGCATACCCTCATCTGTGGTCATCGACGGCGAGAAGGTGTTCGTGCTGAACCAGACCGCCGGCGTACTCGAGGAGCGGCAGATCGAGATCGGCCTGGCCAACTGGGAGTTCACGGAGGTTCTCAGCGGTGTCGACGTCGATGATCTGGTTGTTTCCTCTATTGACCGGGAAGGTGTCGCAGACCAGGCGCCGGCGCGCCGCGAGTAATACTGCGTGATCAAGCTGGAGCGTTTGAGCCGCGACTTTCAGGTGGGTGATCAGGTGGTGCACGCGCTGCGCACGGTGGACCTTGAGATCGGCGCTGGCGAATACATCTCCATCATGGGGCCATCGGGCTCGGGCAAGTCCACCCTGCTCAATATCCTGGGCTTGCTGGACCGGCCGACATCAGGGCGTTACTGGCTCAGCGGTCACGACGTCTCCGCCCTGAGCGATGACGAACTGGCGCTGCAGCGGCAGCGCAACATCGGGTTCGTGTTCCAATTCTTTCATCTGATCCCGCGCATGTCGGCCCTGGAAAACGTGGAGCTGCCGATGACCCTGGCGGGCGCCAGGCCGGCCGATCGCCGCGGGCAAGCCCGCGAGATGCTCATGGCCGTGGGTCTGGAAGACCGGATGGACCATCGCCCGGATCAGTTGTCCGGCGGCCAGTGCCAGCGGGTAGCCATCGCCCGAGCCATGGTCATGAAACCCGGCGTGCTGCTTGCGGACGAGCCCACGGGCAACCTGGACTCCCATTCCGGCGATGAAGTGGTGGAAATCATCGAGCAGCTCAATGAGCAGGGCATTACGGTGATCGTTGTGACCCACGACCCCGATGTGGGCAGCCGGGCACGGCGACGCCTGGTGCTGCATGATGGCGAAATCGCCTCAGACAGCTGCGCCGGAGACCCGGCGTGAGGCTCTTGGATACCGGCAGCCTGGCCTTCGAAGCGCTGCGGCGCGCGCCGCTGCGCGCCAGCATGATGCTGCTGGCAACGTCCATCGGAGTGGCGGCCGTGGTCCTGCTGACCTCACTGGGCGAAGGAGCGCGCCTGTACATCAGTGGCCAGTTCAGCTCCCTGGGCACACACTTGCTGATCGTTCTGCCGGGCAAATCGGAAACCACGGGCGCCGGCATGATCGCCGCAACGACCACCCGCGACCTCACGCTTGCCGACGCGGCGGCCATCGCCCGCAACCCGCGAGTCGCGCGCATCGCACCGGTCACCATTGGTCAGGCGGCGGTCTCTTTCGCCGGCCGGGAGCGCGATGCCACCGTTCTAGGCACCACGGCCACCATGCTGCCCATTCGCCACTGGACCATGAGCATGGGCGCGTTTCTGCCAGAGCTGGACTACGACCGCAGCTCACCCGTATGCGTGCTCGGCCGCGAGGTCCGTGAGGGCCTGTTCGATAACGCCAACCCGCTGGGCCGCTGGATTCGCCTCGGCGACCAGCGTTGCCGCGTGATTGGCGTCCTGGGCGATACGGGCACGGCGGGTGGCTGGAACGTGGATGATCTGGTGGTCATTCCCGTGGCCAGCGCGCAAGCCCTGTTCAACGCACCATCCCTGTTCCGGATTCTGGTTGAGACCACCAGCCGGGAGGCCATGTTGCCCGCCAAGGCCGATATCACGGCGCTTTTGAAAATACGCCATCGAGGCGAAGAAGACGTCACGGTGATTTCCCAGGACGCGGTGCTGTCTACCTTTGACAGCATCTTTCGCGCCGTGAATCTGGCCCTCGCCGGTATCGCCGCCATCAGTTTGGTGGTGGCGGGCGTCTTGATCATGAACGTGATGCTGGTGGCCGTCAGCCAGCGCACCGAGGAAATCGGCCTCTACAAGGCGCTTGGCGCTCGGCGGCGCCAGATCATCACACTGTTTCTGGTCGAGGCGTTGATCCTGGCCTCGCTGGGTGCGTTGCTGGGTCTGGGACTGGGCGCCGCCGGCGTGCTGGGGTTGCGTGCCGCCTTTCCGTCACTGGGCTTCGCGCCCCCGGCGTGGGCCGTGGCCGCAGCGCTGGGCACCGCCGTGGCCAGCGGACTGGTATTTGGGTTTTTGCCGGCGCGGCGTGCGGCCGGTCTGGATCCTGTCGTCGCTCTGGCCGGCAAGTGAGCCCGCGATCGTGAGCATCTGGGAAATCGTGCGGTTCGCGATCCACTCCATCCTGGGCCACAGGCTGCGCAGCGGCCTAACGGCGCTGGGCATCGCCATCGGCGTGGCGGCTGTGGTGCTGCTGACGTCCATGGGCGAGGGTCTACACCAGTACATCTTCACCCAGTTCACCCAGTTCGGTACCACGCTCATCGGTGTCAACCCGGGCAAGGCCACCACCTTCGGTATCTCACCCGGCGTCTTCGGCAGCGTTCGCCCGTTGAGCATCGAGGATGCGGAAGCGCTGCGGCGCGTGCCCTATGCCCGGGCATCGGTGCCTGTGGTGCAGGGCGATGCGTCCGTGGAAGGCGGCGACCGGGAGCGCCGCACCTCCGTGTACGGCGTCGGGCATGAATTTGATGTGGCCTTCAATTTCAACGTAGCCGTTGGCGAATTTCTGCCGCCGGACGATCCCCGTGCCGCCCGGGCCTTTGCCGTGCTGGGCAGCACAGTGCGGGACGAGTTGTTTGGCGCCGCTAATCCACTCGGTGAGCGCCTTCGTATCGGCGGCGATCGCTATCGGGTGATCGGCGTGATGGAATCCAAAGGCACCATGCTCGGGTTTGATCTGGACGACGCTGTGTACATCCCTGCGGGCAAGGGCTTGGAGCTGTTTAACCGGGAAGGCCTGCAGGAGATTGATCTGATCTACGAAGAAGGCGCGCCGCTGGAGGAAGTCGTCGCTGCCATGCGGCGCATGCTGATCGCCCGCCACGGCGGCGAGGACTTCACCATCACCACCCAGCAGCAGATGATGGACGTGATGGGTAATGTCCTCAACCTGATCACCTTTGGCGTAGGCGCCCTGGGCGGCATTTCGCTGCTGGTGGGCGGCGTGGGCATCTTCACCATCATGACCATCGCCGTGCGGGAACGCACACCGGAGATTGGTCTGCTGCGGGCGGTGGGCGCGCGCCGCCGCGGCATTCTGCGCATCTTTCTCGGTGAGGCCATCCTGCTGGCGGCGCTGGGCGGTGCGCTGGGCCTTGCTCTGGGCGCCGGTGGCGCGCTGCTGCTGGGCTGGCTGGTGCCGGCGCTGCCGGTGCAGATCGCCCCCCTGTACGTGGTGCTGGCCGCGGCCGTAGCTATCCTGATCGGGCTCATCGCCGGCGTGCTGCCCGCGCGTAAAGCCTCCGCCATGGAGCCCCTGGAGGCGCTCCGGGCCGAGTAGCAGGGTCGCCCCACCCATCGGGCCCTGAGTTGGATCCCACCACTGCGGGGCGAGAGACTCCGGCTACTCCCGATGGCCGCCGCAGCCCCTCAACCCAGGGCAGAAAAGCCATGGTCGAGCCCGCCCACGGCTTCGTCAGCGAAAGGTGGCTGTCGGCCCTGGCCGGCAGCCACCC
>JBFFHS010000104.1:0-11551 GCA_041556855.1 Gammaproteobacteria bacterium
GGTAGCGCGCGATGTGGCAACCCAAGCAGATCATGATGAACGGCGAGCTGCTGCCCTTTGCCGAGGCCAGCTTGCATCCCCTGGCATTGGCGGTCACATACGCGGCCACGGTCTTCGAGGGTGTGCGTGCCTATCACATGCCAGATACAGGCCAGTTTTCGCTGTTCCGCCTGGCCGAGCACATCCGCCGGCTGCAGATTGGCATGAAGCTGATGCGCTTCGACAGAACCTATGAGGCTGACTATCTCACCGACTGTCTGACCCGGCTGGTGCACGCCAACGAGCCGGACGACGATGTGTACATTCGTCTGCTCGTTTACATCGAAGGACAGGGGCTCCTCGCCACCACCGGGCCCGTCGGCTTTACCGCAGCGGCCATGCCCCGGGACAAGCCGAAATTCGCCGAAACGGGCATGAGCCTGGGGGTGAGCTCCTGGCAGCGTTTGTCGGACAACGCCAGCCCACCCCGCATGAAGAGCACTGCTAATTACGTCAACGCCCGCCTGGCCGTGCACCAGGCCAAGGCGGATGGTTACGATGGCGCCTTGATGCTGACGCCCCACGGCAAGGTTTCCGAAGCACCCATCGCATGTTTCTTCATGGTGCGGGATGGCCAACTGATCACCCCGGACCACGCCAGTAACATTCTGGAAAGCATTACGCGGGATACCATCCTGACGCGCTATCGCGAGCTCACCGGACGTGCCGCCGAGGAGCGACCGGTGGATCGCAGCGAGCTGTATTTCGCGGACGAGGCCTTTCTATGCGGCACGGGTCAGGAAATCCTGCCGGTCACCGCCATAGATCGTCTGCCGGTGGGCGACGGCACCGTGGGCCCGATCACGCAACAGCTTCGCCAGGACTACTTCGACATCGTCCGCGGGATTTCGCCGGATCACCCGGAGTGGCGCATCCTGATCTAGTCGGCGCGCTCCAGCCGGCCGCCGCGATCAACCTCGACCGCCTCTTGCTCTTCCGGCTCGAGCAATCCATTGGCGCGGGCAAACGCCACGTATTCATCGGCGTTTTGAGCCTGCGGCGGTGAAACTCGGTCACCTCCCTGAACCGGGGGCGCGGGCGGCCCGGTATATTTGCGCAATGCGTAGCCTGCTGCCTCGTCCCAGTGATAGGCGGCCAGTGTGTCGATCTTATCTTTGTCCGGGTACAGGACGGCCGCACCACCGCCGTATCCAGCGTATTTGCCCGCATTGCGATAGATAAACCAGATCCCGCCACTCTTTGCGATGGTCGTCTTCAGCGTGTCCGAGCGCACCGGGATGGGATAGTGGGTGAACGTGTCTAACTGCTGGTCATAGACGGACAGATAGTTGTCCGGCGATATCCAGATATTGTCTTGCGAATCGGCTTCGGCGTTGTACACGGCCCCGTATGGCAGCCCAACGTCGCGCGCCATCACCTCGCCCGTATCCGGGTTCAACCGGTAAAGCTTCACATTGTTGAAAGCACGGCTGCCCCAGGTGCCCGCCCAGATCATGCCCTTGGAGTCCACGCCCAGACGCCGGATTGCGCTGGCGGCCGCTGTATCTTGAACCATCGGGAAGTGCTTGAACTCCTCCGTATCGGGATCGAAGCGCGTCACACCACCGTTGTGGTAGTCGGCAAACCAGACCTTATCCTTATGATCGACGATAATGCCGTAGGGCCGGCTGCGCACCACGGGGACCTCCCACCAGATGATGGAGTCGGTGGCCCGATCCCATTTACCGAGCCCACCGGCACCGAGCAGGGATAGCCACAGGTTGCCCTTGGAGTCGAAGATCTGGGTGTTGCTGCCCAGATAACGATCCTCGCCCAGCTTCCAGTGATCCACCTTGCCCGTTTTGGGGTCAAGGCGTCGGACCACATCACCGGAATACCAGACGGTGCCGTCGGTTTGGTCCACCGCAATGCCGTGACCGCCGCCGTGACCTTCGAAGACGGTCTGTTCTCCAGTGCGCGGGTCGAAGCGCACGATGCAGCACGCTGTATAAGCCAACCAGACATTGCCGTCGGCATCGAAATCGACTTGATGCGCCCAGGGCCAGACATCGTACTTGCCCGGCGGCTCGTGGTAGATGTATTCCACGAACTGGGCCTTTTCAAGCACCGCCAGATCAAGCTCCGGCTCCGTCTCCAATTGCACCACCATCGGCTCACCGTCGACGGGAAAGTGTTCCGCCAGATAATCCACCAGAGCATCCCGATCCTCCGGTGGCAGCTGAGCAGCATCAAACAGGGTGGCCTTGCCCTTGCGACCAAAGGCCGGCCCCTGGTGCATGCGATCAACGGTCACTGCCCAGGCCTCTTTGTTCTTGGGACCGCGTCCGCCCGAGTAGGCGCGCGGCACGTTGTATGGAAAGAACTGAATGGTGTGACAACCATGACAGGTCCGCTCCAGCGCGTCGCGACCCGCCCCTGGGGGATAGATCTCGTCGTAGGTTGCAATGGTGGCGTCCGGATACTCGATGCCGCCCACATAGTCCGGCACGATGCCCACGTTCTTCAGCGCGAAATCCGCCTGCATGGCGCCGCCGGGTCCAATCTCAAGCTGCACGGTCTCGGGGGTAAACTTCTCCAACTGACCCACGGCGGGACGAATCGTGACCTCATAAGGACCGGGAATCATCTCTACGGCCCGGTACTGGCCGTTTACCACGAACACCGTGTACGCCACATCCTTGTCGGTGTTGTAGGCGTACACGACCGGCAGCACGCCGGGCTCGGACCCCGTAACGGTGCCGGACAACTGACCGTAGTCCGGCAACTGAGCAGCCGGGGCAGGCTGGTCAGAGTCAATAGCCTGTTCGGTGCAGGCCATCAACAACAGTGTGGCGACCGCAAACGCGAAGGTTTTCTGTGAGATTCCCATGAGTGTGTCCTGGCACCTGGTTAGGCCGCTGACGGAGGCACGCCGCAACGCCCATGCTTTTGAAATTAATACGATTTACAGATCAGATGGTTTGGGATCATAGAGTAACGTGCAAACGTCTACAAGCCGCCCCAGCGTGAGCTGCCTAGTGCGCATCCGCATCCTGCTCCAAGCTTTCCGCGGCGCTGGCAGGCGGCACCGACTCTGCCCCCGGCAACCCGTTCGCCAGTGCCCATGCTTTAAACGCCTCAGCATTGCGTGCCGCACCAGAGAACTCAAATTCTTGCCCGGAGACCTTCGGCGCTAACGGACCACGGTATTTGCTGGCATGGTAGCCGGCGCCGTTGTCCGGATGGTAAGCAGCCAAGGTCGTGATCTTGTCCTTATCCGGATACAGCACCGCCGCCGTGCCACCATATCCGGCGTAATGGCCGGCGTTGCGGTAGACGGTCCATACGGCACCATCGCGAGTAATCCGCGTCTTCACCATGTCCGTGCGGGTTGGCAGTGGGTAGCGCGTGAACGTGTCCGCTTGTTGATCGTACTTCACCAGATAGTTGTCCGGATTGACCCAGATGTTGTCGTCCGGGTCGGCCTCAGCGTTGTAGGGGTTGGAATATTCGATACCCAGTCGGCGCTCCATCACCTCACCCGTCTGCGGATCCAGACGGTATAGGGCACCACCGATATTCCTGCCGTCCACTTCACGATTCGGGCTGCCATAGGTCGCGGTCCAGATCATGTTGTTGGAATCAACACCCAGTCGCCGGATGCCGGTGGGCTCATCGTCGGTGACCCTGAAGTGTTTGAAGGTTTCGTTTTCGGGATCGAAGCGTGTCACCCCGCTGGTGTGGTAGTCGGAGAACCACACCTTGTCCTTGTAATCGACAATCATGCCGTAGGGGCGACTGCGCAAAACGGGCACATCCCAGCGCATTATGGAGTTGGTTGCCCGGTCCCACTTGGTGATACCGGTAAAGAAACCAGCCATCCACAGGTTGGCCTTGGAATCGAAAGCCAGCGAGCCACCGTTCACGCCCAACCACTTGTCCACCAGACCCGTATCAGGATCCAATCGGTAGCCGGGCGAGAACCACACTGTTCCGTCCGTATGGTCAACGGCTACCCCGTAGCCGCCGCCGTTGTCTTCATAAGCCCTTGACTCCCCGGTCCGCGGGTCGAAACGGACGATGCAACACTTGTGATAGGCCAGCCAGACGTTACCGTCACTATCGAAGTCGAGTCGATGGGGCCAGGGCCACACCGGGTATTTTTCGGGGTCTTCGCGGTAGATGTACTCCACGAACATCGCTTTCTCGAGCGCCGCCAGGTCGAGCTCGGGTTCACTTCCAAGCTGCACCAGGCGCGAGGGTGCGTCGATACCGAAATTCTCTGCCAGATAGTCAACCAGAATATCCCGATCCTCGGGGGGCAGCAGAGCGGTGTCCATCATCGAAGCCCTGCCCAGCGCGATCCCGCCCCACTGGGCAGGGACACGCTTATGCATACGGTCAACGGTGAACGCCCAGGTGGCTTTGTTCTTCTTCGCCCGGCCACCCCCATAGATTCGGGGCGTGTTGAAGGCCAACAGCTGGGTGTGGTGGCAGCCGAAACAGGTTCGCTCCAGGATGTCGCGGCCGGGGCCCGGCGGGTAGATGGCCTCATAGGGCTCGATCCTGGGCGGCTCGCAGGGCATGTCGTTCGGCGTCGGTCGATTCGCCGTACACGCCTCATAGGGCAGACCACCGACGTAGTTGGGGACCGGGCCTACGTCTTGCAGCGCAAAATCAGCCGTCACCTGGGCGCCCTGGGCAACATCTAGCGTCACCGTCTCCGGCGTGAAGCCCTCCAGTTGATCCACAGCCGGCCGAATCGTCACCTGGTAGGGGCCCGGGATCAGCATCACCGCTCGGTACTGGCCATTGACGACGAACACCGTGTAGCCGACGTTCCTCTCAGTGTTGTAGGCATAAACCACTGGCAGAACACCGGGCTCTGAACCCGTCACCTGGCCGGAAAGTTGCCCGTATTCGAAGGGCTTGGCAGCCGCCCCAGGCTGGTCAGACTCGGAGGATGGCCGAGCACACCCCAGCAACAATAGTGTGCCAACCAAAAAGGCGGAGATTCTTGCTGCCACTCCCATAGCTTTCCCTTTTCTTTTCGATGGGATCCTCACGTTCCGGATTCGCCGTTCAGCGGCGTGTGTAGGGATTGGCCACATCTCCGCCGGTGTGAAACCAGACGCTCTTGACCTGCAGGTACTCCTTGATGGCCTCCAGACCATTCTCCCGGCCCAGACCACTCGCCTTGTAGCCGCCAAAGGGTGTGGTGTAGCTGGTAGACCGATAGGTGTTGACCCAGATCGTACCCGCTTCCAAGCGCTCCGCCATGTTGATTGCACGCCGCAAGCTCTCCGTCCACACGCCTGCAGCGAGCCCGTAGTTCACATCATTGGCAATCTCAATGGCCTCCTCCTCATCCTGAAAGCGCAACACAGCCAGAACGGGGCCAAAAACTTCTTCCTGAGCAATGCGCATGTCATTGGTCACATCGGCAAACACGGTCGGCTGCACGAACAGCCCTGGATTACCATCCGGGGCCGCCGCCGGGCCGCCGCCCAGCACGCAGCGCGCGCCCTCCCCTTTTGCGATCTCGATATAGTCGAGGATCTTGCGGTACTGAGGTTCGGTGGTAATGGGGCCCACCTGGGTGCCGGCGGCCATGGGATCGCCGATCTGCGCGTTGCCAGCCAACTCCACGAGCCGCTCCAGAAAAGCATCGTGAATGGAGTCCTGCAACAGCAGTCGGGAACCGGCAATGCAGGTCTGACCGCTGGCGGCAAAGATCCCGGAGATGGCACCGTTCACCGCCATATCCAGATTGGCATCCTCAAATACGATGTTGGCCGACTTGCCGCCCAGTTCTAAAGTCACGCGCTTGAAGTCCGGGGCCGCCGAGGCGTTGACCAGCTGGCCACCGGTTTCGCCGCCGGTAAAGGCCACTTTGCGCACATGTTTATGGCGCACCAGGGCCTCGCCGACTTCGGCACCGTAGCCCGTCACCACGTTAATCACCCCGGGCGGAAAACCCGCCTGTTCCGCCAGACGCGCCCATTCAAGGCTAGAGGCTGACGTGAATTCCGATGGTTTAACGACGATGGTATTGCCCGCGGCCAGAGCCGGTGCCGCCTTCCAGGCCAGCAACAACAGTGGAGAGTTCCAGGGGGTAATGCAGGCACACACACCCAGCGGCTCATAGCGCGTCAGATTGAGCACGTTAGGTTTGTCGATGGGCGGCACACTGCCCTCGATCTTGTCCGCCAGCCCGCCGTAGTAATGAAACCACTGTGTCATGTAGCGGCATTGATTGAGCACCTCTGCGTACAGCTTGCCGTTGTCCCGCACCTCGATCTCAGCAAGCTGCTCCGCGTGTTCGGCAAGAATGTCGCCCAACTTTCGCAGCAGCGCGCCGCGCTGGGTGGCCGTCAGGCCGCGCCACTCGGCAGCCTTGAACGCCCGATGGGCTGCTGCCACGGCGGCTTGAGCATCCGCGTCATTGCCCCGCGGTATCTGAGCCCAGGTCTCACCGGAGTACGGGTTGACCGTGTCGATCCAGGCGTTGGACTGGGGGTCACGCCATTGACCATCGATAAACAACTGGTACCGCTGCATCCTTCAACACCTTGCATTAATGAGTGGGCGCCCGCGAGTTCCGCGGCGCGCCGACGGGCGACTCCAGACAATGGTACTTGAGTACTGAGTGAGGCTATGACTGGAGATCCAGGAGGGCTTGTAAACGTTTGCAATATAGCCTATCATTCAGCCGCAATACACGCAATAATTTCAATAACATAGCCCAAGAAAGCTCCTCTTGTGTCCCCTGGGATCAGCGACGACCCGGGGCTTCGCAGCGCCCTGGCGGGACTGCGGCTCACAACCTGGGAGAACGCAACACGTACGGGAGCCCCGCTTGAAACCAGGACATTTCTCAGCGCTGCAGGTAGGCGTCGCCTGGCACCGCTTCAACGGACTCATGGACGAGACGGCTCAGACCTTCGTGCGCACGTCATTCTCCTCGGTGGTCCGAGACAACTGGGACCTGGCCGTAGGTCTGATGGATACCAAGGGTCGCCAGTTTGCTCAGTCCTCGCGCAGCGTCCCGTCCTTTATCGGGACCATGCCGCAAACCCTGGCCGTCATGTTGCGGCGTTATCCCGTGGCAACGTTGCAGCCTGGGGACGTGCTGATATCCAACGACGGCTACCACGGCACCGGTCATCTCAATGACATCACCATGGTGCGACCGGTGTTTCGCGGCGATCGCCTTATCGCGTTCATGGGCAGCGTCTTCCATACGGTGGATATCGGCGGGGCGCCGTCCGTCGATGCCAGGGATAGTTATGAGGAAGGATTGACCATCCCGGTGGCCAAGATTGTCCGGGCGGGCGAGGAGAATGAGGACGTACTCGCCTTCCTGACTGAAAATCTGCGGGCACCCGAGGAAACCCTGGGTGACATCCGCGCCCAGTTCGCGGCCTATGATATGGGCATCGCACGCCTGTTGAAGATCCTGGCGGACGAACGGATCGATGATCTGGACGCACTGGTGGACGACATTCTCGACCGTTCGGAAGCCGCCATGCGCCGGGCAATCCATGCGGCGCCTGATGGTTCATATCGCGATGAGATCATGGTTGACGCCTTCGACGAACCGCTGACCATCCGCTGCGAGGTCCTGATCAAGGGCAGCGATCTAACTGTCGATTTCGCCGGCACGTCAGCTCAGATCGCCAAACCCATCAACTCAGTCATGAACTACACGCGTGCCTATAGCGCCTACGCGGTCAAATGCGCGTTCGATCCCGTCACGCCCAACAACGATGGCTCTTTCCGACCCGTCACTATCACGGCCCCGGAAGGCTGCCTCGTCAACCCCCGGCGTCCGGCGCCCATCTGGGCCCGTCACCTGTCAGGCCATTACCTCCCGCCCGTCATCTTCAGCGCCCTGGCGCCACTGATGCCCGACCGTGTGATCGCAGACTGCGGCTCGCCCCTGTGGAACGTTTACTTCTCCGGTCACCAACCGAACGGCCAACGCTTCGTCAAGATGTTCTTCATGAACGGTGGACACGGGGCGCGACCCCATCAGGATGGGCCGGCGTGCCTGAGCTTCCCCAGCAATGTGGCAACAGTTCCTATCGAACAGTTCGAGAACAGCGTGCCGCTGTTGATCACCGAGAAGGCGCTGATCCCCGATTCCGGAGGGGCCGGGAAATTCCGTGGCGGGCCTGCTCAGCGCGTTTCCTTCAAGGTGACGTCCGAGCAGCCGGTAACCATGACCATCCGCCACGAACGGGTGAAATTCCCGCCCCGCGGATTACTGGGCGGCGCGCCGGGTGCACCAGGCCGTGAATACGTGAACGGGGAACGCATCCCCGCCAAGGTACGGCTGGATCTTAAGCCCCACGACCTGGTGGTTTTTGAGACACCGGGCGGGGGCGGCATGGGACCGCCCGCTGAACGCGACCCCGCCCAACTGCAAGCCGATCTGAAGAGTGGACTGGTGACAGAGGAAGGCGCCGCGCGCGACTACGGCGTGCAGACGACGGGAGAAATATCAGGTGCCTGAGCCTTATCGTGTAGGCGTGGACATTGGCGGTACGTTTACCGATCTGGTCATGATCGACACCCGCAGCGGCCAATTGTTCAACGAAAAGGTGTTGACCACGCCCGACGACCCGTCGGTGGGTGTACTGGAGGGAATGACAAAGATCCTCGGCGAGAATAGTGTCAATACCGACCACGTACGTCATGTCATTCATGGCACGACGCTGGTCGCTAATGCAATTATTGAGCGACGCGGCGCAAGAGTCGCCTTGATTACGACAGCCGGCTTTGGCGACATTCTCGAGATCGGCACCGAGTGGCGCTACGACACCTATGATTTGTTCATGGAGACGCCCAATCCCCTGGTACCTCGTCACTGGCGCTACGAAGTCCCGGAACGAATCGGCCCCGCCGGCGATGTGCTGTTACCCTTGGACGAGGATGCCGTGGCGCAAGTTGCGCGCCAGATCGCTGACTCCGATGTCACGGCGGTGGCCGTCTCACTCTTGCATGGCTTTCGCAATCCTGTCCACGAGCGTCGGGTGCGCGAGATTCTGAAAGCCGAAGCACCCGATCTGGTGGTCTGTATCTCCAGCGACGTGATGCCTGAGATCGGCGAATACGAGCGTACCTCCACGACCATTTGCAACGCTTATGTGCTGCCCATTTTTGGCCGCTATCTCAAGCGCCTGACCGGCGGGCTGCAGCGTCTGGGGATAGAGAACGACCTTTTCCTGATGCTGTCCGACGGCGGCACCGTGCATGAAACCACGGCCGCCGACCATCCCATACGGCTGGTGCAGTCGGGCCCCGCAGGCGGGGTACAAGCTACCTCAGTCATCGGTGAATTAGCCGGCGAACAGGACGTATTGTGCTTCGACATGGGTGGCACAACCGCCAAGGCCTGCCTGATTGATAGCGGCGAACCACTGCGCACCACCGAGTTCGAGGTGGCCCGGGTGTATCGGTTCAAGAAAGGCAGCGGCCTGCCGCTGCGCATCCCGGTCATCGAGATGATTGAGATTGGCGCGGGCGGCGGATCGATTGCACGCGTCGACCATCTCGGACTGGTGGAGGTGGGGCCGGAAAGCTCCAGCGCCGATCCGGGGCCTGCCTGTTATGGCCGCGGCGGCAGACAAGCTACGGTCACCGACGCCGACCTGGTGCTGGGTTATCTGGCAGCGGACAATTTTCTCGGCGGTGACATGCCCTTGAACGTGGCCGCGGCGGAAACTGCGCTGCGGGAGCATATCGCCGAGCCCTTGGGCTTATCCATTGTGGAGGCGGCCTGGGCTGTCCATGAAACGGTGAACGAGAACATGGCCCAGGCGGCGACGATTCACGCCTTGGAGAAAGCCAAGAACATCTCCGATTACGCCATGGTCTGCATCGGTGGCGCAGGTCCGGTACATGCGGGCAACATTGCCCTGAAACTGTCGTTGCCGCGGGTCGTTTGCCCACCCAGCGCGGGCGTTGCATCAGCGCTTGGCTTTCTGGTCTCGCCGACGGCCTTCACGTTTGTACAGGGCGGCGTGGTGGCGCTGGATGAGCTTGATTTCGCCCAGGTACGGGCAATGCTGGATGCCATGGAATCCCAGGGACGCGAACTGCTCACCGCCGCCGGCACCCCGCCCGAGACAGTCCGGGTTGAGCATCTGGCAGCGATGCGCTACGTGGGACAGGGCTACGACGTGGAAGCCCACGTGGATGGGACCATTCTTGCTGGTGACAATCGGGTCGGCATGCGGGAAACCTTCGAGCGCGCGTATCAATCCCAGTTCGGCCGCCTCGAGCCCGAGATGACTGTTGAGATCGTGTCCTGGCGTGTCGTCGTGTCCGGTCCACGACCCACGATCGATCTCGGCGCAGCGCGGCAAAGCGGGGCGGGCGGATCGGAGCGGAAAGGGGAACGGCAGGTCTACTTCGGCCCCGAGACGGGATTTTTGAGCGCCACTGTCTATGACCGTTACCGGGTAACTCCTGGCAGCAGCTTTGAAGGCCCCGCTGTGTTTGAGGAGCGGGAGTCGACCACCATCGTTCCACCAGGAGCCTCGGCGCGCGTAGATGCTGCGCTGAACCTGGTCATCGACCTGCCGGCCGCGACTTGACCCTATGAGCACACAGCAGTCAACGCCTGACAAATCCGTGGCTCAGTTGCTGGCGACAGCGTTTGCTGCTCACCAGGTGGAGCGTCTCTTCGGCGTACCGGGAGGCGGCAGTAGTCTGGATGTTATCGACGCCGCCGCAACCGAAGGGATTGGCTTCGTGTTAACCCGTACCGAGAGTGCGGCAGCCATGATGGCGGCGGTCACCGCAGAGCTGACCAACACGCTGGGCGTGGCACTCACCACCAAGGGACCAGGCACGGCGAGTGCGGCCAACGGAGTGGCCTATGCTTCCCTGGATCGCTCGCCGCTGATGCTGCTGGGCGACGGCTTTAATCCCGAAGAGCAGCGCTACGTCACGCATCAGGCATTTGACCAGCGGTCCCTGCTTGCACCCCTGACCAAGGGCCATAGTCGTCTGGAGGATGCCGCTGCCGGGGAAGACATCGCCAGGCTGATCAATCTGGCGCTGACCCCGCCCAGCGGGCCCGTGTTCGTTGAGCTGACCGGCGCCGCGGCTCAGGCAACGTCGGTCACAGCAGCCCGGTTTCAGCGCGCGGAACCACCAGCGGTCGTTGACGAAACGGGTCTGGCGCATGCCGCGCAGTTGCTTAGCGATTCGATTCGACCAGTGATGGTGGTCGGCTTGGAAGCGCGCGCCGCAAACGCCGCTGCAGCGACCCGCAGCCTGGCGGCTGCCCTGGCTTGCCCCGTGTTGACCACCTACAAGGCCAAAGGCGTCATTCCGGACGCAGCAGCGCAATACGTCGGTATCTTCACCGGTGGCGCGGCCGAATCCGACTGCTTGGAGCGGGCCGATCTCATACTCTTGTGCGGGGTAGACCCGGTGGAGTTCATTCGCAAGCCCTGGCATTACCAGGCACCGGCCATCGACATCGCTCACGCGCGGCATCAGATCCACTACCTGGAACCGGCAGTTGGCCTGTACGGCTCTCTCGCCGAGCACATGA
>JBFFHS010000105.1:0-11308 GCA_041556855.1 Gammaproteobacteria bacterium
CTGGTCGCAGGGGTCGGAGGAAGCCGGGCGGGCGTCGGCGTCGCGCGGGCTGGCGTAGGAGTCCAGGAAGCAATCGCCGGTCCATTCCCACACGTTGCCGAGGGTGTCATGAACGCCGAAGGCGTTGGCTTGAAAGGCGCCCACCGGAGAGGTGTAGACGTAACCGTCCTCGCAGTCGAACACGGTTTGCGCGGAGCGCTGCGTGGCGGAATGCGCCGCAAGCCTCGACAGGTCGGACACGTTGCCGTGGGTACAGATCTGTTGCACGGGCCCGTCCCAGGGCCAGTTAGTCGCCGCGGCGGCGCGGGCCACATACTCGCGCTCGGCTTCGCTGGGCAACCGATAGACCTCGCCCGTTTTCTCCGACAGCCACGCCACATAGGCCCGGGCGTCATTCCAGCTGACACATACGGCAGGGTCTTGCGGAGTTTGCGGGAAGCCGGGATCGCGCCAGGTCAGGTCGTCCTGGAATTGATAGGCGCCGGCTGCCACGTTCCATGACCAGCACGCCGGCGTCGCGCGGCGCCCGGTGGCCTCCATAAACTCAGCGTATTGGGATCTCGTCACCGGGTATTTTCCGATCAAAAAGGCGCGGGGGATCGTGACTTCACGGACAGGCTGCTCCGATGTCGCAAAGGGCTCGATCACCCCCGCCTCTGTCAGCCCTTCGGGCGATGAGCCCATCAGATAAGTCCCGGCCGGGATTTCGACCAGCTCGGGGCAGGTATCGCAGTCGCGGAAGGTCTCCGCAGCCATGGCCGGGCTGAGCGCCGTTGCGAGCAGCAGCGCAACCCAGCGGGTGCGCGGGCTGGACCGTCGCGGGTTGGCAGGCGCGGCACCCGGTGTCATTGTCACGGCCAAGCTCAGCTTTCGGGATCGCTGTCGCCAAGGAAAGGTTGAAACGCCCACAGTCGCCAGAGTTTGCCCTGCTTGATCTCATATATGGCCAGCGTTCGCAGCACCTGCTTGGAACCGTCATCGTGCAGCCACTCCTCGACCTCGTACTGCACACCCAGGTTGCCGATGATCCCAAGGGGCGTGGAGTGCACGCCCAGGTAGGACTCGAAGAAGTCGCCCTCGTAGAGATTCTTCGTAATCTCATAGGTGGGTTCGACGCCGGTCACCATTTTCACCGCCCCGTCCGGGGTTATCTTGTTCCAGGAATAGTCTTCGCTCAGTTCCGCCACGCTGGCTTTGGCGTCCCGTGCCAGGAAGGCGGCCAGCGAGCGCGTGATTACATTTTTGGTGTCTTCGGCCTGACCTTCATCCAGCAGCACCGGCGTAGACCGGAGCAACTCCTGATACGCCGAAAAACTCTGGGCTGGGTTGCCGTCGGTGTTGGCAAACAGGCCGCTGATGAACAGCGCCGCCAACGCACCCGCCAGAAAAGACAGGATAGTTTTGAGGGGCATAGACAACAGGTTCTTCATGGGTTGGTCTCGTTTAGCAATGAAGTTGGCCGCCAGGCCCTGATTAAAAATTGACGCCGTACTGCAGCGTTCGATCGCTGTAGATTCCCACCACATGTCCGGCGTATTGATCGGACTGAACTTCATCCAGAATCCAGGCCGCGAAGTCCGTGTAGGTAATCAGCGTGAAGTGGGGTGCATCGGCATCGACGATCACCTTCAGATCATCCCGGGGCGGCTCCGGCATGAGCTGGGACGGGCGCAGGATCGTGAAGTCCAGCCCGCTGCCACGGACAATCTTCTCCGCGCGCTGCATGTCCTGATAGATGCCGCGCACCTGCCATAGCCACTGGTCGTGCCGCGGTGCGTCGGGGGCGGGTTTCTTCTCAACAGTCTTCTGCGCACCCGTCGAGGTCGTTGCAAACAGGCGGGTGCTGCCCTTGGCACGCATGGCGGCAATCAGGTTGGTGTAGCCGGCCGAGTACAGGTCCATCTCCGGAACTTCGTCCGCCATGGTGATCCGTGGACCGAACAGGGAGACCACAATCTCGGTGCCGCTGAGGGCTGCCTCCAGTGACGCGCGGTCATAAACGTCGCCTTCGACGACCGTCAGGCGTTCGTGTTCTAAAGTCACGGCTTCCGGCCGCCGGGCAAGCCCGATCACCCGGTGACCCTGCTCCAGTGCCAGCGGGATGAACTGTTCCGCCGTCCGCGCGGTGGCGCCGATCACGACGATCGGGGCCGGCGGCTGGGGAGCCGTCGTATGCCAGGGCCCAAGCACGAGCAACCCCAGGAACAAACCCGATATAGACGTGCGCTTCATGGCGGCTCTCCCTGATGTTGACGGACTGGGCGCGAGATCATGTTAACGCCACCCACGACGTCAAGCACACGGACAGGCCGGCTTAGCTCTGACTTAAGACCGGCGCGGCGCCGGCAGTGTTCGGCGCGGAAAAGGATCTGCGGCATAGAAACACGTTCAACACCGATGCGGGCAACATGATGACCCCCGCCAGGGCGACTGACCATTTCAGGCCGTTGGGGTCCTGGACCACGTAGTCGGAGAACACGCCGATCACAGCGGGTCCCACGGCCAGCCCCAGGGTATTGCCTACGAACAGATACAGGCCCGTGGCGAGGCCTCGGACCTCGTTGGGGGTGGCGATCTGTAGCGACGCGGCGGCGGGAGCCAGCGGGAACTTCCAGCAGAAGGTCATGGCCATGATGGCGGCAATGGCCACGGGGTAGCTGTCGATGAAGGGCAGGGCGCAGGCCAGCAGGGTCATGGGCGCCATGGCCCACAGCGCCACCCGCAGTTTGGCGTCTTTGATCCCCCGGCGCTCCAGATAGTCCGACAGATACCCCGCCAGCAGCGTGCCGCTGCCGCCCAGCAGGATCACCTGGGCGCCGTAAATGTAGGCGACGTCGCTGCGCTCCACGGCAAACGTCCGCACAAAGTATTCGATCGCCCAGAAGGACAAGCCGTAGGTAAAGGCCAGATACAGGCCGAAGCCGGCAAAGTGGTGCAGATAGAATTTCTTTCTGTCCAGCAGGTAGCGAATCGCCTCACCCAGGGGCAGCCCGGCAGGGCTCTGGGCAGACGCTGCGGCTACCAGCTTCCCGCGCCGCGCGGGCTCTGGAATGGACAGGATCAGCAGAGTGAAGAAAACGCCGGGTGCGCCCACGACCACGAAGGCCAGCTGCCAGGTCGCCAAGCCGCCCAGCAGCGGCACGCCCTCCAGGCTGAAGCTGGCGAAGAAATCCAGCGCCGCGGCGCCCAGCAGGAAGGCAAGCCCCGTGCCGATGGCCGCGCCGGAGAGGTAAACGCTCACGGCAAAGCCCAAGCGTTGCGGCGGGAAATAGTCAGAGAGAATGGAGAGCGCGGCGGGGGAGAGCGTGGCCTCGCCCACGCCCACGCCTACCCGGGCCAGGAACAGTTGAAAGAAATTCCTGGCGAAGCCGCACGCCACGGTCATGCAGCTCCACAGGAACACACCGATGGCGATCAGGCGCTTGCGGTTGCTGCGGTCGACGATGCGGCCGATGGGGATACCGAGAAACGTGTAGAAGAACACGAACGCGAAGCCGCCCAGCAGGCTGACTTCGGTGTCGGAGATGTTCAGATCCTGCTGGATCGGCCCCACCAGCAGCGCGATGATCTGCCGGTCGATGAAGGCCAGCACGAAGGCCAGCATCAGCGCGCCGTTGACGTACCAGGCCAGCGCCGGCCGCGGCCACTGCGTTGGGTCGATCTGTGAGCCAGCCTCCGCGGTCACGACGCCCGGTTACCCCGCCCTTTCAATGATCTCCAGAGCGGCCCGCTCGCCGGATTCAAAGGCGGCTTCCATGCCGATCTCCAGCCGCCGCGTCTGCTCACCGGCAAAGTGCACCCGGTCGTGGGGCCTGATCATGTCGTGGATCACCCGCCGCATCTGCCCGGCCGCGTAGGAGTGCCGACAGCCGAAGACGAAGGGATGCTGGCCCCAGGAGTGCACGCCGGTCACCTCCAGCTTGCCCTTGGTGGACGGCCGCAGCCGCCCGATTTCGGCGATGACGAACTCACCGCGCGCCTTCGGCGGCAGCTGATCCAGGCGATCAGCCTTGAGGCCGCCGGCGATGGCGACCAGCCGGTCGCGACTGCCGTCGTAGGCGATGGGTTGGCGGATCATGTGCAATGGACCGTCGGTCCACAGCGAGGCGTCCAACTCGTCCTGTTCCCAGAAGGGCGCGCCCTTGATGCGCATATGAACCTGGGTGTTATTGGCATGGGGCATGCGGGTGACGGCTTCTTCCTGGTTGCCCGCCAAGGGCGGATCAAAAGTGACTCGGCGCAGAGCGCCGAAGGGCATCGCGGCAATCGCGAAGTCCGCGCGGTAGCGCCGCCCATCCAGGCAGCGGACCTGCACACCATCCCGGCCGCTGGAGATATGGGTCACGGCACTGTTCTTGTGCACCGCGTCGCCCAGATGAGCCGCCATGGCCTCAGGCAGGCGCGACGTGCCACCGACGATCCGGGCACTGGTGAGCGCCGCCCGCTCGAATTGATCCTTGCCCTTCAGATCCTCGTCACCGCTTAACAGCCGTCCCCGGGTCATCTCCTGCAGCATGGTGAGCAGCGACGAGTGGTACAGATCGGTCGCGCCCGCGCCCATGAGCTGCAGGGCGGCGGGAGAAGCCCCCTGGGACAGGAGCCAATCAGCCATCGGCACGTCGTATTGCTCGGCGTCCGGCTGCAGCCAGTCATCGAGCTCCGTGAGCGGGTTATAGGTATTCAGGTAGTAACCCAGCAGGGTCGACGGCAGCAGTGTCCGCTCGATCCCCACCGTCTTGTTCAGTGGATGACTCTCCCAATCCTCTTTGGCGATGAGCTTACCGCCCATCGAATAGGCAAAGGGCGCGTTGATATTCGAGCCGACTGCCAGTTCCACGCCGAGGCGTTCACACATGTAACGAGTGCGGGCGTAGTAGCGTCCGATCTGATTCGCCCCAAACTCTGGCCGGCCGTAAACATGGTCGCCGGTATAGGCCCGCCCGCCGACGCGAGGACTGCCCTCCAGCACCGTGACCTTGACGCCCTCATCGGCCAGGGTGATGGCCGCATTGAGCCCGGAAAAGCCAGCGCCGACCACGATGACCTCGGTAGTCTCAGCCGATCGGGCCACGCCGCCCAGACGCAGGGCGGGGTAGGCGCTTAAGGCAGCGCCCACAAAGGCTCGTCGAGAAACGGTCATGGCAACACTCCAGCTACGACTTGGCTTCGTTGTTCGCCCGGCACCGGCTCAAGTCTGCCAGGCGCCGGGCTTGCGCTGCTCTGAGAACGGTTCGCGCATGCCGTGTCTTTGCTTGATCAGCTCGAACTTGTCCCCGGCGATCTTCTTTCGCTGGGCCGCGATGTCGATGCCGTGGATGTCCGCGAAGTTCGCGCCCATGATGCGGCGCTTCTCACGGTCACCCCATTTGAAGTCCGCACCCGCCGGCAGCTCATAGTCCAGGATCGCCCGGGTCACGAAATAGGGATGCTGGTTGGCCGCGGCGGACGCGTAGATGATGCGGTTGAGGTCCACCTGGTTGAGATAGGTGGACAGCAGTTTGGTGAATTTGGGCACGTCGAAAGCAGCCCAGAACATGGGTCCTTCCATGACGGCGGTGACGTTATCGAAGCGTTTGAGCACCTCGATGGTCTCATCCATGAAGAACCAGCCCGCATGGACAATATGAAACCAGGCTTCCGGGAAGGCTTCGGCGGCGCCGGCAAAATCCCCGGCGGTCATGTAGGGCGTGTGTTCACCCGCGTAGCCGATCAGCTTGTGGGTGGCGATGTGCTTGATGCCCTTGCTGATGGCGTACTCGAACACCTGAAACGCGCGTACCTCGTCATCCATGTACCACCACTCGGGCCGCTTGGTGTCCTGGTTCACCCGATAGGGGTACAGCTTGATGCCGTCGGCGCCCTGTTGGGCCACCTGATCGATGAGGCGGAAAACCCGCACGGGGTCGTCCATGATGTCGACGCCGGCGTACCACACCACCCGGTCGGGATAGCGGTGCTTCATATAGGCCCCCTTGGGATTGGAGACCAGGCCGTCGAAGTAGTTAGTGAACAGCGGTACCGAATGCATGCAGATCATGTGGGTATCGCTTTCTAAAAACGCCTGCTCCGCCACTTCCTCCGGCTGCCAGTCTCGCGCCCATTGGGCCGCCGTGAGCGTATAGGGCTGGGGATTCACCGCCGCGTGCACGCTGTAGGCGTAGCCACCCTCGTGGGCCTTGCCGCGCATCACAGGGTCGCGGTAATTGGCGGGCATGTGGTTGTAGCAATGCACCACGCCATCGATGATGAAGTGGTCGTTGCGGTCGGGTCGCAATTCCGGCGACCAGGTGCGGCCCGCGGCCGCGAGCGACGGCGAGACGCCCGCGGCATGGGCTGCGCCACCCGCCGCAACCGTCTGCAGGAGTTGGCGCCGGGTCCACTTGCGCAGGCTCGCGTCGCGGTCTTTTCCTTGGCTATCGGAAGTCATATTCAACTCCTTGCCAGGTTTGGCGTGCGTGCCCGGTAGCGCCTCAAAACGGCGCTACTGTCCTTGGTCGCCCGATTTCTCCAGATCCCAACTCCTGAAGAAACGGCTCGAGTCGTTTTTGATCATGGCGGCGGCGCGCTCGCTCAGGCGTTCGGTGGACCAGATGGGCACCGGTTCTGGGACCACCGTGACTTTCGCAACGCCTGGCACCGTGTCGGCTAGTGCCTCGATGTCGGCGAAGATCTTGTGGGAGAACTCGCACATGGTGTCGGTCAGGGTCACACCGACCTCCACCGAGTTGCCCTGGCGCTTGATGCGGTTGATCAGACCCAGGTCCAGTATGGAGAGATTCTTGCCGCTTAGAATGCAGCAGGGATCGGGCACCCTATCCAGCGCCTCGATAAGATCCAGGATGATCGGATCCTGTTCCTGATGGATATCCGACTGATCAGCGCTGTCGGCATCCGTTGTCTTTTTCGACCTTTCGGTTGCCACTGCTTCCCCTTGGTGCCGCGTCCAGAAAAGGACAGCGAGACCCTGCATCTATCCTACCCCACCGGTCAACGGGCTCCAATCCGGATCTCACAGGCCGGAAGCGGGATGAAATCCCCAGGCACGCACGCTAGGGCTGTCCATACCGGACGACTCTGCCCCTTCTGGCGGGGAAGTGCCAGATTGGA
This sequence comes from Gammaproteobacteria bacterium, assembly GCA_041556855.1. Taxonomy (GTDB): domain Bacteria; phylum Pseudomonadota; class Gammaproteobacteria; order Steroidobacterales; family JBFFHS01; genus JBFFHS01. The sequence continues at coordinate 7,108 of JBFFHS010000105.1, forward strand.
GAGGGCCACTACCTTGCCCTCGAGGGATGATCACCTCTCCGGTCAAGCTGCATTCGGCGCGCGCATAGCCATATACAAAAATCTGATTCCCCACGGATCTCCGAAGGCGCATAGTCGCTGATGGGTGTTGGCCGAGAGGAAACAAGATTCACAGCGCGCCATCGGAATATTCTGCAGGATTGACGCCCAGCGCGTTCCGGCAAGGCATGGGACTCGCTCCGCGTCACTGGGCGTCGCTGCGGCCGGCCGGTCGAACCGTCGTGGGTATGCCTGCGTCTGGCCAATCTGGTACGCACCCCGAAACCGGGAAAAGGTTCAGGCCCGAATGCGCAGAGACCACGAATGAATAAGCGCTTCGACGATCACGTCCCCGACGGCGAACCGGACAGCATGATCCGCCTGACGCGCCGCGCGTTCACCGCCGGCGCCATAACTGCGGCCACAGTTGGCACCGCAGCCTGCGGCGGTCCCAGCGACGGCGAAGAGTACGATTACATTGTGATCGGCGGCGGCACGGCCGGCTGCGTGCTGGGCAACCGCCTGAGCGCCAATCCGGCAACGCGGGTACTGCTGCTGGAGGCGGGCGGCCGGGGCCTGTCGCCCCTGATCCACGTGCCGGCGGCGGTAAGCCGCGCCTTTAAGGATCCGGATCTTTCGTGGCGCTACCCCACCCAACCCGATCCCTCCCGCGCCGGGCGGGTCGAGAGTCTGCCCTGTGGCAAGACCCTCGGCGGCGGCAGCGCGGTGAATGGCATGTTTTTTTCCCGCGGCCAGCGGGAGGACTACGACGACTGGGCAGCTCTGGGCAATCACGGCTGGTCCTATGGGGACCTGTTGCCCTATTTTAAACGGATCGAAACCTCGGAGATCGGCGAGGACGCCGTGCGCGGCCGCTCGGGGCCGGTCTCCGTTTCCCGCTTGCGCTCGGTTCATCCGATGTCGCCAGTATTTTTGGAGGCTGCAGCGGAGTGCGGCATTCCCACCATCGAGGACTACAACGGCGCCAGCCATTACGGCGCATCGCTCGCCCAGGTCTCCCAGTACAAGGGTTGGCGGGATCCTGCTTCGCGGGCCTATCTGCTGCCTGCCCTGCTGCGTGACAATCTCAATATAGTCACCGAGGCAATGGCGCACCGGCTGACGTTCGAGGGCCGCCGCTGCACCGGCGTCGTCTACCGCGTAGGCGACCGGCTCGTCACGGCGAATGCGCGGCGCGAGGTGGTGGTGTCCTGCGGGGCCATTCAGTCACCCAAGCTGCTGCTGCTGTCAGGCATCGGGCCTGCGGACTACTTGCGCGAGCAGGGTATTCAGGTCCTCCACGATCTTCCCGGTGTGGGCGCTAATCTGCAGGAACACCCCGACGTGACCCTCAGTGCCCACGTTAATGTGGATACCTACAATCTGATTGCGCTCAGCCGCTGGCGCATGGCGGCCGCGATCGTGCAGTGGGCGGCCACAGGTCGTGGCCCGGCCACCAGTCCCTACAGTCAGGCGGCGGCCTTTTTCAATACCACTGCTCAGGGTGAGCGCCCGGACATGGAAATTCTGTTCGCGCCCTTTGCCTTCGCTGCCGTGGATCGGCGCGCCGAGGCCCATTATCGCGGCGCCGTTAATTTCATCCCGAGTCTCTGTCGGCCCAAGGCCCGCGGCCGGGTGTCACTGCATTCGCTGGATCCCCACGATCTGCCCCGCATCGACCTGAGCATGCTGGCGGATGAAGACCTGCCGCTGCTGATCGCCGGCTGCCGTATGGCGCGGCGCCTGATGAATGCCGAGGCCTTCAAACCCTTCGTCATCGATGAACGCTCGCCGGGAAGCGACGTGGAGCGCGACGATGAGTGGATCGATTTTCTCCGCCGCAGCGTCTTCGGCGGCAATCATCTCGCAGGCACCTGCAAGATGGGCACGGATGCCGCTGCGGTGGTGTCGCCGGAACTGCGCGTGCACGGACTTGAAAATCTTCGCGTGATCGATGCCTCGATCATCCCCAATATGATCAGTGCCCACACCAACGCCATCTCCTTTGCCATCGGTGAGAAGGGGTCCGACCTGCTGCTGGGTCGAACGGCAGACGCGATCTAGCGTTGCCGTGGCTTGGCAGGAGGAATCGCGGGGATCGCCGTGAGCCCGCCGTGATCCGGGTCCACCCGGCCGAAAGGTTGAACCATCAGGGATATGCGTTGCTGGCGCGGCGCAGCCACTGAGCCTGAGCCCTGATCTCGCCCTCAAGTCCCTCGCCGCGACAGTTCAGCATCATGATGGCCGGCTGGGCTCCGCTGTTATGCAATCGGTCGGGTCCAGCCGCGATGCCGTGCTCCCGTTGTCCCAGGGGTTCGCCCGCGCGACGCTGGATCTCGCCTTCCAGCACGAAGATCTCAGCCCAAGCGCCGGGTTCAGCGATGGCCAGCTGCAGTGCCCCGCCGGCGGGCAGGCACGCGATGAGTGCACCCTCTGCGGGGTCCTTGCTGCTGCGCAGCGTGATCACGGCCAGCTGGCCGCTGCCGGCGGCGTCAGCCACCAGCCGGGCACAGTCGGCCACCATGATGTCCGGGCATGACAGGTCGGGATTGTCGATCAGGTAGGGCCGGTCCCGCGCGGCTGTCTCTACCCATTCGACAGCGAAGGAGCCTGAGTTGCGCAGATAGATTTCATAGCCGTCCGGCACGTCCACATGGAAACCGTGCACCAGACCGGCCGGGTAATAGACATACGTCAGCGGCGCCAACCAGTGGGTGCCTTCCAGCGTGAAGCGGCAGTCCAAACAGAGGAACTCCTCGTTCACGGGATGATATTGAAGGGTGCGACTGCCCGACTTTGCTATGGGTCTTGGCTGCGAGCGCAACAGCAGGGCGCGCGCGCCGGTGGTGGGATGCGTGTGCAGAAGTTTCTGGGCGATGCCCGGGGCTGTTTCCTCCCAGGCAGGGCGATTGGCGTCAGCCACGCCAGACGACCGGGAAGATCTCGTCCTGGGTCACGGGGCGCCCCCGCTCCATGGCGGCCATGGGCATGCCCGGTATATTGATGCATTCCGGGCGGGGGTCCCAGCGCACGTCATCACCAAACCAGCGCGTGCTAAGGGCAACGCGGTGCTGACTCGGATGCAGATTAGCGCCTCCCCCATGCCACATGGCCGGGTGCAGAATCACCGCGTCGCCGGGCTGCATATCAAAGGCGAGAAAATGAACGTCGGGGTCCGAGCGTCGCGTTTCCCAGTCGAAAAACTCGCTCCGATCCGCAGGCCGTCCGATCTTCTTGGCATTGAAGGTGTTCGGCCATGAATGGTCCGACTTCTTGTGGCTACCGGGCAGGTATTCAAGACTGCTGAGCCGAGCACTTACCGGATACAGCGGCATCCACATGGTGGGGACGTGCTCCCCGCGCACCGGCCAGGCCGGCTGGTCCGCATGCCAGTAGGTTCTGGCTGAGCAGTTCGGCTCCTTCATGAAGATGGCATCGAGGAAAAAACGAATTTCCCTGGCGCCGATCACCCGCCCGATGATCTCGGCCGCGGGAGACTCCAGCGCAAACCTGTGGAACTCGGGCGCCCACCAGCGCATGTATTTGCAGCGCACAAAACCTTCTGCCTGCTCCGTGTAGAGTTGCCGGCTGGCAGCGTGCTCGCTTCTGATGGCGCTGATCTCCTCCCGCAGGGCGGGATCCTGCGCCAGAAACGCCTCGGGCAGGGTATAGGTCTGTTCCGGGGGCAAGCGGCGAATGCGCTCCCAGGCAACCCGGAGGAACTGGATCCATGGGGGCTCGAAGGCCCCCTCAATCAGCACCACCCCGTCGCGACGATAGGTGTCACGATGGGCATCGGTGATCTGGGCAAGCAGCTTGCGTTTCATGGCCACGGCGCAAACTCGTTACGCGCTTCTATCGGTGCCGTCGCGGGGCGGAATCCTAGAGTAGCGGCCTGAATGCCCGCATTTCAATCCACAGCGTCGCCGTTCAGCGCATGCCGCGATGCATCCAGGTTATACGGTTGGCACCGGCTGTTCATCAGGCAATAGCTCGGCGCCTGATCGGTTGCCCAATCGGTCGCCAAGGCGGACAATCAGTGCACAGGTTCCAATCCACAGCATAACGTGGGCGGCTCACTGCGGCGCCGCCACAAGGAGGAATCACATGGACCGGCGAACACTATTCGCGCTAACCGGGGCTACGCCCGTTGCCGCGGCCATGCGGCCTTTCGCGGCGGAAG
>JBFFHS010000106.1:0-11213 GCA_041556855.1 Gammaproteobacteria bacterium
CGTTTGCGGCGGCAGCGCAACCGGCAGCGGCCGAACCCAACTCACGCAGGAAGGCCTTTTTGGGGCACGGCTAAAGCGCCACTGCCGCGCGACTCTCCAGCATGGCCCGGATATCCGCCTCGGAATAGCCGAGCTCTTGGAGGATCTCCACGCTGTGCTCGCCCAGCCGGGGCGCCATGCGACGCACCTCGGCTGGCGTTTCCGAGAACGTCACGGGGAACGAGGTCATCCGTACCGGGCCCTCCGTGGGATGCTCCGCGACCTGGAAAAAATTGATCGCACGCAGATGGGGGTCGTCCACCAGATCGTCTGGTGAGTTCACAACCATCGTGGGCACGCTGGTCTCGCCGAGAATATCCAGCCACTGCGCGGTGGTCTTCGTGGCAACGATCTTGCCCGTTGCCTCATAGGTGGCGTCGATGTTCTCAAGCCGCGCCGACATGGAGTTAAAGCGCTCGTCAGTGGCCAGTTCGGGATGACCGGCCGCTTCGCAGAACGTATCCCAGTGGGCATTCATGTAGGGCAGGATCGCGATATACCCGTCCAGGGTCTTATAGGGCTTGCGGTGCAGGCTCATCAGACGGGTGTAACCCGCCCTACCCTTCGGCGGTTCAAAGGTGAGTCCCCACAGATGCTCGGCCATCAGGTAATAGACCATGGTCTCGAACATGGGCACCTCGATCTCCTGACCCACGCCGGTCAAAGCGCGGTGATACAGGGCGGCAAGCACGGAAAACACCACGGCGAGCGCCGTGGTCTTGTCCGCCACCACCGTGGGCAGATAGCGGGGCTCGCCATAGGCCATGGCCTGCAGGTACGCGGCCCCGCTGGCTGCCTGAATAGAATCGTCCAGCGCGCCCTTGGCCCCGTAGGGCCCAGCCTTCCCATAGCCGTAGGTGGCGCAGTAGATGATTTTCGAGTTGACCGCGCGCACGGCATCGTAGTCCAACTGCAAGCGCCCCATGGCCTGAGGACGGAAATTGTGGATCATGACGTCCGACTCGCCGGCGAGCTTGAGCACCGCCTCACGACCGGCGTCCTGCTTCAGGTCGAGCACGATACTGCGTTTGTTGCGGTTGCAGGTGAGGTAGAGGGCGCTCATGTCCGGGTTGTGGTGCGGGCCCAGGGCGCGATTGGAGTCCCCTCGGGGCGGTTCCACCTTGATCACCTCGGCACCCATATCCCCCAGGATCTGGCATGCCCAGGGCCCCAGCACCACGCTGGTCAACTCCAAGACCCGAATGCCCTGCAAGGGACCTGCCATGGACCTCTCCTTCAGCCGCGCCGGTTGTTTCAAGAGGCCAAGACTCTCGCATAGATAGCTGTCTGGCACCACAACCCGGCTCGGCGGACGCAGTTTTGCCAAGCTGCCCGTGACAACGTTAAACTGGCGCTGGCGCGCCGGGGGGCGCGACTCTAAGGCTAAGGGAGACATCTGCCGATGCTCAAAGTGATCGAGAGAAAGAGAAGCGCCGCTGTGCGCAAGTGGTTAAAGAAAGAGAAAGACGAGCAAAAAGCGCGCTATAAGAAGATCGTTGCAGAGATGGATGCGCTGGCGCCCAAGCGGGACAAGTGGGTAAGCGCATTCCTGGAGCGCATTCAGACGCGGGGATTCAACGTCCATGCCGACATGAAGCGCAAGATCCCTGCAGAGGAGATTCCGAAGAAACCCCGCCGCAAGTTCAAAGTGGTGTTTTAGCCTTTGCCCTTCGATCTCCAGTAACCAACGACAACAAGCCTGAGGAGTACCCATGACTCGTCCTCATATCGAGCCCTTCGTGGATCGCGACGTGCCCTTCAAGCGGATGACGCTGCCGGGCTTCGGCAGGGGCATGCGCTACAAGATGCTCAGCCTGGACACCGACAACGGCGCCTGCTCCATGACCGTCCAGTTCGACGCCGGCTACAAGCGCCCGCCGGGCATGAGCTATACAGAAATGGAGCTGTTCATCATGTCCGGCTCCATCAAGTATGGCGACCAGACCCACGGCCCCGGGTCCTACTTCCTGGTACCGCCAGGCGTCTCCATGCCGGCGATGTCGACGTCCCGCGGCGCCGTCGGGCTGCTGTTTTATAACTACGCGGAGCCCAGCTTCGAAGAGTCCGACGAGGACCACGACCTGGCGGAGCGGGACCGGCTGGGTATCGTCAATGCCTACGAGAACCTGCCCTGGACCGGCACGAACATTTACCCCGCCACGGCAACCGGCTGCCTGGTAAAGATCCTGCGCTATGATGAGCGCACTCAGGGCTTCACGTTCCTTTATTGCATGACGCCCAATTTCTCCCAGGACAACATTTCCTATCACGATTGCGCCGAGGAGGCCTATCACATCTGGGGGACCTCCTGGATGATGCAGTTCGGCAATCTACCCACCGGCGGCTATTTCTGGCGCCCGCCCTACATCAATCACGGCGCCTTCGCCTCGAAGCTCGGCATCCTCGCCATCGGCCGCACCGACAGCAACCTTTACAACCACTTCCACTTCAATCCGTGGACCAACGTGGAGGAGAATCGCGCCCGAGCAGCATCACGGATGCTGGCCTGGAAGCCGGAGCTTTATCGCTGGATCGAGCAAAAAGGCGGGCACAACCACCCTCACATGCCCCACGACTTCGAGTATCCGGACGAAGCCGATCCCCATGAGCATCATCATCCGGGGAACGGGTAGGCCACGAGAGCAGGACGCAAAAAAAGGCCGGCGATTGCCGGCCTTTTTTTTGCCTGAACACCAGGGTTCGGCTACTCAGCCGCCCCCGCCGAAGTTTCCTTGAGCAGGTAGGCCAACAGCGCCGTCCGGTCCGGCTCGCGCTTGATGCCGGCAAATGCCATCTTGTTGCCCGGCACAAAACTGGAAGGCCGGATCAGCCATTCCTCCAGAGCAGCCGGCGTCCAGATCACACCAGAATCGCGCAGCGCCGGTGAGTAATTGAAACCCTCCTTGGTCGCCGCCTGCAGCCCGAACATGCCATGCAGGTTGGGACCCACCCGATGGGCACCCCCGGCTTCCAGCGAATGACAGGCGCGACACTGTAGAAACACCCGCCGGCCCAGAGTCTGGTCGGCGCTGGCAAAGCGTTCCTCCGCCAGGTATTCCGCGGCGCTCTTGATTTCACCCGGATCCACAGCTGCGGCAGGGGCCGGCGCGGGTGCGGCGCTCTCGGCGGCGGGCGGCGCAGCGGCTTCCGGAGCAGCCGCGTTCGTCTCAGCAGCGTCTTCCCCACTCTGGCAGGCCCATAGCCCGGTACCAGCCAGAATCAGAATGAGTGGCTTCAGCCAATATCCCATGTTGCGATCCTTCTTTGCGTCTTGGTGGTTGTCAGGCGGCGCATTATAGAGGCTTCCGGCCGCCGGGGCAGCCGCCAAAGCTTCAGGATGCACCGCTGGCCTGCCGGCGCCCTGCCAAGCGCCGGATCTCTGCGGCCACGGCCGCCCCCGTCGTGACCTCACAGTAGCGGCGGCCCACGTCGCGCAGATTGTCGTTATGGGGCCGCTCATCCACATCGCCCACGCAATCCTCCGGCACAAACACCCGATACCCGTGGGAAAAGGCGTCCACGATGGATGCGCGCACGCAGCCGCTGGTGGTGCAGCCGGTGATGATCACCGTGTCCACGTTGTGATTGGTGAGGAACGTGGTGACTGGCGTATTGAAAAAGATGGACGGGGCATTCTTGCAGAACACAAAGTCGTCTGGATGAAACACCCTGGGGTCAATCTCGGTGCACGGATGGCCGTAAATGAACTGCTCGCGAACGGGCGTGATTTTCCAGGGCGGCATGTCGCGCACGCTGTGATACGCCGTGTAGCAGCTGGCCACGGGCACGTTGTGGGCCCGCGCCACGTCCAGTAGCTCGGCCGTGCGGCGGGTGGCCTGATCCACCAGGGGCAGATCCCCCAGAGGATATTGGGGATCCGTGAAAGCAACCTGCAAATCCACCACCAGCACGGCCGGCGCATGCCCGAACTCGATGTCGATGCTGGCGTAGCCAACCCGTTCGTACTGATCGCTCATGCCCGGTGTCCTCCCGTCTTTGAATCCGGCCGGCTGGGATCCGGCCGCAGCTCGACCCATTGCCAGTCCAGTGGCTTGACCTCCCGAAAATTAGCTAAAAGCCTGGAGTTCCCCAGCCAGATCTCCGGCGTCTCATCCAGCCAGTCTGAAAACAGGCTGTGTCCCACCAGCCACTTGGTGCCGTGGGTGGCGCAATAGCGCCAGTGGGCCTTGCCGATGTTCAACATGCCCGTCGCCCGGGCACACTCCGGACAACTCCCGAAACGGTCTGGACTGCGCCGGCGAAAGGGCACGACAGTGGACATGGGTTGATGCTAAACCCTGGCTGTTGCGGGCACCAGAGCGACGGTTACCAGCCCCAGACCAGGCCCAGGTGGAAAGCCACGTCCGGGGCGCTGCTGGTCACGATATCCTCGCTCAGCGCCAGATCCAGGTATAGGGCTTCGGCCACGGTGATGCTGGCGCCGAAGGTGATCTGGGCCGAGAAATCGCCAAGTTCCTCCAGCGGGCTGTCATAGGGGGCCGAGTGCAACTCCAGTTGCGCCTTCAGATTGACGCGCGGGCTGAGTTGAAACGCGCTGCCAAGCAATCCCATGGCTACCCAGTCCTTCGGCGTTGGCTGGTCCAGATCGCCCTGATCCACCCGCACCACGGCGGCGCCCCAGAACAAGCCCTGCCAGCGCCCTCCCGGCGGCCGTGGTCGCGACTGCAACAGACTGAGGCTGAAATCGGTGCCACCACTGCCCGTAAACCGCTCTGCCTCCCCCGTGGGTATTTTCAGCCGGGCGTGCAGTTCCAGCCCCCCCGCCCCAATCTCCCGGGCCACGCTCACCGTGACGTCCCCTAAGCCGCTCTGATCACTGCTCAGCTGGCTGGCCACCAGACCATCGCTGCGATACTCGAACTGCAGCAGATCCTCAGCGCGCAGGTCCCGCCCGCCATCAGGAAGGCCAAAGGCGTCATGCCACCGGTCGATGAAGCTGTCTAGAAAACCCCCTGAATGGCGCACGTAGGGCACCTCCAGGCCGACGACCCAGGCCGGGCTCACCCGGCGGCGCACCACCAACGTGGTGCGCACGGTTTCACCATCCAGGATAACCGTCTCCCCGCCCACTCGAGAGCCGGCCAGATGGCTGGCCAGATCAAGGTCCAACCGCAGCCGCCAGCCCGCCTCCGTCGCTGCAGCCGCATCCCAGCGCGGCAGCCCAAGCAGGGCCGTGAAGGGCGACAGGTTCTGGGTATGCAGCGGCTCCAGCGCGGTGCCGCTCGCCATCCCAGGCCACAGCAGCAGGCAAAGCAGCACCACGGGCGGTGCCGGAGACTGGCCCGCCAGCCGCCTAATGGCGGCGCTCGACAATCAGTACCTGATAGCGGCCGCTGGGACCGATATACCAGGAGGCCACTGTGCTGGTCACCGAGACCACCAACCAACCCAGGAGCGCCGAGAAAAAGCCGGCCACCCGGAATCCATCCAGCATCGCTGCCACGAGACCGAACATAGCGGCATTGATGACGAGCAAGAACAAACCGAGGGTCAGCAGTGTCAGCGGCAGCGTAAAAAACACCGCCAGGGGGCGGACCAGGCCGTTGACCAATCCCATCAGGAGCGCTGCCAGCAGCAGTGTCCCGGGACCGTCAATGGCGATACCCGGCAACAGGCTCGCCGCTAACCACAGACCTAACGCCGTAATTAGCGTTCTTATGATGAAGCCCAGCATGGCTGCTCCTTTAAGTGGCCTGCGCGACAGGACGGGTGGACTTTAGCTTTTCCTCGTCCAGGTCGTAGAAGTACAGGAATACCAGCTTCAGGGCATACATGGAAATCGGCAGGAAAGTCTGGCAAATCATGACGCCCCAGATAGCGGTTTGCGACTGGTCCGCGGGCGCCAGATTTCTGTCGAACCCCATATAAGACAGGAACCCGCCAATGACCAGCGCAGAGAGCGTGAAAGCGGTCTTCTCTATGAAGCTGGCAACGCCCGCGTAGACGCCCTCCCGTCGGAGACCGGTACGCCGATAGTCGTATTCCATGACGTCCGGCATGATGGCCTGGGCGCCCAGAATCGTGCCGATGCCGGCGATGCCCAGGAAGAAACCGCGCGTGCCGTAAACCCAGAGCGGCTCGTTGGGACCGGACAACAGCCAGGTGAGCGTGAATACGATCATCATCACGGCGGATATCGCAATGATGCGCACCTTCCCATAGCGCTTGGCCAACTGCACCGCAACGGGCAAGGCAAGCAGTTGCCCAATCAGGGAGGTGACGCCAAAGATAAAAGCGATCGCCAGCGGGCGTTGCATGACCACCGAGATGAAGAAGAACTTGGCGGCCAGCAGGCTGGCAAAGGCGAATAGCCCCGTCAGCTTGATGCCCATGAATAGTAGAAAGGGCCGGTTTTCCACCAGCAGGCGCATGCGCTTGGTGAACGGCAGGGTCGACTTCACCTGCTCGGTGAAGGTCGCGTTGCGCGTGCCGAAGAATGCCCCCGTCATGCCCAGGGCGATCAACACCCCGAATATGATTCCCGCATATCGGTACGTATCCCGCTGGGAAAGCTCCACCACGTCCTGGAGGAAGCTGATCAGCACCGGCCAGCCCGATGTGGCCGCAAACGTGGCTACGGCGATGAAGAACACCCGGTAGGACATCATCACCGAGCGGTCGTTGTAGCCTTCCACCATTTCCGCCGGCATCGCCAGATAGGGGACGTTGAAGATGGTATAAGCAGTGGCTAACAACAGCAGTGCCGAAGTCACGTAGACCACCACCGCAGTTTGACTCTCGAACTCGGGGACGCTGAACAGCATGGCGAAGGTGATGCCACAGGCCAGCCCCCCGGACACCAGGTACGGCCGGCGGCGCCCCCAGCGGCTGCGCGTTCGATCACTGATGGTACCCATGATCGGATCGGTCACAAGGTCATAGACCTTGGACAAGGTAATCAACGAGCCGGCGAGTAGCGGCTCGATCTTAAGAACGGTGACGAAAAAAAACAGGGCGGCCACATTCTGGGTGTTGAGCAGCATCGATACGCCGATGGTGCCGACCGACCAGCCAAAATAAAGTGGTTCGAAGCGCTTTGTGAGACTTTGCAGCATCGATGAAACTCTTGGCCCGAATCTAGAGAGTATAGCCCAGCAGATCAGGTCGCCACTTTGGGATCGCGGAGCCGTTTCCTCACCGGGACGACTGGATCACGAGCCGAGGCGCCCCTCCGCCTGCTCTCTCGCCGCCACCAGTGACTCGTCCCGGCGCGTGCCCAAGCCGGGCCAGGCTGCCGGCTGGCTGACGTCACCACCCGCGGGTCAGTGGCAGAGGCATTACGCCCATGACCCCAAGCCGGGCGACGGCGAGGCTCATGGTACGGAAGGTCCGCGGCGCCGCTAACCTCGTCGGCGGGGCGTCAGGGGCTGAAGTCGTCGAACAGGAAGAGCTCCGCCGTACCCGTATCGATACCGTCAAGGACGATAACGCTGTACACAGCGCTCGTGGCCAGTTGGATCGGGATGGCGTCGGCAACGGGTGCATCGCCGCCAATGCCGGTGATGATCAGCTCATAGTCACCCGCATCGAAGATCCGATAGCCCGTGCTCGCCCCGGCCTGAACACCGAAAATCGTCGCATTGATGCTGGTGATATCCGTACCCGGCTCCACCACGTAGACGTCCACCGCGCCCAACTCGTCGCTCTGGTTGAGCACCCGCAGGCGGGCGAAGTTGCTCAGGCGCCGGTTGTCATCCACCGTGCCCACCGTCCGCAGAGCACCGGGAGCCCCCAGTACGGACAGGGTCACCTGGTTGCCCGCGGGTATGGTCAAGGTGGTTTCCACTTCCAGCACGCCCGGGTCACCGGCAGGCGTGATCGTCAGGTCAAACTCGGTAGCCGGCGTCGTTTCATACCCGCTCACCTGACCGAAGGGGATAGCGGCGACCAAGGGTGTGGTGAACTCCCCGTTTACCACCACGTCCAGGGGGCCTGCGGTGCGGGACCCATGGAACACCCGCATAGCCGGCTGCTGCGCCTCGTCAAACAGCTCATCGCTCACGCCCGTGGACGTTGCGACCACAACACTCAGGGCCGCAGTGCCGACACGGGCGCCCTCCACCACCGAGAAGCTCACGTTCTCGCCTTCGGGGAGAGTAAAGACCGGGGTGCGAAACAGGACGCTGAGTGGATCGCCAGGGGCCGTAATGGTCAGCTGATACTCGCCACCCGGACGCAACTCCGGATCAATACGTTCCGTGAAACCGATCCTGCCCCAGGCTGTTGCTCCCGCGGGGTCAATGTCAGGGGCCTCGAGATAAACATCGACGGACCCGACGCCCGGCGCCAGATGGAATAATTGCACTTCGCTGTCAGTGCTGCCTGCCACCTCGGGTGAGGGCTTCTCGTATTCCAGCACCTCAACCGTCCCGCCATTCTCATACAGAATGAACATATATTCCGTGCCGGCGGCCAGGCTGCGCGTGAAGGACTGTACCCGGTCCTCACCACGCGGCGTCACCACGTCCACGTTGAGGCGATAGGTATCCTCGTCCACTCGGAGCACGGCTGAACCCTCTTTATAGTTCAGATCAGCCTCGACGCGTTCCACCCGCAGGAACCGCAGGGTTCCCTGACCGGGCGCAGCGTGGAAAACCCGAATGGCGCCGTCCGGTGGGTTTTTGCTGCCGCTGTCACAGCCCCAGCCGCCAAATGCCAGCAGGACCAGCAGGGTGCTCAAACGCAGGGTCATGGGTGCTCCTGGAGGGTCTGTCGCCGCGCTCCGTAGCCGGCGAACCGAGGGCGCAAGGGTACTAAAGTCGCGGTTCGCCGCAAAGCGGGCACGGACCCGCTGCAAAGGGCCGGCAGCGTCCCCCAGCTCGCGAGACCGGATTTGGAGGGGCCAAGGGCATCAGAGGCTTACCGGGGAACCGCCCTTGCGGCGCATCAGCTTTTTCTGCGCCGCGATGACATGGGGCGGTGTTGCGACGCCACCGTTCGATATTTTTGTTGTTGCATCCAGATCAGGTGGCAGGTCCCAGATCGCCCACTGCCCGGCTCTCTCCGGCCCCTTTGCGCTCCCGCCGCCCCTCCACCAAGGAATAAACGGCGGGCACGACCACCAGCGTGAGCAGGGTAGCTGAGATCATGCCGCCAATGACGGCCACCGCCAGGGGACCATTGGTCTCGGATCCGGCCTCCAATCCCACGGCGGCCGGCACCAGCGCCAGAATCACGGTCAGAGAGGTAATGAGCACTGGGCGCATGCGCACTGGACAGGCCTCCCGCAATGCCTCGTCAACGCCTCGACCCTGAACGCGCAGCTGGTTGGTGAGGTCCACCAGCAGGATGGAGTTCTTCGCCACCAGACCGATGAGCAGCACCATGCCGATCATTGAGAAAATATTCAGCGTGTTGCCCGTAACCCACAGCGCAAACAAGCCCCCCACAATGGCCAGGGGCTGAGCCACCATCACGATGAGTGGCTGCACCAGGGAGTTGAACTGGCTGGCCAGCACCATAAAAACCAGCACCACTGCCAGCACCAGGGAGAACTGGATATAGCCCGTGGTCTGGGCAAACTCCCGCGACCGGCCCAGCAGCTTGATCTGATATCCCGGTGGTAAGAGTTCGTCAGCCAGGCTTTGAATAATGGCCAGCGCTTCCCCGAGCGGCACCACGTTGGCGCCGAAGAAGCGCGCTGAGTACTGCAGATCCATGCGATTGATCTGAGCCGGGCCGGTGATGTTCTCCAACCGGGCCACGCTGTCCAGGCGCACCAGCCCGCCGTCTGCGCTGCGCAGCAGTATCCAGCGAAGGTCCGAGGCGCTGCGCAACTGACCCTCCTGAGCCTTGACGCGCACATCGTAGCGCTCTCCGTCGCCGGGGTCGTCGTTGTATTTCGCCACGTCCATTCCACCGGCCAGCATGTTGACGGCCAGAGCCACATCTTCAGCGGTAAGCCCCAGATCGGAGGCCCGGGTGCGATCCACCTCGAGGCGGATCTGGGGCAGGCTGAGATCAAGCTCCATATCCAGATAGTCGAAGCGCGGATCCGCGATCACCCGATCCCGCAGCCGCTCGGCGTAGACGGCCACGGACTCCAGATCAGGCCCGGTGACGGCGAACTGCAGCTCCTCGCCCCGCTGGCCGCCGATGGGAGACTCCCGCGCCACGAAGGCCTGAATCCCCGGAATCGCGGCCAGATCACGCTGGAGACGGCGAATGACCGCATCCTGGCTCAGCTCCCGCTGGTTCGACGGGACCAGGGTCGTGTAGGCCATACCCTTGTTCACGGAGCGCGCCGCATCAATTCCGATGGCTGCGAAGGTGGTCTCAATTTCCGGATGCCGGCTGAGCACCGCTTCGATCTCGCTGAGATAACGATCATTGGCCTGGATGCTGGTGCCCAGCGGCGCCCGAAAGATCACGATGAAACGGCCATCGTCCTCCTCCGGCGTGAACTCGGCCCCGATGAGGGGAAACAGCAAACCGCTGCACGCCACCAGCAGCAGCGTGATGACCACCGTCGCCACCCGATGGCGTAGCGCCAGGTCCAGCGCCAGCCGATAAAAGTTATCCAAACCGGCAAAAAAACGGCCGAAAATGGCGTAAGTCCTGCCGTGGCGCGCTGGCACCCGGAGAAATTTGCTGCACAGCATCGGCGTCAGTGTGAGCGAGACCAGCAGCGAGACCAGCACGCCTGCAGTGACGACGGCAGCAAAAGATTCAAAGAATCGCCCCAGGATGCCGCCGAGAAACAGCACCGAGCCGAAAATGGAAACCAGTGTCAGGCTGGATGCCACCACCGCGAACACCACCTGCCGGGAGCCGTCCAGCGCGGCCGCTGTGGGCGCGGCGCCCAGCTGCTCCTGATGGCGAAACACGTTCTCCAAAACCACGATGGCATCATCCACCACAACCCCGATGAGCAGCAGCAGCGCAAGCAGGGTCATGCTGTTGAAGGTGTAGCCCAGGAAGAACATCAGCGCCACGGCACCCAGCAGGGACACGGGGATAGCGGTGGCGATGATCAAGGTGGACGGCCAACTGCGCAAAAACAGCAATACCACGAGCCCCGCCAGCAGGGTGCCTTCCAGCAGATGGTTCTTCAGGGCGGCCACGCGCTCCTTGATGACGATGGCCGTGTCCACGGACGCCTCAAGCTTCAGGCCCGGCGGGAGCTGCGGCACGATTTCCTCGCGCAGGCGGAC
>JBFFHS010000107.1:0-11140 GCA_041556855.1 Gammaproteobacteria bacterium
GCCCATCTGGACAAGCTGGCGGGCGCGGCAGTGTTCGCCCCGCTGTATGATGGCTATGCGAACACGGCCAGCTTCCCGCCGGTAGAGCTGCTCTACCCGGATCTGGGCATCGAGCTGATCGGCGGGCAGGTGACGCTCAACGACCGCGCCCCACTGGCTGCTGTTCGCCGGCAGATCATGTCCGGCCGCGACGCGGCGCCGTTCCAAGCCCACCGTGAGGACCCCTGACCATGAGCCAGAACCGATTCATCACGATTGCGGCGGCACTGTGCGCCTTGACCTCGGCCAATGCGGCACCGCTCAACATCGCACCCAGCGCCGAAGAAGCGCAACCGCTGCAGGCCGGCGAACGGGCACCCGCGTTCACAGTGCGCAGGGTCGACGGCACTGCTTATCACTTTGACCCGGACAACCTGGAACGACCCGCCCTGCTGATTACTTTTCGCGGCGGCTGGTGCCCGTTCTGTAACGTGCACCTTAAGGATCTGCGCCACGTGATCCCTGACATCAAGGCAGCGGGCTTTGATGTCTTGTTCTTAAGCGGAGATCGACCCGAGATCCTGTATTCCAGTTTGAAAGAGGACAATCAGGAACTGGACTACCTGATTCTTTCCGACAGCAGGATGGAAGCGGCCAGCGCGCTGGGGCTCGCGTTTCGCGTGCCCGAGGAGCAGCTGGCCCGCATGCGCCAGTTCGGCCTGGATCTGGAGCAGGCCAGCGGCGAAACGCACAACGCGCTGCCGGTCCCGGCAGTCTACGTGATCGATCAGTCAGGTCAGATTACCTACGTTCACGCCAACCCGGATTACCGGGTCCGTCTCAGCGCTGCCGAAGTGCGGGCCGCGGCGCTGGGGGACTGAGGGCCAGGTGCCGCTCGCCGGGCACACACCAGTCGTCTAGTGCATGTGCTCCAGGTAGATCCGTTCCAGATCCGCATGGGAAACCTCGCCCGCATCAAGTTCCTGGACTAGGCGACCTTCCCGCATGATGCCGACCCGGGTACCGGTCTCTTTGGCACGAAACAGATCGTGGGTAGCCATGAGAATCGCGGCGCCGTCCGCCTTCAGGTGTTCGAGCAATTGCGAGAATTCGTTGCTGGCCTTGGGGTCGAGCCCGGAGGTGGGCTCATCCAGCAGCAGCGCGGTGGCCTGCTTGGCCAGCGCAATAGCGACACCCACCTTCTGCCGCATGCCCTTGGAATAGGCTTTAACGGGCTTATCGAAGGCCTCGTCCTGCAGGCCCACCCGATCAAGGAAACCGCAAAACTCATCGTGGCTGTAGTTATGGCCGCCCAAGCGGGAGAAGTAGGCGAGATTCTCGATCCCGGTCAAGCCGCCGTAGAGCATCACCTGTTCGGGGATATAGGCCAGGTATTGCTTGGTCTGAATGGGGTTTTCAGCAACGTCCAGGCCATTCACCCGGGCCTGACCCGCGGAGGCATCGATGAAGTTCAGAAACAGATTGATGGTGGTGGTCTTGCCGGCACCATTGGCGCCCAGCAGACAATAGATATCCCCCGGATTGATCCGCATATTCAGATTCTTGAGCGCTTCGTGATTCCCGTAGCGCTTACATAGTTCGATGGCTTCAAGCACTGGGCCTGCTCCCCATGGCCAGGCAAATTACCTGGGCTGCACTATACCCAAGGCTGTCGCCCGGGCCCAATAGATCCACTAACCACATCCCGCCGGGACCCGGCGCTGCCTCGGCCCGGCCCCTTGGCGCGGCAGATTGCGGAAGAACAGGGCTTGCTGGATCTACTGGCCCAAGGCAGCAACTGAGCCGCTCAGGAATTTTGATCCAGCGCGAAAATGATCTTGTTGTAGACGTTGGTCACTTCCACCGGCTCACCGTTGATCAGCCGGGGGCGGAATTTAAATTTGGCCGCCGCCGCCATGGCGGAGCGCTCGAAGATCTTGTGGGATGACTCCACCACTTCCACATCCCGCACCGCGCCGATCGCCGTCACCGTGAACTTCACCATGACCCAGCCCTCCAGCCCGCGCTGAGCGGCGCTGCGAGGGTACACCGGGGCAATCTTGTAAATGGGCATCAACTCCGAATCGGACACGCCGAAGCCGCTGCCTATCGTATCGACCTTGACTTCTATCCCCGGAGACCTGGGCGCCATCACGGCCAACCCCTCGCCGCCGCCGGAATCGATGGACATGTCGGGAGGCACGACCGGGGCCTCCTCCGCCGGCGCAATCCGTTCAGGCTTGCGATCCTTACGGACCAGAGTTTCCTCACGCTCGATTCGAACGAAATCCACCAGGTAGGAGCGGCTGCCGCGGGTCAGCGCTTCCTCACCGGTGAGAATCAGCTGCTCCATAAAAAACAGCAGGCCCACGGTAACCAGGGCCGCCGCCAGGGGTGCCACCAGCATATGCAGCCCCCGCTCCACGGCGCTCGGCGGCCGGTGGCCATCGGCCAATGCCAGCGCCTCACCGGACGCGAGAGCCTCCTGATGCTGGCGCGCTTTGCGCCCCAGCCAGGCAGCCGGGAAAATACCGCTCAGCGCACCCACCATGCCACCCATGGTGGTGATGGTGGCCGTCGACACACCTGCTGCGACGGCCCGGGGAGAGCTTGTGCCCAGATAGGCCATGACATCGAAAATGAGGATCATGCCCGTGACGGTACCCAGCAGACCCAGCAGCGGACAGACTGCCGCCAGTGTTTTGATGACCGGGATGCCCACCTCCAGGCGCATGGACAGGCGCGACACGATGGCGTGGTAGATTTGCTCGGCGTGCCAGGATTCAGTGTCGCCCCGGGCTCGCCACTTGGCGAGCGCTGCGCTCGCCGCACGGGGATGCTCGCGGCGCAGATACAGGGCGCGGTCCACGATCAGGGTCCACATGATGAAGATGACCCACGCAATCATGGACAGCACAGTGCCGCCCCGCTCAAGGAAGCCCCGCACCGTTTCCAGGAAATCAATGGGTGAGAACACTCACCAGCCCCCTTGTTCCGCCACCACTACCAGTGGGCCTTTTCTGAAATCCACACAATTCGGATATGCTGTAGGGCGTTTACGGAAAATGCCTAGGCCGAGGCGGCTGGGTCTGAGCCCGCATGTCCAGCGCTTCTGGCAAAATACCCCGTGCATAGTCAAACTCCGGCAAGCTAAAGGCGCCATGCCGCTCAAACCTAAGGATTTTTCAGTTGAGCCAGCGACAGAGCAGCTTTTCCAGGGACGAGTTGATCCAGGTGGGTCATGGCAAGGTATTCGGCCCCGAGAATGCCAAGCTGCCCCTGCCCAACATGCTTATGATAGACCGCATCAAGCACGTGAGTGAAAGGGGCGGCGCCCACGATAAGGGCCAAATTGTAGCTGAGTTGGACATCCGCCCCGACCTGTGGTTTTTCGCCTGCCATTTCGAGGGTGATCCGGTCATGCCGGGTTGCCTGGGTCTGGACGCCATGTGGCAACTGATCGGATTCTTTCTGGTCTGGAGCGGCAACGAGGGCCGCGGCCGCGCGCTCGGAGTGGACGAGGTGAAGTTCCGCGGTCAGGTGCTGCCAACCGCCAAGCTGGTCACCTATCGCATTGATTTGAAGCGCCTGATCACCCGCAAGCTGGTCATGGGCATCGCCGATGGCGAAATGCTGGTCGATGGTCGCTCCATTTATCGAGCCAACAATCTGCGCGTGGGGCTGTTTCAGTCCACGGATAACTTTTAGGGAAGCGTGCTGTGAGACGGGTCGTAGTCACCGGGATGGGTATTGTATCGAGCATCGGCAACGACGCGGCGGAGGTCATCGAATCGCTGCGGGCCGGCAAATCGGGGATCGAATACTGTGATGTCTACGCAGAACTGGGCTTTCGCAGTCATATTCATGGCCCTATCCGACTGGACATGGACCAGCTTATCGACCGCCGGGTGCGACGCTTCATGGGTGATGGCGCTGCGGCTAACTACATCGCCATGCAGCAGGCAATTACCGATGCGGGGCTGGAGGAGTCGGACGTCTCCAATCCGCGAACCGGACTGATCATGGGTTCGGGCGGACCGTCATCCTCCAACCTGCTCCAGGCCTGGGACAATCTGCGTGAGAAAGGCCTGCGCAAAGTCGGCCCGTTCATGGTGCCGCGAACCATGTCCAGTACCAATACGGCAACCCTGGCGACCCCGTTCAAGATCAAGGGCGTCAACTACACCATTACCTCAGCCTGCGCCACCAGCGCCCACTGTATCGGCAATGCGGCAGAACAGATCCAGTACGGTAAACAGGACGTGATGTTTGCCGGTGGCGGCGAGGAGGTTCACTGGACCATGACGGTGCTGTTCGACGCCATGGGTGCCCTGTCATCGAAATATAACGACACGCCGGAGACGGCCTCGCGCCCGTACGACGTCACCCGGGATGGTTTTGTGATCGCCGGCGGCGGCGGCGTGTTGGTGCTGGAGGAACTTGAACGGGCCCGCGCTCGGGGGGCGAAGATCTACGCCGAGCTGGTGGGCTACGGGGCGACCTCGGACGGTATGGACATGGTGCAACCCTCAGGGGAAGGTGCGGTCCGCTGCATGCGCCAGGCGCTGGCCACGGTCGATGGGGACGTGGATTACATCAACGCCCATGGCACCAGCACTCCCATTGGCGACATCAAGGAACTGGAAGCGATTCGCGAGGTGTTTGGTGCCAGCGTGCCACCCATCGGCTCCACCAAGTCCCTAACGGGCCATTCCCTGGGGGCCGCCGGCGTACATGAGAGCATCTACTCGCTGCTGATGCAGGCCAATGATTTTATCGGTGCTTCCGCCAACATCAGCGAGTTGGACCCCGGTGCCGCAGACTTCCCCATCGTGCGCGAGCGACGTGACGGCGTTACCCTCAACACGGTCATGTCCAACAGCTTCGGCTTCGGCGGAACCAACGCCACCCTGGTTTTCCAACGACTGGCCTGACTCACCGTTTCACCCACCAGCCCCGCGACCCGCAGGGACGCTGGGCTATACTGGTGGAGCAGGCAGCGACGAGGGTACAGCGGTTATCGTGGATCGGCGGCTTTTTCTCAAAGGGCTGAGCAGCGGCGCTGCGGGCGCCGCGCGAGGCAACGACCTGACCTTCATCCTGGCCGGCATCAGCCTGGGCCTGCTGCCCGAGGGCGAGATCAAGGCGGGCGAACCCTTTCTGGTGGATGCGGTCTCCCATTTCCGCCAGTACCACGGCGACTTCGCGCGCACCGTGGTAGCGGGCGAGCCGAGCAGGGAGGTCCAGCTGCGTGCCAGGGCACAGCAGGCGGCGCGCGAGGCTACCTTGGACCTGTGCCGAGCGGGCGTGAAGTATTCCACCATCCGGGCGGCGGGTTTTGAGGCCTACAGGAAGGCCGGCGGGAATCCTGAAACGCTGATCGTCAATCCCCATTCGGTCGGGTTGCAGCACACGGACCAGCCCTACCGGGATGACACCCCGTTCCGGGTCGGCGAAGATCTCGTACTGGAACCGGGCATGACCATCACCGTGGACCTGCCCTACATCGAAATGGGTTTCGGTGCCGGGCACAATGAGGACCTGATCCTGATCACGGCAACGGGGCATGACACGTTGCACGCCACAGAAGAACCGCTGCTCGTCATCTAACGAACAGAGCAGTTGCAAAAGAACCTAGGAGAGACAGCATGAACGCAGTGCCAGCCCACCAGATGGATGATCTGATTTCCGGCCTTACCGGTATCCTGGGCGCCGATGGCGTCATCACTGACCGGGCGGAACGGGAGTTCTACTCCGCCGACGTCTACTCCGCGGGCGTCACCTGCGCGGCGGTCATCCGCCCCCGCGACACCGAGTCCCTCTCCCGGGCGGCGGCCCTGGTCACGCAGAGCGGCTATGCGCTGGTGCCCCGCGGCGGCGGCATGTCCTATACCGGCGGCTATATTCCCATCCGGGAAGAGACCGTTACGGTGGACTTTTCCGCCATGAACAAAATCCTCGAAATCAACGAGGAGAACATGTACGTGACGGCTGAAGCTGGGGTGACCTGGGCACAGCTTTACAGCGCCCTTAAGGAGAAGGGGCTCCGCATCCCCTTCTTCGGCACCTTTTCCGGCCTGCACGCCACGGTGGGCGGCGGCTTGTCCAATGGGGCTTTGTTCATGGGGACCGCTCGCTACGGCACCGGCGCTGACAACACACTCGGCCTGGAGGTGGTGCTGGCCGATGGCACCGTCGTAACCACCGGCCAGGCGGGCTTTCGCAATGGCAAGCCCTTCTACCGCACCTACGGCCCCGATCTCACGGGCCTGTTCCTGCACGACGCGGGCACGCTGGGCCTGAAGACGCAGGCCACCTTCCGCCTCATGGAGTGGCCGGAGCACATCGGTTTTCTTTCCTTCGCCTTCCCTGGCATCGAGGCCACGGCGAGAGCGCTGTCGGCCGTGGCCCGATCCGGGGCCGCTGAGGATGCCTACGTGTTCGATCCGGAATCTACCACCAAGAACCTGGTCAGCGTGGACGTCACCGAGGGTATGCGAACCCTGGCCGGCATCGTCAAGAGTCAGGCCAGCTTCCTTGAAGGCCTCAAGGCCGGCGCCAAAGTGATCGCCGCCGGCCGAGATTTTGTCGGCGAGAGTATGTTCTCTCTGCACGTGGTCTGCGCGGGGCGCAGCGACGCGGCCGTGGAAGCCGATATGGCCCGCTGCCGGCAGATTGTGAAGGCGCGCGGCGGTGAGGAAATCCCCAATTCTATTCCCCTGGCGGCCCGGGCCAATCTGTACCAGCAACCCTTGAACAGCATCCTGGGACCCAAGGGCGATCGCTGGGCGGCGTTGAATGCCAAGGTCGCCCATGAAGACGGGCCGGCAATCGCTGCCGCCTTCGACGCCATGCTGGAACCGTATCAGGAGCGCATGGCGGCACTCGGCATCACCCTGACCCGGCTCTTGATCGGCATCGACACCCACGCCTTCAGCTTCGAGCCCGTGTTTCACTGGTTCGACACCTGGCTGCCGGTCCATGAGCGCACGCCTGGTCCGGGCCATCTGGCCAAGCTTGACAACCCGGCCGCCAATCCGGAGGCAGCGGCGCTGGTGGCAGAGTTGCGCGAAAAGGGTGTGGCGCTGTTCGCCGAATTCGGAGCTGCCTCCAACCAGATCGGCAAAACCTACCGCTACCTGGAGTCGATGCATCCGGATACGGCCCGGGTGCTCAGAGCGCTCAAGGCGGAGGTGGATCCGGATGGTCTGCTCAATCCGGGCGCCTTGGGGTTTTAGGGGCGCCCGTCCGAGCACCCTAGTCAGGGGCCGGGATCTGCGCTGATAACGTCTTGATGAGCAGCCGTTTGCGACCCAGCGAGGGACGCGCTGGGGAAGGCCGACCGGCCCTTGGGCACGCCGATCGAGGGGCTCGCACCCATCTCGCGGTTTTGGCGCGGGCGAATTTGTAAGACCTGTGTCAGGGTCATGGGGCCCGGCCCGTGGCAAACTCGACCTCTATGACCCGACCCGCCACCCGCCTTGCCAAGGTCCACCGTCCCAACCTCCCCGACGTGGTATCTCGGGAGCGTTTATTCAACCGGTTGGACGAAGGCCGACGCTGCTCGATCGTATGGATTTCCGGACCGCCCGGCAGCGGCAAGACCACCCTGGCTGCCGACTATGTGGATACCTGGGCCCACGATTGCCTGTGGTATCAGGCAGACGGCAGCGATGGCGATGTAGCGACCTTCTTTTATTACATGGCTGAGGCCGCCGCGGGCCGGGAGGGAGGGCAACGCGCGCCATTGCCGGCCTTCATGCCCCGTTATCTGAACGACCTGCCGGCATTTACCCACCGCTATTTCCGCCAGCTGTTCGCCTCCCTGGCCACGCCGTTCGCCCTGGTGATCGACAACTATCATGAGCTACCCGTGCGATCCCGCTTCCACGAGGTGCTGCGTGACGGCCTCGACGAAGTCCCGGAAGGCAGCTGCGTGTTAATCACCAGCCGCGGGGAGCCGCCGGCGTCCTTCGCTCGCCTCCGCGCCAACCAGCAACTGCTGCTGCTGGACTGGGAAGACATGCGCCTGACGCGGGAGGAAGTGGACCGTCTGGTAGATCTGCGCGGTCACGACTTGAGCGAAACACTGCGGCAGCAATTGTATGAACGCACCCAGGGCTGGGCGGCCGGCCTGGTTCTGATGCTGGAGCACATGCGCGGCGATGGCCGGGTAGCGGAAATGCCGGCCAACTTCACACCTCAGGTGGTGTTCGACTATCTGGCCGGTGAGGTGCTCAAACAGTTCGATGACGACTCGCAGCAATTTCTGCTGCAGACGGCTGTCCTGCCGCAGATCACTGCGGAGCTGGCGTACGCGCTGACGGATCGGGACGACACCCAGGCTGCGCTCAGCCACATGACCCAGGATGGTTACTTCGTCACCTCAACATACGGTCAGGATGATGTCATCTACACCTATCACCCTCTGCTGCGCGAATTCCTGAAACGGCGCTGCGAGGAAATCATGGGGAAAAAGGCGTTGACTGGGCTGCAGAGCCGCGCCGCCTCGCTGCTGGAACACAAGGGACAGATTGAAGATGCCATCTCCCTTCGTATTGAAAACCGGGAATGGTCAGAGCTGGGACGGCTGCTGCGGACTCAAGCCGGCGCGCTGCTGGAACAGGGCCGCGGCGAGACCCTTGAGCAGTGGCTGGAAGAGCTGCCGCGAGATCGCTTGGACACGGACCCCTGGCTGCTGTACTGGCTGGGCGCCTGCCGCTTTGCGGCTGCGCCCCGGGAGAGCAGCCGGCTGTATGAGCGCGCGTTCGAACTGTTCCGCACCCAGAGCGAACCGGACAAGGAAGGCGTGTTCCGCGCCTGCGCCGGCGTGCTGGAGGCGATCCTTTATGGACTGGACGATCTGACCCGATTGGATCC
Organism: Gammaproteobacteria bacterium; assembly: GCA_041556855.1. Classification (GTDB taxonomy): domain Bacteria; phylum Pseudomonadota; class Gammaproteobacteria; order Steroidobacterales; family JBFFHS01; genus JBFFHS01. Next base: position 8,860 of record JBFFHS010000107.1, read on the forward strand.
GTGGATCGAAATGGTGGAACAACTGCTCCGCGAAGACTCCCATTTTCCGGACAAGCCCTATGGCGAACCGCTGATTCACAACATGTACATGGCGCTGGTGTTCCGTCAGCCCTTTCATCCCGAGATTGAACGCTGGGGTGAGCGCACCTACGCGGTTGCTCAGCGTTCGGCGGATCCCAGCATGCGTCTGGATGCCGCCATGATCCTGGTCTCCGGCATTGTGTGGACGGGCCGTTTCAACAAAGCGCTGGAACTGGTGGAAGCCATGCGCGCGATCGCCAAGCAGGCGGACGTGCCACCCATCGCCGCTACCACACTGCCAATGGTTGAGTCCATGTACTACATGCTCGCCGGTCGCTACGAGGAGTGCATGCAGGCCGTGCGGGCAGGCATGGATGCTGCGGAGCTCAGCGGGATTCACCTGTGGAAGAACAGCCTTCTTCTGAACGGCGCCGGCGGTGCCCTGGGCGCGGGTGATCTGGATACCGCTGCTGAACTGCTGGACCAGACTGATGAGCTGGCGCTGAGCGCGCGCCGCTTCGACTCCTGTCTATTCCAATACTTCTCTGCCTGGCTGGCGATGTTGAAGGGCGACGTCCTCGGCGCCTACGAACTGCAGCGCAAAGCACTGCGCACGGCGACGGAAATGGGCCTGCCGTTCTTCGAGGTACTGTGTCGACTGGGCCTGGCGCAAATCCTGGTGGAGTGTGGCGACGAGCGTAAAGGCGTAACCCACCTGCGCGAGCTGCGGCGCCTGGCAAAAACCATCGACAACGCCCTGCTGGAGTTCATGACGCTTTTGAGCTATGCCCATATTGCCCTGAATCACGGTCGGGTCAGCTCGGGCAGGAAGGCTCTGGCTTATGCCTTTCAGGTGGGCCGCGAGCGAGGTTTCACGCACTGTGTCTGGTGGCAGCCACGCATCATGGCAGAGCTGACAGTCGCCGCGCTCCGCTGGGACATCGAGCCCGAGTACGCCAAGCGGCTGATCAAGGCCCGTGGCCTGGTGCCCGACGAGCCGCCACTGGACATACCGTCCTGGCCCTGGGCGTTCCGCGTGTCGACTCTGGGCCGCTTCGAGATCGACCGGGGCAGCGGGCCAGGTCTGAACGGCAAAGCCCGGGGGCGGCCGGCGGAGCTTTTAAAGGTGACTGTGGCCCACGGGGGTCAACAGGTGCCGGTCGAGCGGATCACGGACGCGCTCTGGCCACGCATCGACAGCGACTATGCCCATCGCTCTTTCAACACCACGCTGCATCGACTCCGCAAGCTGTTGGGGGACGATCGCGCTGTCATTCTTCACGACGGCAAAGTCAGCCTGGACAAGCGCCGCTTCTGGCTGGACACCTGGGCGCTCAACGCGGTCAGCGCCGACAGCGCCCAGCAGCTCACGGGCGGGCGAGATGACGTGCTGGCAGTGGCCGAACGGGTGCTGACCCTCTATCAAGGCCCGTTCCTTGATGGCGAAGACGCCGCGTGGGCCCTCGGCGCGCGGGAAGAATTGCGCATCCGCTTCGTGCGCCTGATCAGCGACCTGGCAGCCCGCCTGCAGGACCTGGGCGATCATGAGGGGGCTGCCGGACTGTTGGAGCGGGGTCTGGAGGCAGATGATGTGGCCGAGCAGCTCTATCGCGCGCTGATGCTGTGCTATCAGACTCTGGAGCGACCAGCAGAGGCGGTCGGCGTATTCAATCGGTGTCGTACCCAGCTTGCGGCGCGGCTCAATCTGGAGCCGTCCCGGGAGACCCTGAGACTCTACGAGCAGCTCTCGGCAACCTCCTGACGGCAGCCCCGACGCTCGCACCCTGTCCCGGGTGACCGCTGTCGCTATCCAAGAACCCTATTTTGAGGCTTGCTGACCTGCGCCGCGCCAGTGTTTCAGGGCCCAGATGAGACTCTTGCACCAGTAGTACGATGCCAGCAGATTCGCGGCCCCGGCCAGGGCTAGCAAAGCTTCCTCGCTCATGGTCTTTCAGTCCCTCGGCAAAACCGTCACTGAAGTATAGATGATGTTCACCCACGCACCGATTCCGTGAGATGCTTCACGACTCGGGCTCAGGACACTCCAAGTCTTTGTTTTTTTGATCAAAAAATTGCAGCCATGCGCCGTCCGGTGCGCGCACCACAGCAGCCATGACGTCCCCATAGGGCTCCAGCCGAAATCGTGCGGGGCCCCGCCCGGGCACGCTCCGACGGACGCTGCGACCTGCTCCCGCGGGGCGCGCCCGCGCTGCGATCGGCGTCGGCTCCCGGTTGCCTGCCGCGGTCGCCGTGTGCTACC